>NZ_CM180142.1:0-317500 GCF_059039125.1 Streptococcus sp. NSSLK0004 | reverse complement strand
ATCTTTAAGTCCACATTGCAGTCCTACAACCCCAGAGAGTAAACTCTCTGGTTTGCCCTCCTGCCGTTTCGCTCGCCGCTACTAAGGCAATCGCTTTTGCTTTCTCTTCCTGCAGCTACTTAGATGTTTCAGTTCACTGCGTCTTCCTCCTCACCACCTTAACAGTGATGGGTGACAGGCATCAACCTGCCGGGTTCCCCCATTCGGACACCCCTGGATCATTGCTTACTTACAGCTCCCCAAGGCATTTCGTCGTTAGTCACGTCCTTCTTCGGCTTCTAGTGCCAAGGCATCCACCGTGCGCCCTTATTAACTTAACCTTATTAACCTAATTTTTTTAAAATTAGAAAACTCATTAAATATTCACAGCGTTTTCGGTTTATTTTCTTGTTACTATTTCTATACGTACTGTTACATACGTTTAGGAATGTTTGATAGATATTCAATTTTCAATGGACAAGTTTAACAACTTTCGTTGTTAATGGAGCCTAGCGGGATCGAACCGCTGACCTCCTGCGTGCAAAGCAGGCGCTCTCCCAGCTGAGCTAAGGCCCCACAAGACCTCTCAAAATTAAAGAAGACTAACGTACAGGTTCCATTTCCTTAGAAAGGAGGTGATCCAGCCGCACCTTCCGATACGGCTACCTTGTTACGACTTCACCCCAATCATCTATCCCACCTTAGGCGGCTGGCTCCTAAATGGTTACCTCACCGACTTCGGGTGTTACAAACTCTCGTGGTGTGACGGGCGGTGTGTACAAGGCCCGGGAACGTATTCACCGCGGCGTGCTGATCCGCGATTACTAGCGATTCCGACTTCATGTAGGCGAGTTGCAGCCTACAATCCGAACTGAGACTGGCTTTAAGAGATTAGCTTGCCGTCACCGACTTGCGACTCGTTGTACCAGCCATTGTAGCACGTGTGTAGCCCAGGTCATAAGGGGCATGATGATTTGACGTCATCCCCACCTTCCTCCGGTTTATTACCGGCAGTCTCGCTAGAGTGCCCAACTGAATGATGGCAACTAACAATAGGGGTTGCGCTCGTTGCGGGACTTAACCCAACATCTCACGACACGAGCTGACGACAACCATGCACCACCTGTCACCGATGCTCCGAAGAGAAACCCTATCTCTAGGGCGGTCATCGGGATGTCAAGACCTGGTAAGGTTCTTCGCGTTGCTTCGAATTAAACCACATGCTCCACCGCTTGTGCGGGCCCCCGTCAATTCCTTTGAGTTTCAACCTTGCGGTCGTACTCCCCAGGCGGAGTGCTTAATGCGTTAGCTGCGGCACTGAGTCCCGGAAAGGACCCAACACCTAGCACTCATCGTTTACGGCGTGGACTACCAGGGTATCTAATCCTGTTCGCTCCCCACGCTTTCGAGCCTCAGCGTCAGTTACAGACCAGAGAGCCGCTTTCGCCACCGGTGTTCCTCCATATATCTACGCATTTCACCGCTACACATGGAATTCCACTCTCCCCTTCTGCACTCAAGTTTGACAGTTTCCAAAGCGTACTATGGTTAAGCCACAGCCTTTTACTTCAGACTTATCAAACCGCCTGCGCTCGCTTTACGCCCAATAAATCCGGACAACGCTTGGGACCTACGTATTACCGCGGCTGCTGGCACGTAGTTAGCCGTCCCTTTCTGGTAAGATACCGTCACTGTGTGAACTTTCCACTCTCACACACGTTCTTCTCTTACAACAGAGCTTTACGATCCGAAAACCTTCTTCACTCACGCGGCGTTGCTCGGTCAGGGTTGCCCCCATTGCCGAAGATTCCCTACTGCTGCCTCCCGTAGGAGTCTGGGCCGTGTCTCAGTCCCAGTGTGGCCGATCACCCTCTCAGGTCGGCTATGTATCGAAGCCTTGGTGAGCCGTTACCCCACCAACTAGCTAATACAACGCAGGTCCATCTCATAGTGAAGCAGTTGCTTCTTTCAAGCATCTACCATGCAGTAAATACTGTTATGCGGTATTAGCTATCGTTTCCAATAGTTATCCCCCGCTATGAGGCAGGTTACCTACGCGTTACTCACCCGTTCGCGACTCACTTATCTCGGTGGAGCAAGCTCCGGTGAAATAAGTGCGTTCCACTTGCATGTATTAGGCACGCCGCCAGCGTTCGTCCTGAGCCAGGATCAAACTCTCATAAAAAGTTTTGATTCAAACTCAAGCTATGACTAGCTTTCCGTTTTATTGTTTTGTTTTGTCATTGACGATTTATCCTTTAGATAAATCACCCTGCACGTTTGGTTCGTCTTCTTTAATTTTCAAAGGTCTTGTCTACCGCTCTCTCAAGCGACAACTATATCAGTATATCAGTTCCGTTTCTGTTTGTCAATAACTTTTTTAATTTTTTTAAAACTTTTTTATTATTGATTCCCTTCAACCGAGAACTTAAAAAGTATATCATATCCTTCTAGTCTGTGTCAAGGGGAAAAATAAAAAAATCAGAGAAACTACAGCAGTATCTCTGATTCTTGCATTGTTCTTTCTTATCCAAGACGTTGTTTTGCATCTGCTGCACGTTGGAAAGCTTGTCCAATGTAGTTAATACACAACATCATGACCAGGATAAAGATTGCTGCTGGCAACCAAATCCAGGTCTTATTTTCTAGAATATCTGCATTACGTGCATTAGAGATTAGGGTTCCTAAACTTGGAACTGTTGATGGTAAACCAAATCCAAGATAAGTTAAGGAAGTCTCAATACCAATATTACCTGCAAAATTCAATGTTAGGTTAACAATAATCAATGAACTGAGGTTTGGTAAAATCTCCCTGAACATAATCATAAAATCACTAGTCCCAAGAGTTTTCGACGCACTTACATAATCCAAACGTGATTCCGATAAGGTTCGCGTCCGGAAAAAGCGTGCTTTAAAGGTCCAATAAAAAGCGCTCATAATGGCAATAAAGTGATAGATTGTATAGTTCTTAATCACAGTAACGAATACAATTATCATCATTAGAGTTGGCAAAATCATGATGAAATCAACAATTCTCATCAGAATTCCGTCGAGGCGACCTCCATAATAACCCGAAATGATTCCTAAAGACACTCCGATAAAACTGGTGATAATTGTAATGGAAAATCCGATAACGATTGAGTTACGAGCCCCGATAATTAATTGACCGAATATATCTTTCCCGCCTTCATCTGTTCCTAAAATATGTCCATCAACTCCAGGTGCTAAATAACGCCCCATCAAGTTGACTTTCATAACTTCTTCTTGATTCAAGAAGAAACTTCCAATAAAGACAGTCAATAAAATCGTAACCAAGATAATCAATGAGCCTAAGGCCACCTTATCTTTTAAAAATTCTCTAGCGATAACACGAAATCCACCTGGAGGAGTTGAAGCCGTGTTGACTTGTTTTTTAGTTTCTTTACTCACTTGACTCCTCCTTATTTCACACGAATTCGTGGATCTACAATACTCATAATGATATCTGATAATAGAGTGCCCAATAGAGTTGCAAATCCAAACATCAAAATCAAGGCCAAGATAACACTATAGTCACGTCCTGAAAGGGAAGTGATGAAGAGTTGTCCCATACCTGGATAGGTAAAGATTGATTCAACAAATACTGCACCACCTATCAACCCTGTCAATTCATATCCCAAATAAGATGCGATTGGCAAAATAGAGTTCCGGAAAATGTGGCGATTATACACAACTTTCTCTGGCACACCTTTTGCACGTGCTGTACGAACATAGTCTTGCCCTTTAGCGTCTATAATTCCTGTACGTAGGTATTGAATCGTACTGGTTGTCGATAAGATAGCCATTGTCAAGGCCGGCAAAATCATATGATGAAGACGACTAAAGATAAGCTCTATTCCTTCAAGTCCTGAACCAACCGAACCACGAGTCGGGAACCATCCAAGTCCAAAACCAAACAACCATAATAGAAGAATAGCAAAGATGAATATCGGAGTCGAGAAGGTCAAAAAGTTATAAACAACAATGATTCTATCTGCAATAGAATTTTGGTAACGTCCTGCAATCATACCAAGCGGCAAGGCAATGGCATAGGTCAAAATCATAGTTAACAACGACAACCAAATAGTGTTGTTCATTCGTTCCATGATAATACTCAAAACAGGCTGTTTAAAGACAAAGCTCTGTCCAAAATCTCCTTGGAGAATATTTCCAATCCAACGGAAATATTGAATGTGGATAGGATCATAGTAGCCTGCTGCTATCCGTTTTTGTTCAATAACTGCTGGGTCAATAGACGGATCAATCAATCCTGTAAACGGATCACCAGGCATCATTTTTGCAAACGCAAAGGCGACGATACTAAGAATGATAATCTGAGGAATCATCATGAGTAGACGACGTAAAATAGTTTTCCACATACTTAGTTTCCTCCTTCTTCTGGTAACGCTACGCTATGCGTTGGTGAAATAGTTTGCAAATCGAATACACGGCCGTTTGCATCATAGTAGAATTTTTGCTTTTCTTGGTATTCTTGCTCTGCTGCTAAACGTTTTTCTTTATTTTTAACACGATTAACCGGATCAATAACCGGAATCGCTGACAATAAGCGCTTAGTATAGATATGCTGTGGGTTTGTATAAATATCTTTTTTATTGCCAGTTTCTACAAAGCGACCACGATACATGATGAATAGTTCATCACACATATGTTGCACAACTCCAAGATCATGCGAGATAAATAGATAACTCAACTTATACTCTTCTTGGATACGTTTCATATAGTTCAAGACTTGTGCTTGAACTGATAAATCCAATGCAGATACAGGTTCATCTGCAATGATTAAACGTGGATTACTTGCAAGGGCACGTGCAACTCCAATACGTTGGCGTTGCCCTCCTGAGAACTCATGTGGATACTTGATCAGAGCTTCTTCATTCAAACCGATAATATCTAACAATTCCAGAACGCGTTTTTTTTCTTCATCTGGCGACAAACGGTCAAAATTTCGAATCGGTTCTGCAATGATGTCCAAAATTCGTTTTTTAGGGTTAAAACTTGAAAGCGAGTCTTGGAAAATCATCTGTACGTCGCGGTTGAAAGTCCCTTTCTTTTTGCGAGACTTATTGGTCACGTTTTGACCTTCATAAAAAATCTCACCTGATGTCGCACGTTCCAAACCGATAATCGCTTTACCAATCGTTGATTTCCCTGAACCCGACTCCCCTACAAGACCGTAGGTTTTTCCTTCTTCGATTTCGATATTGACACCGTCAACAGCATATACATGGTCTTTGATACGGTTAAAGAAGCCACTACGAATTGGGTAATGAACTTTTAAATCGTTGATTTCAATAAATCCCATTCTTAAGCCTCCTCTTCAAAATAGAATGTCTCATGGCACGTACAACGTACGAAGTGGTTTGGTGAAACTTCGTGCATAGTTGGATTCTCTTCGTGAGCTGATGCTTCAATCCATGAAATACGTGGTGCAAAACGACAACCCTGACGGATCATTTTAGTAATCGGTGGCACAGCTCCTTCGATAACATGGAGATCTCCGCTCTCACCTTCTGATTGTGGATTTGATTTCAAAAGCGAGCGGGTATATGGATGTCTTGGATTTGTGAACAACTCTTCTACTGGTGCTACTTCCACAAATTGTCCACCGTACATAACTGCAACGCGGTCAGCCGTTTCTGCCACTACTCCGAGATCATGCGTTATAAGGATAATACCTGATCCTGTCTCTGCTTGAATATCATTCAAAAGATCCAAAATTTGAGCTTGAATCGTCACATCTAAGGCTGTGGTCGGTTCATCCGCAATAATAACAGGTGGCTTACACGAAAGAGCAATCGCAATAATAATCCGTTGACGCATACCACCTGACAATTCATGTGGATACTGCTTAAATGTCCGTTTTGGATTTGGAATGCCGACTTGGCCCAAAAGTTCCAATACGCGTTCCTTACGCTCTGTCGCTGTTAAGTCTGTATGATAAACAAGGGCTTCATCAATTTGAGCCCCAATTGTCATCAGAGGGTTAAGTGAAGCCAAGGGATCTTGGAAAATCATCCCAATATCATTTCCGCGAATGCTATTGTATTTATCTTCTGTCAATCCAACAAGTTCTTGGTTATTATATTGGATACTACCTTCAATTTTTGTATTCAAAGGGTTATGCAGTCCCATAATAGTCGTTGCTAAGGTTGATTTTCCACAGCCAGATTCTCCAACAATGGCAAGAATCTCATTCTTATGTAGATCCATTGAAACTCCATCAACGGCATCAAAAAATTCATCACCAATTCGAAATCCGACGTGCAAATCTTTCATTTCTAAAAGCGGCTTTTCCTTACTCACGCTTTTCCTCCTTTTATCACTAGCCAGTTCGTCAAACGCCCTGCTCAGGATTCAAATTCTATTCTTATTAAAACAGAATATTTCTATTAGTCTATCACAATTTGGGGGTTTATGCTAGCTATTTTAATAAAAATAAACATCTCAAATGGCAGAAATTCTAACAAACTTTCCCATTTTCTTACATACCAACTCGAAAAAAGCCAACCATAGTTGGCTTTTTCTCAGAGTTAGTAGCAAAACTTTATTCTGCAACGACACCTTTATCAGCTGTCAACTCAAGTTCTTCCCAGCCTGCTTTTGAAGCTGAACCATAGTAACGATCGTAGTATTTCACGCGTTTATTTACAGCAATCAATGATTCGCTTTCGAACGTAGGGATAACAAACGCTTGTTCAAATGCATATTCCTGCCATGCTTTGTAGTTTTCAATGTTTGTTTTCTCATCGAATGAGTCTACTGAACCAATTGCTTTCAAAAGATTAGTGTTTTCATCTGATACAAAGTGGCTGAAGTTGAATTTTGCTTTTGCTCCATACAAACCTGATGGGTCTGGATCGTAACCTGTTGACCAACCACCTGCATACACATCAATATTTTGATCATTTGCTTGAAGCATATCATAGAATGAGTTAACTTCAATTGTACGTCCAGTGTAAAGCTCAACGTTCAAGCCAACTTCTTTCCACCATGTGATGTACTGTTGTACCAAGGTTTCATTTGCTTCTGTACGTTTACGTGCTGCAAATGTAATCTTGAATTCTTTACCGTCTTTACCTTCACGAATTCCATCACCGTCTACGTCTTTATAGCCTGCCTCGTCAAGCAACTCATTGGCTTTGTCTGGATCGTAAGTGTATCCTGCCAATTCAGAATCATGTACATCACCGAAGAATGAGATAATCAATGAGTTAGCTGGTTTGTAAAGACCGTTGTAGAGACTTTCACCTGCTGTCTTAGTATCCAAAGCATACCCCATCGCCTGACGAAGTTTCACATCATTCATCTTGGCATTTTCATTCATGACGTTTGTTCCTGCTTCGGCATCATAGGTACCAAGGTTAAATCCAATGTACTCGTAAGAAGAGCCAATTGCACCTGTCAAAGTAATGTTTGACAAATCTTTGTATGAATCCAACTGGTCATTTGGCATTTCCGCGATATCATAGTTCCCAGCTTCCATTTCTGACACGATTGTGTCTGGTGATACGATATCCATTTTCACAGTGTCCAATTTTGGTTGACCCTTGAAGTAGTTAGGGTTAGCCGCAAAGGTTACAGACTCACCACTTACCATTTCTTTAATGACGAATGGCCCCATACCAACGTGTTTAGCAGTACGTGAGTATTCGTTTGACTCCCAATCAGCAACTGGAATATCTTTGTAGATGTGTTCTGGTGCAACATAGGCTGGTACTGCACCACCTGCGTACATCATTGAAGGGGTCATTTCTTTCATAGTCAAGACAACTGTGTAGTCATCAACTTTTTTGACACCTGAGATGTCTGTCGCGGTACCCTCATGGAACTCATCCATACCTTCGATATTTGTGAAGGTATCATCATAACGTACACCTGTGTAGTCTTTACTAGCCATTGATTTGATGGTGAAGACATAGTCGTCGATTGTGAATGCCTCGCCATCTGACCACTTGTAATCTTTACCTGTCAAAGTAACCGTTACTGTCTTCTTATCTGTGTCAAACTCTACTTTAGCAAGACCTGAATCATCCAACTTACGGTTACCATCATAACCAAACATAGGGCTGTCAACCATAGAACCAAAGCTACTGTCAACATTACTGTCCGTCAATTCATCAATCAAGAGGCCTGTTGATGGTGACGCTGACACAATAGCGTAATTCAATTGACCGCCTTTGATGGCTGTGCCTTCATTGGTCACTTCAGTTGGATAAGTTGTATTTTGCTCCTTAGAACTTGAGCTTGAACTTGATCCACATGCTGCCAATACAGATGCAGATAGGAGTGTTACTCCGGCAAGGGTGAAAAGCTTAGACTTTTTCATAAAACACCTCTGTTTTTCTTTTTCATTTTAACAGAATGAAATTCTGTTTACGTATACAATTCTACCATAAAGTTTTCTTAAAGAAAATACTTTTGTCAGAAAATTTTGTAAAAGAGATACTATTGTCTGTCTTCAAAAACACTTCCATATACCCTTTTCATTTTTATCGGTAGTTTTCTGCTCTATATTTCTGTGCTATAATAATAGAAAACATCAGAAAGATGGAGACTTTCAATGAAAAAATTTTTTCTCCTCACGATAGGAATTCTATTGCTTATTGCAACATTTAATTCAAATGTTTCCGCTGAAGAATATAGCGCTGAAGCTTCTCACGCACTCGCCATTGAAGCAACTACAGGAAAAATCCTCTATGAAAAAGAGGCTCAAACACCTGTTGCTGTTGGTTCAATAACAAATCTTCTGACTGCCTATCTTGTATACGAAGCTATTGAAAATGGGGATTTTACTATGGATAGCCAAGTTGAAATATCGGAATATCCTTATACTTTAAGTATTACTTCCCCAGTTGCGAATGTAAATTTTAGCGCCCAATCTTATACTGTCAAACAACTCTTACAAGCTTCCTTGTTGAGTTCTGCTAGTAGTGCCAGCATCGCTCTTGCTGAAAAGGTGGCTGGAAGTGAACAGCTATTTGTTGATTTAATGCGAACAAAACTAGAGAGCTGGGGAATTTCAGATGCCACTATCGTCAATGCCTCAGGTGTCAATAATAGCTACTTAGGCGACTATCGTTATCCAGGCAGTAGCGACACCGACGAAAACAAACTAAGTGCAACTGCTGTTGCTATTATCGCACATCATTTATTAGTAGATTACCCACAGGTTTTGGAAATTACCTCTATGGCCTCGTATGAGTTTTCTGGAATCACCTATGCCAATTCTAACTCGATGCTAAAAAATCTAGCTTATGGACGAAACGGAGTGGATGGATTAAAAACAGGAACAACAGATTCCGCCGGTGCCAGTTTCGTAGCGACCTCATATGAAAATAATATGCGGGTGATTACTGTTATTTTAAGTGCTACTGATGGAAAGGAAAACTCTGACAAGCGATTCGTCGCTACCAACAATTTACTAAACTACATCTATCAATACTTTTCTTTAGAAGAACTAGTATTAGAAGGGGAATCTTACAACAAGAGTAAAGTTTCAATCTTCAACGGTACAAGTGCAACAAGCCCTGCTGTAGCTGCAAGCGATTTATATGTCATCCGACGCAATAAAAATACTGAGCCAACGGTAGCGAATTTTACAAGCCTTCAAACGAATTTCAACGCACCCTTAAAAAAAGGTACCGTCATTGGAACTTTACAATTGAACGATACCGATTTGATTGGACAAGGTTACATTGTTGAGCAACCTAGCATTGATATGGTAGCACCCGAGACGGTAGCGGAGGCACACTGGCCTGTCTCTTGGTGGAATCACTTCGTTCGCTATGTCAATGAAAACTTATAACAGATAATATTCAAAAAAGCTTGAAATCAATTTGTATGGATTTCAAGCTTTTTTGTTTTATATTGTTTCATAATAGGGGCTTTTCTAATCAGTTTTGTACATGATTATGTAGAGCAGTCCTCGCTATTCCTTTATAGTCAGCACCCTAAGCAAGAGTTCCCTCGGAACTCCTTACCATACATCGTTTTCTTACAGAAAACGACGAGCGTGGAAGAACAATAAATCATAGGAAATTATAAAGAGGAGCATTCGCTACTCCTCATCTCCAACGTCGGTTGGAGAGAGTTCCTACGGAACTCCTTATGATATGTCACTCCCTTGCAGGGAGTGATGTCAGTAGGATAAAAATAGTCTCCCAGACTATGTAATTTATAGAGAAGAGCGACTTCCGTCGCTCCCTATCTCCAACTTCAGTGGGGAGTTTGACGGGTTTGAACAGCTTTGGGCTGTTTGAGTAACAAGGTTGTCTGAATTGCAAAGAGGAGCGATTCCCATCGCTCCTTATCTCCCACCTCGGTTGGAGTGTGAGAATGACGAGCGTGGAAGGCAACAATTCCCCGAATTGTTGCCTTAACCCACGCTCCCCTCCATTTCATAGGCAATCAGTCTGTTGAGTTCGACTGCGTATTCCATTGGGAGTTCTTTGGTGAATGGTTCGACAAAGCCCATGACAATCATCTCTGTGGCTTCGGATTCGGATAGGCCACGGCTCATGAGGTAATAGAGTTGTTCTTCCGAGATTTTTGAAACTTTTGCTTCGTGCTCTAGAGCTACTTGAGAGTTGTGAATTTCATTGAACGGAATGGTATCTGATTTAGAAATATCATCCATGATAATGGTATCACACTCGATGTGGCTGATAGACTTGGCTGAGTTCTTAGCAAAGGTTACTTGTCCACGGTAATTAACCTCTCCACCGCCACGAGCAATGGATTTGGATACGATAGAGGATGAAGTACGCGGTGCATTGTGAATCATCTTGGCACCGGTATCTTGGACCTGACCTTTGTTGGCAAAGGCAATGGACAACATGGTTCCACGGGCTCCTTCGCCTTCCAAATAAACCGCAGGGTATTTCATGGTCGTCTTAGCACCAAGGTTTCCGTCAATCCACTCTACTGTGGCATTTTTCTCAGCACGGGCACGTTTGGTTACCAAGTTATAAACATTATCTGACCAGTTTTGAATGGTCGTATAACGCATATAGGCACCTTCGTGGGCAATGATTTCTACAATCGCTGCGTGGAGGCTGGCTGTTGAATAAGTCGGAGCCGTACAGCCTTCTACATAGTGAACACTTGCTCCTTCATCTACGATGATAAGGGTACGCTCAAACTGGCCTGTTCCTTCATTGTTGATACGGAAATAGGTTTGCAATGGAATATCCAACTTGACACCTTTTGGTACATAGATGAAGGTACCGCCAGACCAAACTGCTGAGTTAAGGGCAGCCAATTTGTTATCTGACGGTGGAACTAATTTTCCAAAATATTTCTTGAAAAGTTCTGGATGTTCCTTAAGAGCCGTATCGGTATCGGTAAAGATGATGCCGTGCTTGTCGTACTCTTCCTTCATGTTGTGGTAAACCACTTCTGATTCATACTGGGCAGAAGCACCAGCTAAGTAAGCACGCTCAGCTTCTGGAATACCTATGCGTTCAAAGGTTTCCTTAATTTTGTCCGGTACATCATCCCAGCTACGTGCTGGCTTATCCGACGGTTTTTGATAGTAAACAATATCATCAAAATCCAGTTCAGATAAGTCAGCTCCCCAAGTCTGCATAGGCATTTTATTGAAGGTTTCATAGGATTTCAAACGGAATTCCAACATCCATTCAGGCTCGCCTTTGATACGGGACATTTCGCGAATCACTTCTTCGCTTAATCCCTTACCAGTCGAGGCCACCAGTTCCACGTTCTCGTCATGGAAACCGAATTTGTATTCCCCAAGATCAATCGGGGTTGGTTCAATTCTTTCTTCTGACATAATATAAGATACTAAGCCCCTTAAGAAAGCCAATGAAAAATAGGGAATCAACTTCGTGTGCAAACACACGAAGAGATTCATCTTTTTTCAAAAGCTTTTAGGGCGAGTTCAATTTCAATTCCAATCAGAAACTGAACAATCCTTTCTCTGTTATTTTCAATTTGTTTATTTATAGTCTTTTAGTTTACTTTTAGTACTAGGCAACGAGCTGCAGACAGTACTGGAGTACGGCAAAGCGAGTTCAAATACTCCAGTGGAGTGTTTGAAGTTGAAAATAAGGAAACGAAGTTTCCTCGCTCGTCGAAGTAATAAAAGAAAAACTAAATGACTATATTGATGCTCATTCAGCACTTTCACGACGTTCAAGTGCTTTCTTCAAGACACTAAACTTGGTTGGAACTAAAGTTCCTAACCAAGTAACGCAAGGTTCTAATCAACCTTGCTAAGTGGCTTACTAACTCGCCGATTTTGGTATTATCGACCAAAATCGCTCATGTCGCTGTCCCCCTTCATTCAGCACTGTCACTGCGTTCCAGTGCTTTCTTCAGGGCATTCCATGGGAGTGTGGCACACTTGATGCGTTGGGGGAATTTGGCAACGCCTGCTAGAAGGGAGGCATCTCCCAGTTCCTTCTGGCGTGCGTCTTCTTGTCCTTGGACCATTTGTGAGAAGATTTCTGCCAGTTCTTGAATCTGACTGATTTCTTTACCAAGTACTGCCTCGGTCATCATAGAAGCCGATGCGGTTGAAATGGTGCACCCAACTCCGTCAAAAGCAATATCGGTAATCACTTCATTTTCAATCTTGACTGATAGTTCAATCACATCGCCGCAGGTTGGGTTGTGGAGTTCTAACTTTTCCACTCCGTCCAAGCTTCCGCGGTGACGAGGCGACTTGGAGTGTTCAGACACAACTGCCATATAAAGAGAATCTAATCTAGTTAGGGCCATTGAAAAACTCCTTTGTCTTGATGATTGCGTCAACCAACTTATCACAGTCAGCCTTGGTATTATAGATGTAAAAACTTGCTCGTACTGTAGCTGGCACCTGCAAATATCTGAGAAGCGGTTGGGCACAATGGTGACCTGCCCGCACAGCAACCCCTTCATAGTCCAAGGCGGTTGCCACATCGTGCGGATGTAAGTCGTCCAAGTTAAAGGCAATAACCCCCGTCCGCTTGGACAGATTCTGACCGCCATAAATGGTCAAGCCTGGAATAGCCTGCAATTTTGGAAAGACATAGTCGACTAGCTCTGCCTCGTGGGCCTGGATAGCGTCCATGCCAATTTCCGTCAGGTAATCAATGGCCGCTCCCAGACCAATCGCACCTGCAATGTTAGGTGTTCCCGCTTCAAACTTCCAAGGTAATTCTTTCCAAGTAGCTGACTGCTCATAGACAAAGTCAATCATCTCACCGCCGAATTCAACAGGCGACATGAGATTGAGCAATTCTTCCTTGCCGTAGAGAACGCCAATTCCTGTCGGTCCTAACATTTTATGACCTGAAAAGGCATAGAAGTCCACGTCTAATTCTTGCACGTTGACGGCCATGTGAGGAACCGACTGGGCTCCGTCCACCACCAAGTAGGCACCGACTTGATGCACCAGCTCTGCTATTTCCCCAATAGGAGCCACGCTGCCTAGGACATTGGATACGTGGGCTAGGGAAACGAACTTGGTTTTGGAAGTCAGTAGCGACCGCAGGTGGTCCATGTCTAGCTCGCCGTCTTTTAGGGGCACATAGCGGAGCTTGGCACCTGTGTGCTGACAGGCTTGCTGCCACGGGATGATATTGGAGTGGTGCTCTTGAACCGAGATGATCACTTCCTGGTCTGGCTGGAGAATTTCCTTTGCAAACTGAGCTACCCAGTTAAGACCGGTGGTCGTTCCTCTGGTAAAGAGAATTTCCTTACTAGACTTGGCCTGGATAAAATCTGCCACTTTCTGCCGAGCCGCCTCGTAGCGAGCCGTTGCCCGCTCAGATAAAGTGTGAACGCCACGGTGGACATTGGCATTGTCATTCTGGTAATAATCCGCTAGCACGTCTAGCACCTGCTGCGGTTTTTGAGTGGTCGCCGCATTGTCCAAATAGACCAGCGGCTCATCGTTAACAACTTGGTCTAGGATTGAAAAATCCTTGCGAATGCGTTCCAAATCCATATCTTATCTCTTTGTTAGTTTTTCTTCAATCACGGCAATCAGTTGGTCACGAACTTCTTTGACAGGAATTTCGGTAATGACTGCGCCAAGGAAACCACGAACAACCAAGCGTTCAGCAGTTGCTCGGTCCAGACCACGACTCATGAGGTAGTACATGTCTTCTGGATCCACCTGACCGATTGAGGCTGCGTGTCCAGCTGTTACTTCATTCTCATCGATAAGGAGAATTGGGTTGGCATCGGAGCGAGCCTTGTCAGACAGCATGAGGACACGGCTTTCCTGCTGGGCATCCGCACCTTTGGCACCACGAACAATATGTCCGATACCGTTAAAAGTCAAGGTTCCGCTTTCTAGGATAACCCCATGTTGCAGGATATGACCGACAGAGTTATGACCATAGTTGGTCACGCGGGTGTCAACACCTTGGACCTGACGACCCGATGATAGTCCGACAACCTTGAGGTTGGCATGACTGCCGTTTCCTTTCAATTCGCTGTCCAAATCGGCAACCACATTTCCTTCGTTGAGCAGACCAATCGCCCAGTCAATCGTTGCATCGTTTCCGAGATAGCCACGACGGTTGAGGTAGGTATCCAAATGCTTACCAAGGCGGTCAATGGCCGCAAACTTGATTTGACTACCCGCAAGGGCAATGACTTCTACGACTATGTTCGCTGAAGTTGCTTCTGCTCCATCTCCGATACTTTCAAAGCGTTCTAAATAATTGAGTTTGGCATTTTTTCCAGCGATAATCAGGACACGCTTGTTAAAAGCAACTGGACTGGTACTGTCTTGGTAGAAAAGTGCTTCAACAGGCTCTTCAATTTCGACATTATCAGGTACATAGAGAACAGCTGTTGCGTTGAAGTAAGTAGTGTTGTAGGCTACTAGTTTATGTTCGTCATAGGCAACTGCGCTTCCAAGATATTTTTCAATCACATCTGGAATCACATCCATTGCTGAGGCAAAATCTGTAAAAATAACGCCCTTATCCACAAGTTCTACTGGTAGTTGCTCCAAAACAGTTTGACTGCCAACTTGGACCAACATAGGATTGTCACCGATAGCTGTAAAATCTGGAACAGCCCCGATTTCATCATTTGTGGCTAGACTTCCGTCACCTAAATTCCAGCGGTGAAACTTGACCCGCTCAATAACTGGCAAGTCCAGCTCTGCTATTTTGTCAAAAGCCTGAAGACGCAGGTCTGTCAACCAAGTTGGTTCTGCCTGCAAGGCTGAAAATTCTTGAATTCTTTCTTTGGTCATAGCTTCCTCCAAAGACTTAAATGTCATCTTCTTTGTAGTCGATGCCAAGCTCAGCTGCAACTTGGACATATCCTTCTTTTTCCAAGCGTTGCGCCAATTCTGGTCCGCCTGAAAGCACGACACGGCCTTCCATCATGACATGGACAACGTCAGGTGTGATATAGTTGAGCAAGCGTTGGTAGTGGGTGATAATCATGGCACCGAAGCCTTCACCACGCATAGCATTGATTCCTTTTGACACGACTTTAAGCGCATCGATATCCAAACCTGAGTCAATCTCATCAAGAAGGGCAAAAGTTGGTTCCAACATGAGTAATTGCAGAATCTCATTGCGTTTTTTCTCACCACCTGAGAATCCTTCGTTGAGGTAACGTTCTGCCATTTCCTCTTTCATGTTGAGGAGTTCCATTTTTTCATCCAACTTGGTGATGAAATCACGGACAGAAATCTTGCCTTCGTCTTCCTTACCAGCATTCATAGCGGCACGAAGAAATTCTGCGTTGGTAATGCCTGGGATTTCTGACGGGTACTGCATAGCCAAGAAGAGTCCCATACGGGCACGCTCATCGACTTCCAATTCCAAGATATTGACACCGTCAAAAAGAACTTCCCCTTGGGTCACTTCATAACTTGGATTGCCCATGATGGCTGCTGAAAGGGTTGATTTTCCTGTACCGTTAGGTCCCATGATGGCTGCAATTTCACCTGTTTTCAGTGTCAAATTGACACCTTTTAAAATTTCCTTACCTTCGATTTCAACATGAAGGTCTTTGATTTCTAATACTGACATGTCGGTCTCCTTTACTTATTATCCTTAACATTATATCAAAAAAGAGCCTGATAGGCTCCCATCTTGTTTAGAAAGATTCTTATTTTGGCTTTCCGTCACGTTTTCTCAAACGCTGCTTTTCTTTATAATCTGCTAGCCATTCCTGCCGATAAGATTTATTGCCCAATAGGCGTAATAAATTAAGAAGCGGCGTACGATTTTCTCCAAAAATACCGACTAATTCACTCAAAATTAAGACCCCTAACACCAAGGCAATGAGCAATAGTACACCACCTAAACGACTAGATACGTTAAGCAAAAGGGAAATTAGTGAAAAGACAAAGGAGATTGCATAAATCACCAAAACCGTGCCCCTATGGCTAAGCCCAAGAGACAAGAGCCTATGATGAAGGTGCATTTTATCCGCTTCATAAATTTTCTGTCCAGATAAGGTTCGTCGAATCATCGCAACAACCGTATCTGTAATCGGCACCCCTAAGATAATTACAGGCGTAATGACCGCAACAGCAGTCGCATTCTTTAAACCTTGCAAAGACAATACACCAATCATAAATCCAATAAAGAGTGCTCCCGTATCCCCTAAATAAATGACTGCAGGATGATAATTGTAGGGAAGAAAACCTAGTATCGCTGCTACCAAAATAAACACAGTCAACACCAGATAAATATTCGTATCATAGAGGAAGAAATAAGACACAATCCCCATAGTGGAAAGGGAAATAATTGATACACCAGAGACCAGACCATCTAATCCATCAATCAGATTAACAGCATTGGTAATTGCTACAATCCATAGAACTGTCAAGAAAAGAGATAACCACTCTGGAAATTCAATGAATGGTCCACCAAAAGGAATCTTAAAATCATCAAAACGAAAATCTGTAAAAAACCAAATAATCGCCGCTGCAAGCATAATACCTAATAGCTTGGGCAAGGCTGATAATTCCTTAACATCATCAACTAAACCTGTTCCCACAATAATAGACGCAGCCAATACAATTGGTAAAACATATTCGAAATACGTTCCATTAAAATCAACATGACGAACAATACTCGGTAAAAAACACAGGGTCGAAAGTGAAAAAGCAAAGAAAACAGCCAGTCCCCCAGCCGAGGGCATCGGTACTTTATTGATTCGTCTAGCGTTGGGGTTATCTACAGCACCAATCTTGAAAGATAATAGTCGTACCAAAGGGGTCGCAATCAACGAAATGATAATTGTCAAAATCACAATTATCAGATACTGAAGCGCAAATGGTATCATAGTAGCTCAACCTTCCCTAGCGCTTCTATCGCTCCTGTAGGCAAGAGGAGATGACCATGTTCTAACAAAACTGATCGCGTTAAAGTCGTATCTTCTGTGTATTCCAACATACGCGCTAATACATAATCTGGATAACGATTACTTTGGTTTTCAACATTAATAAGAACTGTTAGATAATATTGTCCTTCCATCTTATATAGTTCTGATTCTTCGATAGAAAAATTCAGAGTTTGTACAAACTCGACAATCTCTTCCAAGCGTTTAAAGACTAGGATATAATAAATATAAGGATGACTCTCCTCTTCCTTTTCTAATGCTTCTGCTTTTTCCAGATGTTGAACCGCCTTCTCATCTCCCACACTTTTTTCTCGAACAGACTGCTCCAGTGTCTTTAAAAACTCATCTGGGGTCATCTGAGAAAGTTCTTCCAAATCTGCAAAATCTGCAAAATCATTAAAGTCAATATTCTTATCAATATCTGATTTCGTTACAAATATATCTATTTTATCAGGTTTCGGTGTTACTCGAAAACTCAACATGCCACTTTCACGGAAATGATGAGGCAAATCCAATTCATCTAGTACAGTGTAGAAGAATTCCTCTGTTTTTTCCTGCGGAATTAGAAAATCTGCAATTTCCATTCCTCTTTCTTCCAAGTCTTCAATCTTAATGGTGATTTTCAACGTTGAATCACTGATTTGTTTCATTTTCATAGGTTAACCTCATACATTCTATCTTCTTCATTATACAAGAAAGAGTAGCTTTTTACAAAAGAAAAGCAGGTCACCCCTACTTTTTAAAATATCAACGAGATCAAATAGTAAATCAAGAGAAGCGTTCCTAAACCGATTCGATACTTCCCAAAAATGGTAAAATCGTGTTTTTTCACATAGTCTGTCAAAAAACGGATGGCTAGCAAGGATACTCCAAAAGCAGTCACCATAGATACCAACAATAAGAACCATTGCCCTCCTGTCACGGAAATACCGCTAACCAACAATTTAACAACCTTGAGCAAGCTAGCTCCGAACATAATGGGAATTCCCAAAAAGAAGGTAAATTCCGTTGCTACCTGTCGACTAGTCCCTAATAAAATCCCACCTAAAATGGTCGCACCAGACCTACTCGTACCTGGAATCAAGGCCAAAACTTGAAATAAACCGACAAAAAGAGCCATCTTGTAGGGTAACTTCGCTAAATTTGTCACCTGCGGCGCCACTGTCTGATTCCGTCGTTCCACCCAGATAAAAGCAACACCATACACAATCAACATAAGGGCCACTACGACAAAGTTATAGAAATACTTGTCCAACCAGTCATCAAAGAGAAGCCCTAAGATTGCTGCTGGAAGAGCCGCAATTACGACCTTAGCCCAAAGTTGCCAGGTCAACTGAACTTCTCGCGCCGTCTTTCCTTTCTGAAAAGGGTTCAGACGTTCAAAATAGATAACCATTACTGCCAAAATAGCACCAAGCTGAATTACAACATTAAACATGGAAGTAAAGTCCGAGCTGACATCCTTAAATTGAACAAACTCCTGAACTAAAATCAAATGACCTGTCGAAGAAATAGGTAACCATTCCGTAATCCCCTCAACAATTCCAAAAAAAATAGCTTTTATTAACTCAACAAACATAACTTTCTCCATTCTTCCTCTCTTCATTATATCATAAACATACGTATTTACAATTTTTTATTCAACAGAATTGCAATTTGTCAGAATTTTTTGTAAAATAGACAAATACTTTAAGAAGGAGCTATTATGAAAATAAAATGGATCACATTCCTGCTGACCTTGTTCAGTCTCTTTGTAGTGACAACGAGTGTTCAAGCAGATGAGTACTTACGGGTCGGTATGGAGGCCGCCTACGCCCCTTTCAACTGGACTCAAGATGATGACAGCAACGGAGCCGTCCCAATAGAGGGCACTAACCAGTACGCTAATGGTTATGATGTCCAAATTGCTAAAAAAATTGCGTCTAGCATGGGCAAAGAAGTCTTAGTTGTCAAAACCAAATGGGAAGGCCTGGTGCCTGCCCTCACTTCCGGTAAAATTGATATGATTATTGCCGGGATGAGTCCAACAGAAGAACGTAAAAAAGAAATCACCTTCTCCGATAGTTACTACACATCCATTCCAACCTTGGTCGTCCGTTCAGACAGCGAATATGCAACTGCCACCAGTCTAGCTGACTTTGCAGGGGCAAAAATCACAGCCCAACAAGGTGTTTATCTCTACGACCTGATTGATCAAATCGAGGGAGCTGATAAGCAAACTGCCATGGGAGATTTTTCTCAAATCCGTCAAGCCCTTGAAGCTGGCGTCATTGATGCCTACGTTTCTGAACGTCCAGAAGGTCGCACAGCCGAAGCTGCTAACTCCGCCTTTAAAATGGTGGAATTAACGGACAACTTTGAAACAAATGCTGAAGATGTGACTATTGCAGTCGGCATGCGAAAAGACGATACTCGTATTACACAGGTTAATGAAGTCCTAGCAACCATTTCTGAAGAAGATCAAATCGCCCTTATGGATAACATGATTGAAAACCAACCTGTTGAAGAAGCCAGTGAAGGTGAAACACCTAGTTTCTTTGCTCAAGTATGGAACATCATCGTTAACAACTGGCAACAGCTACTTCGCGGAACAGGCATGACCTTGCTCATTTCTATTTTGGGAACGATTATCGGTACACTAATCGGTCTTCTTATCGGTGTCTTCCGTACAGCTCCAAAGGCTACGAACAAGGCACTAGCTTTCGGTCAAAAATTCTTAGCCGGACTAATCAATGTCTATATCGAAGTCTTTCGTGGTACTCCTATGATTGTACAATCTATGGTCATCTACTATGGTACCGCTCAAGCATTCGGTCTTAACCTTGACCGTACCCTTGCCGCAATCTTTATCGTTTCCATTAACACAGGTGCCTATATGAGCGAGATTGTTCGCGGTGGTATTTTTGCCGTTGATAAGGGACAATTTGAAGCTGCTACTGCTCTTGGTTTTACCCATAATCAGACTATGCGTAAGATTGTACTACCACAGGTCATCCGTAATATTCTTCCAGCAACTGGTAATGAGTTTGTTATCAATATAAAAGATACATCTGTTTTGAACGTTATATCCGTGGTAGAACTCTACTTCTCAGGAAACACCGTAGCAACTCAAACCTATCAATACTTCCAAACTTTCACAGTCATTGCTTTGATCTACTTTATCTTGACCTTTACAGTAACACGCATCCTACGTATTGTCGAAAAACGTTTTGATACCGACAGTTACACAACAGGTGCCAACCAAATGCAAATCGAGGTGCCACATGACTAATAATGTAATTCTTGAAATTAAAAATCTAAAGAAATCGTATGGACAAAACCAAGTCCTCAAAGACATCTCTGTAACAGTAAAAAAAGGAGAAGTAATCTCCATCATTGGTTCTTCAGGGTCTGGAAAATCTACTTTCCTCCGCTCAATTAACCTTTTAGAAACACCGACCGAAGGACAAATCTTCTACCATGGTCAAGATGTCTTAGCTAAAGGATATAATTTAACCACCTATCGCGAAAAACTCGGTATGGTTTTCCAATCCTTCAACCTTTTTAACAACCTCAACGTCTTGGAAAATGCCATTGTCGCACAAACTACTGTACTCAAACGTGATCGAGCTGAGGCTGAGAAAATTGCAAAAGAGAATCTCAACCGCGTTGGTATGACGGAACAATACTGGAAAGCCAAACCAAGCCAACTGTCCGGTGGACAGAAGCAACGGGTAGCTATTGCGCGTGCCCTATCTGTTGATCCAGAGGTTATCCTCTTCGACGAACCGACTTCTGCTCTAGATCCCGAAATGGTTGGAGAAGTTCTCAAAACTATGCAGGACTTAGCGAAATCTGGTCTGACCATGATCATCGTAACACATGAGATGGAATTCGCTCGCGATGTGTCTGACCGTGTTATCTTCATGGATAAAGGGGTCATCGCTGAAGAAGGCAGCCCTCAACAAATTTTTGAAAATCCACAAGAAGCACGGACTCGTGAATTCCTTCAGCGCTTCCTTGGATAACTCTGACACTGACTTGGTCAGTGTTTTTTGTTTTTTAGTCAACACATCCTGAAGCAAATAGAACCTTCATATCTAGTTAGTCAAGTATAGCAATAATGACACAAAAAAAGATAAGCACCTCAAGTACCTATCTTTCCCATGACCAAACGGTCACACATTAATCTTCGAATTTTTTATGGTTTTTATCGTAAAAGTCAATCAAACCTAGCGCTGTCGCGAATGAAATATTATCAATCTTGGCACGACCTTGAGCAAGCGCAATCACTGACATTTCACGAGCATTCGTCTCCTTGCTAATACGATACCCAGTAATTTTTTTATCGCGTACCCAGCCAACCACTGCTGCAACTTTTTCGTAACTTGTCATGAGAAACCCCTTTCTTTTTATTCATGCAATTTAGTATAGTACAAGTCCCCTTAGTTTGTCAAGCAAAATGTTCGGTTTTTACTCACGTATTCGCTTTCAAAGCCGACAAGAGTTGCGTTCTAATGTCTTCGACTCCTTCCGGACTTGCGGGAAGGAAAATTGTTTGGTTACCTCCTTGTGCAAAATTATTGAGTGTATCCAAATACTGGTTGGTCAAAAGAATAGACATAATCTGTTCTTCCGACAAACTCACATTCGATTCCTTTAGTTCTTTAATGGACTCTGCTAAACCATCCACAATAGCTTTTCGTTGCTGCGCAATACCCACACCATGAAGACGATCTTTCTCCGCCTCGGCCTCGGCTGCTGTAACGATTTTTATTTTATCGGCTTCTGCTAATTCTTGAGCTGCGACCCGTTTCCGTTGTGCTGCGTTAATTTCATTCATGGATTGTTTAACCTCAGCATCTGGCTCTACCTTAGTTATCAAAGTCTTAACGATGACATAGCCATAAGTAGACATTTCTTCTGCTACCTGTTTTTGAACTTCAAGGGCAATCTCATCTTTTTTCTCGAATAATTCATCCAGCGTCAGTTTTGGTACAGAAGAGCGCAAAGCATCTTCAATGTACGATTTGATTTGGGCTTCTGGTTGCATCAATTTGTAGTAAGCATCTGTTACGTTGTTTTCATTGACCCGATACTGGGTTGCAACATTCATCGTTACAAAGACGTTGTCCTGAGTCTTGGTTTCTACCACAATTTCGCTCTGCAACATCCGCAATTGGATACGAGCCGCAATCACATCTACTCCAAATGGGATTTTAAAGTTAATCCCCGAGGTAGACGTCTTTTGGTATTTCCCAAAACGTTCAATAATAGCAACTGTCTGCTGCTTGACCACATAGAGCCCTGAAACAAGCAAAACAAACGCAAGCAAGACAAAGAAAAACAGTGAAAGAATAAAAAGAACTGAAACAGTTGTCATTGCATCCTCCTAAACTAGCATTTTATAAAGAGAGTCGTTTTCATGTAAATTAATGTACTGGGGATCAAACTCTTCCAAACGAGCGATAAAATGAGCATAATCCATTTTATTACCTAAGGCAACTCCAATCAAAACCGGACCTGTTCCCTTGTTGGCACGTTTGATGTATTCAAAGCGGGTGATGTCATCATTCGGCCCAAGAATGTCATTTACAAATTCACGAAGAGCACCTGGTCGTTGCGGAAAATTCACAACAAAATAGTGTTTAATTCCTTCATAGATAAGTGCACGTTCTTCCATTTCCGGCATCCTGTTAATATCATTGTTACCTCCTGAAATGATACAACAAATCGTTTGTCCCTTTATTTGATCTTTGATTACTTCAAGTGCTGCAATTGTTGCTGCACCTGCCGGCTCTGCAACAATACCTAACTTAGAATAGAGATCTAATATTGTACCAGAAATCCAACCTTCGTCTACTCCAACCAAACTATCGACATGTTTACGAGCAACTTCATAAGTCGACTTCCCAACTTTCTGAACCGCAATACCATCAGCAAACTTATCAATTTGATCCAATTTTACTGGACGTCCCTTATCAAATGCAGCCTTCATTGAACGAGCTCCATTTGCCTCAACTCCAACTATCTTAATCTCAGGCGCATGTTCTTTTAGATAGGCTGAGACGCCAGCTACCAAACCGCCACCACCTACAGGAACAAGAATCTGATCAAAACTGACAGTTTGTTCTTCTGCTTCCTCTAATATTTCATAGGCAACTGTTCCTTGACCTGCCTGCACATTTTCGTCATCAAATGGGTCAATAAACGTTTTTCCACTTTCCTGAGTATAATCTTGAGCCGCTTTGGCAGATTCATCAAATGTATCGCCCACGAGACGAATATCTACATAGTCACCACCAAAAAATTTGACCTGTCCAATTTTCTGCTGTGGTGTTGTGATAGGCATAAAAATAGTAGCAGGAAGTTGCATTTCTTGACAAGTATAGGCGACACCTTGAGCATGGTTTCCCGCCGAAGCACAAACTACACCTCGCGATTTTTCCTCATCTGTCAGTTGTGAAATCGCATAATAAGCTCCACGTATTTTAAAGGAACGAACTCGTTGCTCATTCTCTCTTTTTAGGTAAATGGTTGCCCCATATTTTTCTGATAAATAGCGACTGTAATCCAAAGGTGTGCGGACTACTACATCTTTTAAAACTGAATAAGCTTGTTCGATATTCCGTGCTGAAATCATAATTCCTCTTTTTCCACTTTCTATGTATATTATATCAATTAATCCCAGAAAATCCTAGCAATTATACAATTTCATTCATCATTTTAGCTAGTTATTTACCGACCTTTTAAAAATCGTGAAAAGAGCTGACTTACCAGCTCTTTACTTCTCTATTTTGAATTTAAGGGCTCCCAGTATCACCCAAACTATAACGACTGTTCTATAAAAACTTTAAAGATTGAATTTGATAAGAGACAAGCTTGATTGAATTCATCCTTGAGCTTAATCTCTCTCCTTATTTCAGGAGTGGCTACTTATCTGTGCTCTCTAGTTTTCAAACTCACGGTAAAAGAGTCGCTGTACTTCCCTCATTTACAGTTTCTAGGCGAAGCCCCCAGCAGTTTGGGGAACTACCGCGGCGATAAAGCTTGTCTTCCGACAAGCTTCTATTAGCCTATCCGTAGGCACGCCTCGCTTCATAGTTTTTAAGCGAGGGCTAAAACAGTCCACCTCAACTGCCTCGCTTTTGTATTGTCAAGCTCGGGTTAAAATAGTCCCCTCTCAACCGCCTCGCTTTCGAATTTTTGGGCGAGGGCTAGAATAGCCTATCCGTAGGCTATTCTAGTTATAAATCTTGAATGAGTCGTCATCGTTTTGTCCAACGAACGGCATTGCTTTACGAAGTTCTGCACCAACTTTTTCAATTTCAAGGTTAGCAGCTGCTTCACGGTAAGCAGTTAATTTCGGACGACCATTTTTGTAGTCTGTTACGAAATCATCTGCAAATTTACCAGATTGGATATCAGCAAGTACACCTTTCATGTTTTCTTTCACTTGCTCAGTGATTACACGTGGACCAGCAACATAGTCACCAAATTCTGCTGTGTTTGAGATAGATTGACGCATTTTCTTGAAACCACCTTCGTAGCAAAGGTCAACAATCAATTTCATTTCGTGAAGAACTTCAAAGTAAGCCAATTCTGGAGCGTAACCTGCTTCTGTTAGCACTTCAAAACCTGCTTGAATAAGGGCAGTTAAGCCACCACAAAGAACAGCTTGTTCACCGAAAAGATCTTCTTCGGTCTCTTCTTTAAACGTTGTTTCCATAAGACCTACACGAGCAGACCCTACACCTTTAGCCCATGACATTGCAATGTCTTTGGCATTGCCAGTTGCATCTTGGTAAACGGCATAAAGTGCTGGTACGCCAAATCCTTCAGTGTAAGTACGACGCACCAAGTGACCTGGTCCTTTAGGGGCACACATGAAAACATCAACGCTTTCTGGCGCTTTGATGTAACCAAAGTGGATGTTGAAACCATGTGCAAAACCAAGAGCTGCACCATCTTTAAGGTTAGGAGCTACTTCATTTTCATAAATATCAGCTTGGATTTCATCTGGTGCCAAAATCATAACAACATCTGCTTGTTTAACAGCTTCCGCAACTTCAAAAGTCTCAAAACCATCTTCTTTTGCCTTATCAAATGATTTACCAGCACGAACACCGATAATCACATCTTGACCTGAATCACGCAAGTTTTGTGCATGAGCGTGACCTTGTGAACCGTAACCGATAACAGCAATTTTTTTGCCATCAAGTGCTGCTACTTTTACATCGTTTTCATATTCCATTTTTACTGCCATGAATTTTCTCTTTTCTATTTTTATTTTTCTATCTAAATTGAGAGATTAATCTCTACTAAAACCAGTCGCTCCTGTTCTTGCGATATTCTTGATTCCATAAGGTTGAATCACGCGTAAAAGAGCATCAATTTTGTCACCATCACCAGTCATCTGAATAGTGATAGAATGAGGAGCTACGTCAACGACACTAGCTCGGAAAGGTTGAATAATCGCTAGAATCTCTGCACGTTTTGTTGGCGGAGCTACAATCTTCACCAAAATAACTTCTCTTTCCAAGTGAGGAATGTCTGTCAAATCTCGAACCCGAACCACATCAATCAAGCGGTTGAGTTGCTTAATAATTTGTTCAAGTTCATCTTGATTGATAACATCAATGATAACCGTTACACGAGAGATGCCGTCAACTTCAGTTGGACCAACAGATATGGACTCAATGTTTATCTGGCGACGAGAAAGAACCCCTGTAAAACGGTTGAGAACCCCTGAAGAATCTCGTAATTTTGCTGTCAACATTCTACGCATTGAACTTCACCCCCAACATTTCTGCATTGCTCTTACCAGCCGGCACCATTGGTTGAACGTGTTCGGTTCTTGAAATGTGAACCTCAATCAACATTGGCTTATCTTGCAAAATCACTTTCATATCTTCAGAAAGGGTCGCTGGATTATCAAAGCTATAGTGAGCAATACCATAGGCTTCCGCTAGAAGCTGGAAGTTTGGTTCTGCATCAAATACTGACTGACTACGGCGTTTTTCATAGAAGGATTCCTGCCACTGACGAACCATCCCAAGTGAATGGTTGTTAATCAAGATTACCTTAATCGGCACACCATAACCATTGAGAATAGCCAACTCCTGATTGGTCATCTGGAAGCCACCGTCACCAACAAAAACGACCACTTCTTTATCCGGATTAGCCAATTTTGCACCGATGGCCGCTGGAATACCAAATCCCATGGTTCCCATACCACCTGATGTCACCAACTGGCGTGCATGCTTGTATGGATAGAACTGGGCAGTCCACATCTGGTGTTGACCAACATCCGTCACGACAATAGCATCGCCATTGGTCAGTTGACCGACCAACTCAATAGCTTGTTGTGGTTTGATAAACTCGGCATCATTTTCATATCCAAATGGCGCTCGACGTTTGTTTTCTAAAACCTGTTCAGTCCAACCTGCGTAGTTTGTTTCAACCGCTTCTAATTTGAGCAAAGTTTGAAGAGTTGCTCTCGCATCACCTACAACTGGAATAGCTGTTTTGACTACTTTCCCAATCTCTGCAGGATCAATATCAATGTGAGCAACTGTTGCATGCGGTGCATAAGTCGTTGGATTTCCTGTCAATCGGTCATCAAAACGAGCACCAATATTGATAATATAGTCCGCATCATTCATGGCCATATTTGCAGCGTAAGAACCATGCATGCCACCCATTCCTAGTGCTAAGTCATGTTCAATCGGCATAGCCCCTAAACCAAGCAAGGTCGAAACAACTGGAATACTGTACCGTTCTGCAAAGGCGAGTAGTTCTTTATTTGCATCAGCATAGTTGACCCCACCACCTGCTAAAATAACTGGTTTTTTAGCGACACTAAGTTGTTGTAAAATCTTTTTAACCTGCAAACCATTCGGTTCTACTGTCGGTTGATAACTCGGTAGATGAACTGCTGGATCGTAATAAGCATCTACTATTGTTTCTTGAATGTCTTTCGGAACATCTATGACAACGGGACCTGGACGACCTGTGGTCGCAATATGTAAGGCCTCCGTAATAACACGAGGAATATCCGCCGTATCTCGAATTTGGTAATTGTATTTGGTAATCGGCATGGTCATACCTATAACGTCTGCCTCTTGAAAGGCATCCTTACCAATCCCCCGTGTCGCCACTTGCCCTGTGAAAACTAACAGTGGCACACTATCACCCATAGCATCCGCAATTCCTGTAATGGCATTAGTTGCCCCTGGACCAGATGTTACAATGGCTACGCCCACCTTTCCTGATGATTTTGCGTAACCTTCTGCCTCGTGTACTGCTCCTTGCTCATGTCGAGCCAAAATATGCTGAATGCCCTCATATTGATAAACGGCATCATACAATGGCAAAACTGCCCCACCAGGATAACCAAAAACAAGGTCAACCCCTAGTTGATGCAAGGTGTCTAAAATAAGATAAGACCCCGAACGTGGTTGGTCTAGTTGGATTTCTTGCACGAACATTCCTCCTCTCTGCAAATGTGTTATCTACTATAATAACACAAGGAGATAGAATGTCAAGAAATTTTCTGAAAATTCCTACATTTGTTCGGAATCTTAAACATTTCCAAAAAATATCTTAAAACAAACTTAAGCTAATCTCAATCCCTATCTGGTTTTAGCTTGGTTTTAGAAAAGTTCCGTATAGTAGACTCATCAAGAAAAACATACGAGGTTTATGATATGTATTATGTAGTGATACCGGCCTACCAGCCAGATGAAAAATTAATTCAACTTTTAGAAGCAATAAAAAATAGGCTAAATTGCCAGGTCATCGTTGTAGATGACGGTAGTACAGGCGAATCCAAAAATATTCTTGAAATCACTAAGACCTACGCAATTGTTCTTCATCACGATGTCAATAAAGGAAAAGGGCAAGCTCTCCGAACAGCCTTCCAATATATTCAATCCTTACAAAAGGATGCAGTTATTGTCACAGCTGATGCAGATGGACAACATGCGGTAATCGATATCGACCGAGTAGCTCATGCTGCTATGCGCTTACCCAACCGGCTTATCTTAGGGGTTCGTCAATTTACAAACGATATCCCTCTCCGCAGCCGTTTTGGAAACAAGCTAACTCGGGTACTCTTCCACTTACAAACAGGTGTGAAAATCAGCGATACCCAAACAGGACTTCGAGCTTTCCATACAGACCTTATTCCTTTCATGTTAAAGATTGAAGGCAATCGTTACGAATATGAAATGAATATGCTGACACATGTAAGCAAGAAATATGAGATTACAGAAATTCCAATCGAAACAATCTACATCGACGACAATGCTAGTTCGCACTTCCGTCCAATCCGAGATGGACTTATGATTTATAAAAATCTCTTTAAATTTGCATTAGCATCATTCAGTGGATTTCTTATTGATTATGCTGTGTACGCGCTGGCTTTGTTTGTAATGACAGCCGTCCCAACTGGCCTGCGCTTGCTGGTCGCTAATACCGTTGCTCGCGTCACTAGTTCCGTCTGCAACTTTTCACTCAATAAGAAGCTAGTTTTCAATAATACAGATAGCATCAGCAAGACAGGAATAGGCTACTTCGCCCTTGTTATCGCACTTTTCCTTTGCGATACAGCCTTGCTTTATATCTTTAATCAAGTCTTAGGAATTAATCTATATCTAGTGAAAATCATCGTGGGTATTCTCCTATTCTTTGTATCTTGGATTGTCCAAAATAAACTTATTTTTCGCGAAAGGAACACATTGTCACATGAAACTTATTAAAAAACCATTTGTATACGCCAGCCTCTTCGGAATACTATTGACCAGCGGCTTCACCTACTCTATGCTCAAAACATTCGTCATCTCCGAGGCGATTACAACTGTCGCATCAGCTACTACAGCTACCAATACTACATCTAGCAGCAGTGCTGCAACGACTGCAACAAATGTAACAACTACGGATACTTCCTATTCAGATGACAATATTCAAATTACCCTTGAAACCATTACAACCAACAATACAACTGTTTATGTCGCCGATATTCAAATTAGCTCAGCCGAATACTTAAAGACAGCCTTGGCACAAAATACTTACGGTACCAACGTGACCGCCAAAACATCCGAAACAGCTGCCGCCAACAATGCTATCTTGGCTGTCAACGGCGACTATTACGGCGCTAACTCAACTGGTTATGTTATTAAGAACGGCGTTCTCTACCGTGACACAGTTCGCGATAACGCGTCCTATGGAGATTTGGCCATTTACGCTGACGGATCATTTGAAATCATTTACGAGAATGAGATTAGTGCCCAAGAATTGATTGATAAGGGCGTTGTCAACCTTCTCGCCTTTGGTCCAGCACTAGTAGAAAATGGTGAAATCGTTGTTGATACCTCGACAGAAGTCGGACAAGCTATGTCTTCAAATCCTCGCTCTGCCATTGGTATCATCGATGAAAACCACTACATCATCGTTGTTGCAGACGGACGTACATCCGAAAGCGAAGGCCTATCCCTCTATCAATTAGCTGAGGTCATGAAGCAGTATGGAGCTACGACTGCCTATAACCTGGACGGTGGCGGTTCGTCAACTCTCTACTTCAATGGACAAATTATTAACAAACCAACAACTAACGGAAATACTATTTCAGAAAGGGCGGTGAGCGATATTGTCTACATCGGTTACTAATTCAAATTCAACACGCGCAATGCGCACTTTTCTCACCTATTTTGCACTCTCAGCTTTTCTTTTCATCTTCAGTCGTATTTACGAGAGTTTTAGCTACGGAGAAGTCTCCTTCTATATGCACTACATGTTCTACGTAACCTTGATTGGCGGAGCGATTGTCCTAGGAATGATGGCTCTAAAGAAAAACCTCTCCCGTATCAGTTTCAACCTCTGGAATTCTGGTGTCGCCGTGATTACTGCCGGCTTCCTCCTACGCGGTATTATCAACCTCTCAGGACGTTCTACGACACTGGACAAGCCTTACTGGTATATCGGCTGCGCCATCCTCCTTATTGCTCTGGTTTCTATTCCAATTACTGCAGCGACATCCAAAAAAACGTCAGAAACAATCACAGGATAAACAAAATAGAATGTTACTAGAAAGAAACAGCTAGTAACATTCTATTTTAAATTTCAAGTATTTCATTATCACTCCCATTACAAAAAAGAAAAACCCGATAGTAATCAAGCTAAAAATTTAGATAACATCTACTTTTTTAAAGCCGTTCTCATATCGAGTTTATTCTATATATTATAAGTACAGGTATTTAAACAAAGCAATCGCAAGAATGGATGCGATGATTGGTGCACATACTCCAACCCAAGCATACCACCATTTAGAATCCGATTTGTTCTCACCTAGGACTGATTTTGGCAAGAGATGGTGAACGATACGTGGACCGAGGTCACGCGCTGGGTTCAGACCTGGACCTGTTGGACCACCGACTGCGGCAACAAGTGCCATAACAAGGAAACCAATGCCAATGTGAGCGACAGCAATTGAACCTGCTGTAAACGGAGCAGCCATTGTCTCAGCAACTGTTTTGTCATAACCTTGTTCAATAGCTTTACCAACAAGCTCTGCACCAAAGAAGTTCTTTGTCAAAGCAAGGGCACCGAAGAACAATACAAATGAACCAACGAACTCATTCAAGAAACCGTTGATAGTCGCTGCTTTGCGGCTTTCTTGTGTACCGTTATCAAGTGCACTGATAGTAGAGAATGAACCGAGGATATGATTTGGATTTTCAGTTTTCATGAAGTAAGGTTTATAAACCGCTACGACTACCAACTGACCAAACATTGCTCCCAAAAACTGAGCAATAATGTACTGAGCAACATGTGCCCAAGGGAAGAGACCTGAAACAGCCAAACCAAGTGTGAAGGCTGGGTTAATGTGGTTACCAGATACATTACCAAACATAAGAGCCGGCATCATAACTGCCAAACCATAACCGATTGCAATCAGAATCCAACCAGAGTTGTTTCCTTTAGTACCTTTAAGGTCAACGTTTGCAACGGTACCGTTACCGAGGATAATCAGCAAAGCTGTTGCTAAGAATTCAGTGATATATTTCACTGTCCATGTTACATCCATATTTTTCCTAATTTCCTTTCAAATGTTGAATTTTTTTTGGACATCAACCATTTTATCAAGTATAATAAACAAAGTAAAGCTATTAAGCAAAAAGAAAACGTTTACTCGAAAAAGTAGTAGATTCAGTAAGGAGATTAGGATGGGAGCTAACCCAGAGACATTAATGTATACACTTGAAAAGAGTATCAAGAAAAAAGCAGATTTGTTTGAACACAGCTTTTCTGCCTACGCTGTTCGATCGATGTTAGCCAGCCTTTATTTAGGATTGGGGATTGTCATTTCTCTTTATACAGCAGACAAACTCAACCATGTCGCAGAAGGACTCGGGAAGTTTAGTTATGGATTGATGTTTGGTTGGGGGCTACTCATGATTTTATATATGAATGCAGAATTGGGAACCTCCAATATGATGTACATGACAGTTGCCATTCATCGAAAAATAATTCCAACCAAAACAGCTATCAAGATGCTGGCAACCTGTATCTTCTTTAACTTTATCGGTGCAGTCCTCGTCTGCTATCTTATCTCTCTCACCCTACCCTATCAGCATATCGATGCACACAGTTATTTATTCGAAGCAACTGTGACAAAATTAGGCAAGGCACCCGCAACTCAATTTATCGAAGGGATTTTTGCCAATATCGTTGTCAATATCGGTGTCTTCAGCTTTTTACGGATAAAAGATGATGCCGGACGCATGATTTCTCTGATTTTCATCATCTTCATTTTTGCCTTTCTCGGCTATGAACACGTTATCGCCAACTTCTCAACCTTTTCTCTTGCTTTCTTTGCAAATGGCGGAGCTGTTGAGGGGATGACGGTGATGAGCGTGTTGAGCAATTTCCTCTTCTCAGGTTTAGGAAATTATATCGGCGGAGGAATTTGCATTGGATTGCTCTACAGTTGGCTGAACAACCAATCAAGTTTATATGTAGATTAGCCCATCAAAAAACACTGCGGTTGCATTTCAATCGTAGTGTTTTATTTTAGTATAATTTGTGCAACAATCGGACTAATCACGACATACATAACCCCTGTAATCCCAATGGCCAACCCCGCCATGGCTCCTTGGGTACGGCCGTATTTTATCGCTGTACCTGTTCCGATAGCATGCCCTGTCCCACCCAGAGCGAGACCAACTGCGACAGGATCTGCGATGTTTAATACTTTCAGAAAAACAGGTCCAAGGGCGCTTGTCAAAATCCCTGTGGCAACGACAACAACCAAGGTCACCGTTGCAATCCCTTGCATTTTATCCGTAATCCCAACAGCCATGGCCGTCGTAACAGACTTTGGAAAAAGAGAGATGGCTAGGAAATAATCCATTCCGAATAATTTGGCAACAATCGCGGTAAAGCTGGTATTCACGATACAGGCCACAAAAATCCCCAGGAGAATACTGCGAATATGGTGTTTCATCAGATGAAACGAACGATACAGAGGAATACCAAGCGCAACTGTAGAAGGAACGATAAGTGTGTTGAGGTAGGCTCCTCCGGCATAATAATCTGTATAGGAGATGCCTGTCAGCTTCAAAAATAGAATAATCAAGCCCGTCGCAACTAAAAGTGGCGTTGTAATAGGATGGGGAAATCTCCTATGGAGCAACATCCCCAGTAAGTAAGCCCCTATGGAGAGCAGAATTCCAAAAATTGGATTTGAAAAAAGTTCAGTCATGCTTCACCTCTATATCAACGTAATCTCCCTCAAACTGTCTCTTAACGAATTGGACAACCAGACCAATCACTAAGATATTCAGAAAAATGGCTCCAAAAATAATCAGAACGATAGGAAGTAAGAAATTCTTAATCGCATCAAATCGCTCCATAATTCCTACAGCAGTAGGGAGAAAGAGAATGGTCATATTGGCTAATAGGAAATTCCCCACCGTATTGATATGACGCAGGCGGATGACCTTAAATTCTAAGGCTAGAAACAGGAAGATCAATCCAATGATACTACCCGGGATGGGCAGATGAAAAAAGCTAGAAATAGCTTCTCCTAAAAACGAAAATATCAGAATGATCATAAACTGAACATATAACTTCATAGCTCCTCCAAAGCGACCTATTTCCAAGATTTTCCGAGCTCTATCCAATCGTTAACAACTGTAACATCGTGATAGGGTATTTCTTTCTGACAATAAGTTTACTACTCTGAAAATATTTTTCAAGGTCATAAAACGTTTACACGAGAAAATTTATCAGAATTCAGGTTGTATAAATACTTGACAATCCATGTCTATAGGTGTATATTTAGTATATAATAAAATTTTATATATAATATATTTCAACATACGAAGAAAGGAGAAACCTATGCACTTTCCAGTCCCCGCAGTGCTGATAGAATTTCTCATCATGGCCATTCTGGAATCCGATGATTCCTACGGCTATGAGATCTGTCAGACCATTAAACTCATTGCCAACATCAAGGAGTCGGCCCTCTATCCTATCCTGAAAAAGCTAGAGCAGAAAGACTTTTTGACCACCTACTCCCAAGAATACCAAGGCCGAATGCGAAAGTATTATAGCCTGACCCAGCTGGGCCATGAAGAGCTGGTCCAGCTCAAAGATGATTGGGATATCTACACAACGACGATTAACGGGATTATAGAAGGGAGCGTTCGCCATGACAAGAACTGAGTACATGGAGCAGTTGGAAAAGCACCTGAAAAAACTGCCCCACAAGGAATACTTCGAGGCCATTAACTTCTTCAAGGAGTATTTTGACGAAGCAGGGCCTGAGCGGGAAGCTGACATCATCGAAGAACTAGGCTCACCAAAAGAAGCCGCTAGCGAGCTAATTAATAATATGCTCGATAAGCAAATCCAAGAAGACAAAGAGCAACAAGAACCAGCCCCACTCAACTGGAAACACTGGGCTGGACTGGGTGGCTTAAGTATGGTAGCCCTCTTCTCCTTCTTCCTCCTCTTTGTCATGGGGGAGTTTATCGGTGTTATCCCACTACTGATTACCCTGATGATCGGTGCCTTCTTGGTCGGTCGCTACTTCCGCACCTTTAGCCAAACCAAACGAACACTCTGGCTGGCCATTTTGGCAGTAGTTTCCCTACCAGTCACCCTTCCGTTACTTCTCATCTTATTAGGTGGTTTGTTGGGCTTGATTTTCCTGCTACTTGCCTTCATCTTTGGCGGATTTGCTCTAGGAATCGTCCTCATCACCAGCGGTGGCTACTTGATTTGGGAAGGGTGTAGCCTTCTATCAGAGGGGGTTAGCATCTTCCTCATGGGACTTGGCGCAGGACTGTCCTTAATTGGCGGCGCTATTCTTCTCTATATCCTGACTGGATTTTTCGCTTACTGGTCTTGGCGACTGGTCAAGACTTGCTTCAAATGGATCTTGAAACGAGGTAAACGAGCATGAAAAAGAAAGTAACAATTGCAATCATCATCGGCTTTGTCTGCCTGATTGCTGGCTTAATCCTAGCCGGTATTGGATTTTTCACTGGAGGTGTGACCCGCTTGGAAGAGGTTGCTGCTCCGACGGAAATTCACAAGACCTTCACGGATCTGAATACCATTAAAATTGACTTTATCCCCCACAGTGTTTACATCAAGGAGTCTAACGATAGCGACTACCATGTAACCTATGCCAACTCCGATAACAACATCCAACCCCCTCTCAAACTCAGTGAGAAAGACGGCGTTTTAACCCTCTCTGTACAAGAACAAGAATTTGCCATTGAGGGAATCATGCAGTTCTTGGGAGAAAGTTTGGCCCACCGTCGTATCAATGTCTTCTCCGTAACTATTGAAGTTCCAAAAGGAGAGATCCTTAATAAATTAGAGGGACACAGCCTTCACTTCTATGATTTTGGCGGTTTCACGATTGAAAATATCCACATCAAAGAGGCAGACCTGTCTGGCGGTGTCCACCTTGACAATGTAATCCTTGACAGCGGTCAGATTGAAACCGGCTATTTTCAAGCGACACAGTCCAAGCTCAAAGATACACAGGTCAGCCTTCAGGGAAGTAGCCTCCGTCTAACTGACACCAGCTTGGAGGCGGTGACCATTGAGGGCTACACCCAGCTTGATAGCAAACAAGTAACCCTTCTAGGTGACAATCGCTTCACCCCATCTGACACCTATTCCTCTACGACAAACCTAGACCTAACGGACAAGAGCTTGGCAGATAGCAACTTGTCCATCAGCCTTCAGATAGACAAGAAAAAATTGGCAGATGCCCAAGGATACTACTACGAAGATGAGGCTGATTTGGAAGAGATGTTCAACCAAGACACATATTTACAAAGGCAATTAGATAGCCTCGGTATCTTCACAGCCAATAAATATGCGAAATTACCTGTCAAAACCGAAGATGACAAGCAAACATTGACCTTGGAAAACAAAAACAGCAAGAATAAATTGACTATTGAAGCCACCAATGCGATTGTCAACCTCGGTCTATCAGAATAAGAAAGAAAAACCAGCTTAGATATCTAGGCTGGTTTGCTTTCTTATTTATTTACTAGACAAACCTTTCTTCAAACTCTTCCACAAGCCGATATCATCGGTCTGCAGAATCAAACCTGCATAGGATTTACCGATAAAGTAAATCGCAGCAACCGTTGTAGCAATCAGTAGTATCAGCGAGATTCCAACTTCCATACTGCTTGCCCAACCGTTAATGATACGAATTGGCATAAAGAAGGTCGAAAGAAGAGGAATGTAGGATCCCACTTTGAGCAAGATCGGCTCCTGAGCCTGCTGCCCCAAGGTCATAGCCCCAATAAATCCTAAAATAATCGGATACATGACAGGTTGGACTGCCTTATTGACATCTTCCTGACGGACCACCAAGGAGCCACACAAGGCTGCTATCACAACAATCAAGACTAGACCAAAGAGAGAAAAGAAGAGAAGGAACCAGTCAAAGCCCGATAAAATACTCTGGACCAAAGGATTATCCTGCACGGCGATGAGAGCCATAGAAGCAAACTGGTAACTACCCAAACCTCCCAGAGCATAGATTCCCAAATGGGTTGCAATCACCATAAAAATCCCCAGAATCCGTCCGTAGAAATAGGTGGAAGCTGGCACACTAGAAAAGATAACCTCCATGATTTTGGTCCCCTTCTCACTCGCCACTTCCTGAGCCGTTGTTGAAGCATAAATCATGGTCAATACATAAAGCAAGAAAATCAAAGCAAAGAATAGGATGAACTTAGCCAGTTTTTCGTAGCCCTTATTTTCAACCAACTGGACCTGATAGTCTGCTGTCTGTACCAAAGTCGCCACTTGCTCTTGTGTCAAGTTAGCTGATAGGATATTACTTTGAGTCTGTAAGTCTGCCAAAGTTTGCTGGATAGCAGTTTCTGTTTCTGTACTTGGCAAGTCATTTCCGTGATAGACCGCTTGGTACCGACCATCTACCACTTCTACTGTCAAGTAGCCCAGCAAGTCCTCACTCTCGAGGGCTTTTTTAGCACTGGCTTCATCAGCATAGTCTAGGATAATTCCCTCCATATCCTGAAATGCAGACTGGGCAGACTGGTCTGAACTAATCAGAGCAATCTCTTGACCAGCTTGGTCCATGCCAGAACCTGTCAAATATCCTATCCCCAGCGAGAAGAAAATCATAATAAAGGGAGCAAAAACCATGAAGACAAAGGACCAAGATTTAACCTGACGGAGATAGGTTTCTTTTGCAACGAGAAATAATGAGTTCATTCTGCCACCCCCGATTTCATTTTGAAGATTTCATCAATGGTTGGAGCTTGTTGGTCAAAGGTTGCCAAATAGTCTCCCCCACTAATAAGGTGGAACAATTCTGGTCCTGCAGCCTCATCATCCAAGACCAACCGCCACTTGTCCTGATTGGTCATCTGGATAGATAGAACGTGAGGCAGGTCCTCTAAGCGTTCCCTTGGAACATCCGATGACACAAACAAGCGAGTCCGTCCAAACTGACGACGAATTTCCTGAATGCCTCCATTAAGCACCAGCTGCCCATCTTGAATCATCAAGAGCTGATCACACAACTCCTCCACATTAGTCATGACATGATCAGAGAAAATCAAGGTCGCTCCCCGCTCTTTTTCCTCCAAAATCACACGCTTGAGAAGGGCTGTATTGACAGGGTCTAGTCCTGAAAAAGGCTCATCCAAGATAATCAAGTCTGGTTCATGAATCAAGGTAACAATCAGCTGGACTTTTTGCTGATTTCCTTTGGACAGACTCTTAATCTTATCCGTCACCTTTCCCTTGACTTCCAACTTTTCCATCCAGACTGGTAGTTTTTCTGCCACTTCTTTACTCGTCATGCCCTTGAGACTTGCTAAATAACGAACCTGCTCAAAGACCGTGAGTTTCGGCATCAGACTGCGTTCTTCTGGTAGGTAACCGATTTTTTTGAACAAAGCTGGCGTAACAGACTTTTGGTCCAAAAGAATCCCTCCCTCGTAGCTAACAAAACGAAGTAGAGAATGGAAAAAAGTAGTTTTTCCTGCACCGTTTTTTCCTACCAGGCCACAAATCGTTCCAGACGGAATCGTGAAAGAAATATCTTTCAAGACTTCCTTGTTCCCGTAACTTTTACATAAGTGACGAACTTCTAACATCTTAACCTCCTAAAATTTATTGCTATCAGTTTACACTTTTTTTCATACAATGTAAAGAGCACACGGAAAAAAAAGCAAAAAATAACAGAACAAGTAACTTGCTCTGCTATTGTCCAAAAATACTACTCTTTAGATGGCTGATAAATAACCAGTCCCAGGCTCATAAATCCAATCAAGAAGAGACTGAGCATTCCTACTTGATGACCACTATCTCCAACCATAGAAATAGTTTGACGAAGTCCTGAAACAGAATAGGTCATTGGCAAATATGGCTGAATAACTTGGAAGAAACGTGGGCTGAGCTCGATTGGGTAAGTACCTGCACTTGAACCGAGTTGTAAAAGCAAGATAATTAAACTTGCAAAGGAACCGAAACGATTGTTCCAACCCACCAAGGCTGTGACGAGCGCCATAAAGGTCCAAGAAGCTAGGAAAATCATTCCCAAGGTTGCTAGAGGATAAGCTGGATCTACCCCAATCAGTAGAAGAACGCCATAAAGAATAAGTGCTGCTAGACTAGCAATCGTACCATTGAGTAATAGTTTTCCTTTGGCCCAATCCCAACGATTTTTATAGGAACGATTATCAATGTGTTTGACGAAAATAACATTCGCTGATAATGCTGCAACCATTAGCGCAACAGACACCATGTACGGAGCCATACCGACACCGTTGGTCTTCACATCATCTTTATCACTGTGTTCCAAGGTGACTGGTTGAGAAACGGCCTGAGCGTTTTTCTCATCTACAGAAACGACTGATAATTGTTGACTGGCATCACTGAGTGAATGTGTCAGGGTTTCACTACCTGTACGAAGGGTTGAAATACCACTGGTTAAGGTTTGACTTCCGCCATAAAGTTGATCAGCCCCTGAAATCAATTGCTGACTACCTGAAGCAAGCTGTCCTGATCCACTGACCAGTTGACTTGAGTTTGCTGCCAAGGTGGCTAACCCTGATGTCAACTGGCTTCCGCCAGATTGAATACTAGTATTGTTCGCAACCAACTGAGCTCCACCTGTCGCTAGTTGGGAAACCCCTGCTGTGTAGGCTTCAACCCCTGACATGAGTTGATTTGCTCCACTTGACAGTTGCGTTTGCAGCTGACCAACACCACTCGTTAGTGCTTGAGTTCCCGGTAAGACTTGTTGGTTCAAGGCTGTGTTGACCTGACTCAAGCCATTTGATAGGTTTTCGATAGCTGTTGTTGCTCCTGGAAGAGCTTGATTGGCAGCCGTGTTGATCTGTCCCACCGCCACTTGCAATTGGCTGACTTGAGTTCCAAGACTAGAAAGACTTTGTAAACTAGATAAGGCTTGACTGAGTTGTGACAGCTGTCCTAAAATTGTTTGAGCTGCTGTTGCTGTTGTTGAAGGAGAATTTTGAAGGGCACTAACCAATTCAGCCTGCTGATCAGCAGTCAAGTTTTGATAAGTGGTTGTTGCTTGCAAGGCTTCAATGCTGGCTGTTTTATCAGCTTGGGCTGCAGTCAACAACCCTTGAGCTTGAGCCTCCATCTCTGTCAATAAATTCGATAGACTGCTTGTATCTACAGCAACTCCTCCCAGACTTGAGACGCTATCGTTTAATTGATTGATAGCAGTTTGTAGCTGAGGAAGCCCTGTCAAGAGCGCTTGTAGCTGGCTTGACTGTTCAGCTGATAGACTAGTTGAACTAGCTAATTGCTCCAGACCTGCCTGTAATTGATTGGCTCCTGTAACAAGCTGCTCGACTTGACTAGCTCCTGATTGAAGTTGCCCTACTCCAGCAATAAGCTGAGAAGAATTCGCATTTAACTGCTCCGCACCTGAAGCAAGACTTGCCACACCGTTTGTATAAGTCGTTAGACCAGTTGAAAGCGTCTGACTCCCTGTTGCAGCTTGATTCACTCCGTCAGTATAAGTAACAATTCCTGTGGCTAATTGATTGGCTCCTGTGACAAGTGTTTGCCCAGAAGACGTTAAAGTAGACAACCCGCTTGAAAGCGTCTGACTTCCTGTCTCTAATTGACCAGCACCATCTGCCAATTGTTGACTCCCATCTACTGCTTCAACCATCCCAGATTGAATCTCACCCATACTATCAAAAACGGCTGTCGTATAGGTTTCAGTAATAGTCTCTGAGACAGACTCCTTTAATTTCTCCATAGCCGACTCGCCCATTTTGGAGGCCACAAAACTATGTCCTTTAGAAGTTTGGTAAGAAATTGTTAGTGGCTCAGGCTGATCCGTCAAGAGACTTGAGGCTTTCTCTGATAGATCTTCTGGAAGAGTGATGACCATATAATAGTCCCCTTCAGCCAAACCCTTCTCCGCATTATCTTCTGATACAAAATGGAAATCCAGACTCTTACTCTCTTTCATACTATCCACCATATCGTCGCCAATGGTCAAAGTCTTATCTTGAAAGGTCGCCGACTGGTCTTGGTTAACAACTGCTACAGGCAATTGGTCTAGGCGACCGTATGGATCCCACATAGACGTTAGAAAACTAATATTATATAAGGCTGGGACACAAGCAATACCAAGAATGGTAATCAAGGTCATTGGTTTTTTGAAAAAATTCTTTACTTTCTCTGACATAAGCAACTCCTTTAGACATACTGTCCAAAAACTGATAAAATATATTATACAAGTCTCGATTTCAAAATCAAGTCAGAAGATTCATTTTTAGACAATGTGTCTAAAAATGTTCAAAAGGAGAAAACATGGGAACAGATAATCGAAAAGAAAGAACACGTCAAGCCATTTTAGAAGCCATGGTCACCTGCCTAGAATCACAGGGTTTTAACGAAATCACAACAACTCATCTAGCTCAGACAGCAGGGATCAGTCGCTCCAGTTTTTATACCCACTATAAGGATAAGTACGAATTAATCGATTCCTACCAACAAGGTCTTTTTCATAAATTAGAGACCATATTTGACCACTATGATGGAAATCGCCAAACATTTTTCCTAGAGATTTTTGAACTACTCTACCGCGAAAAACTCCTTTCTGCCCTACTGACTCACAATGGTACACAGGAAATCCAACAGTTTCTTATCAATAAAGTCCGTCTGCTCATCGCAAATGACTTAGCAGAACGACTTGGAAAAGAAGATTTAGCACCATCTGAGAAAGAATACCGTAACATCTATTTTTCACACGCCTTCTTTGGCATCATGCAAGCATGGATAAAAAACGGTAAAAAAGAATCGCCTCAATTTATGACTGATTTTCTGATAAAAATGTTACCGTAACCCTCATTTTCTACTAGCACCTTTCATAAAAAGTGGTATAATAGTCTCATTGCTACGCAAACGTTTTCAACAAGGAGGTTAGACATGATCCAAGCAGAGAATCTTTCAAAAACCTATTCGATTATTGATAAGGAAGTGGGGTTAAAAGGCTCTATCAAGGCTTTTTTCAAACCTAAGAAAAAATCAATTCCTGCTGTCCAAGATATTTCTTTGCAAGTTAAAAAAGGAGAAATTATTGGCTATATCGGCTCCAACGGTTCTGGTAAATCTACCACGATTAAGATGCTGACAGGGGTCCTCTTTCCAGACCAAGGGCAAGTAAAAATCAACGGACTCAATCCGCAAGAACACCGCAAGGCGGTCAACAAACAAATCGGCGTACTTTTTGGACAAAAATCCCATCTAGATTGGAATTTGCCTGTGCAGGAGTCTTTTATTCTCCATGCTAAAATATACGATGTCCCAGATAAAGTCTTCAAAGAAAGACTGGCTGTCTTGATTGACTTATTGGATTTAGCAGACATCATGAAACAACCCATCCGCAACCTTTCACTCGGTCAACGGGTTCGGTGTGAGTTTGCTGCTATCTTTATCCACCAGCCTGCCGTTGTATTCTTAGATGAACCGACAATCGGCTTGGATGCTAGTGTCAAGGAGACCATTCGCTCCTTCATCCGCTATATGAATCAGCAATACCAGACCACCTTTTTGATTACTTCCCATGATATGAAGGACATCGAGAGCCTCTGTGAGCGGATCTTTATCATTGATAAGGGCAAGAAAGTCTACGATGGTTCACTGACCGTCCTCAAAGAACGCTTTTCCACAGTGAAGACCATTCTCTTTTCCACAGAAAAGCCGATTGAAAAAGTCTTGCAACTAGAAGGCTGGGAATTTGAACGAATAGATGACTTTCATTTTGAAATCCACTACCAAAGTAAAGTTTGGACCAGTGCTCAGGTGATTGAGCAAGTCTTCAATCACTTTACTGTGGAAGATGTTACCATGAAAGAATTGGAAATTGAAACCATGGTCCGCCAAATTTATGAGGAGGGTATTCATGCGTAAATATTTCTATATGACCCGCCTGATTATGATGACTGCCTTACAATATAAGGCCTTCTTTGTGGCCACCTTCGTTTCACTGGCAGTGAAAATCTTGGTGGCTCTCTATGTTTGGAAGACTATTTTCTTTACCCAGTCAGAAGTCAATGGCTTCACCCTCCAAACCTTTACTACCTACATCATCTTTGCCAATCTACTAGCCAGTTTAAATTCCTTCTCACTTGGTCAAGATTTATCCTATAGCATTTTGCAAGGAAGCATTGCTGGGGAATTTCTCAGACCTTATTCCTTTATCCTAGCGCTGTTTTTCAAAGACCTGGGAAATAAGCTCTTAGAACTCTTCAAATTTGCCTTGGTATTTATCGGCATCCTACTTGTCCATCAAGACTTTTATCTACCTGACGGGAAAACTATTTTGCTCTTTCTAGTCAGCTCCATCCTCGGCATGTTCATCGTTCAACTCTTAGATATGGCATTTGGGTTTTTAGCATTTTTTACGGTCAACGCTTGGGGTGTCATGCTCCTACGGACTGGACTCTTTAATCTAGCTTCGGGTGCTCTCTTACCGCTCAGCTTCTATCCACAGGCTGTGGAAAACTTTTTGAAAGTCTTGCCCTATAATTATGCAGTTAACATTCCAGTTTCCATTTTATTGGGACAGGAAAGCGATCTAACAGCCCTGAGTTTGCAGATTCTCTGGATACCGATTCTTGCCTGCTTCATCGCCCTACTTTGGTCCCAAGCCAAACGCCGCATTGTGATTTTTGGAGGGTAAGATGAGAAAATATATCAGTCTTTATTTGTATAATATTAAAGTCTACATGATGGCGCAAATGTCTTTTCGAGTAGATTTCTTCATTGGACTCTTTTCTTCCTTGATTGAACAAATTGTCTACCTGATTTTCCTGAACATCCTCTTTGGAAACATCAAGGAAATTGCTGGTTTCAACTACGGTCAAATGCTCTTTATCTATGGTATTGCGACCGTCGGACGCTCCATCCACTTGATATTCTTTGATAATCTTTGGATGTTCGGCAGTCGCTATATCCGACAAGGAGAGTTTGAACGACTCCTCCTTATGCCAGTCAATCCACTCTTTCAGCTTATTTGTGAACGAATCCAGCCACAAGGAATCGGAACGACTCTGATCGGCTCTATTGCTCTTATCCAAGCTTCCAATGAATTGGGCTTGGAATGGACTATCGAAAAACTACTTCTACTCGTCTTTATCAGCCTTTGTATTGGTCTACTGTATGCAACCATTCAACTTGGGCCTACTGCTTTGGCATTTTGGATTGTAGAATCCTTTCCGCTGACCATGGGCATCTTCGCCCTCAATCAGATGGCCCAATATCCTCTCAATATCTACCCAAAAATCATTCAAATCTTACTGATTTTTGTCTTCCCTTATGCCTTTACAGCCTATTTCCCAGCCCTCTACTTCCTAGATTTATCCATGTGGGGACTGATTTTACCGCTGGTTGTCCTCATCCTATTTGCGATTAATTACAAACTCTTCCGCTACGGCATGACCAAGTTCACGAGTGTAGGTGGTTGAGCAAGTCTACGGATAGACTTGCTCAAGTGGGAGATGAGAGCTAGCGAAAGCTAGCTAACATTTGGATTAGTCCGAGGGACTTCTTTAAGTTGGAAATAAAGGTCGACGGTAGTCGACTGTCCTTGCAATCACCTGACATATTGGAGGCCAGCTCTCTATTATTTACACAGAGAGTATAAACACTTCTTTTCAGGCAAAACTATTACCTATTAAGAGTAGACTGTTTGGTATTCTAAAAGGCATTCATTTTCTTAGAAATAAGAAAAAGCCTGATAAACGCTAACTCGGCCCACAACAACAAAACAGCTTGATACTCGTAGAGAGTATCAAGCTGTTTTTTTATTTCTCAGCCAAAATGACTTGTTCAATGACTTCTAGTACACCGGATTGGTCGTTCGAGGGTGCTACAAACTTAGCTGCCTGCATCACTTCTTCTGGACTGCCTTCCATGGCATAGGAATGGGTGGCATACTCCAACATTTCAAGGTCATTGCCACTATCACCAAAGGTCATGATTTCATCGGGTGAGATATTCCAGCGTTTTGCCAGAAAATCTAAAGCTACTCCCTTGTTGACTGCGGGGTGTACAATATCGATGAAATTAAAACCACTCGATACTGCACGCGCCTTTCCTTGACTGACAGCATTCAACTGACTGACCAGCTCTGCTATGTCCTGACCTGGCAGGTCCAAGGTCAAAATAGTGAACTCATCATCTGGTAAGTTAAGTAGGCTATCAATCTCCACACAGATATCATTGTGTTTTTGAATCACACGCTTAAAATCTTCTGGAGCTGATTTTGCATAATAGAGCGCCTTGGTACCACTGATAGAACAGCGGTCTAGTAAGTTCTTCTGCGCCAATAGGTCTATCAACACTTCTACGGTCGCCTTGTCAAAATGCCAGAGTTGAATACGGATACCATTTTCAACGATAACAGCTCCGACTTCCGATACAATGGTCATCTGCTCTGCTTGTTGCGGAAAAAATGAACGAATCTGCTGGTACTGGTTGCCCGAAATCGCAGCCACCCGCACCCCTTTCTCCTGCAAGGCCGTAAAAATCATCGCAAATCGTGAGCGGTCGTAATCGTTTTGGGAGTTAAGGAAGGTCCCGTCCATATCAAAAGCTACTAATCGAATCATCTACTTGTCCTCTTCTTGTTCTAAATAAGCCTCTATCACTTGGAAAACGCCAGCTTGATCATGGGCAGGTGCAATATACTTGGCGACTGCTTTGACCTTGTCCGTCGCATTCTCCATAGCATAGGAATAGCCCACCAATTCTAGCATTTCCAGGTCATTATCCGAATCCCCGAAAGCCAGAACAGCATCTGGAGAGAGTCCGAGTTCTGCCAAAACCTGCTCCAATCCCCAAGCTTTGTGAATGCCGGTAGGCAGAATATCTACTGAACCATATCCACTAGTTACCGCCTGTAAGCGTCCTGCAAAGGCTTGATTGAAGGAGCTAGTCCACTCCTCTACTTGACATTCAGGTACCCAGAAACCTAATTTGTAAAACGTTTCCTTGTCTATTAGTAGCCGCAAGTCCTCTACATAACGAACCCGCTCTAGAAAGGCTTGCATTTGGACTTCTTCGATTGGCAAATCTGCGTCCGAAAAGGGTCGGTTGGCACCAGTTTGCATGTAAATCACATCATCATTGGCAAGCATGAGGCATATGGTTGCCCATTTCCCTTCAAAAAAATCCAAGACTGCTCGCAAATCCTGCTCTGTCATTACCCTACGAACCCGCGTCTGCCCCGATTGATAAATATGGGCACCATTATCAGCTACGAAAATCAAGCGATTCTCAAATTCTTTGCAGAGTTGCAACAGACGATCCATGCCATTACCACTTGCGATGACGAAAGGAATCTGCCTGACCTCCAATTTTTCCAAAAGCCTAGCAAACCGCTCGCGATCCACTCGCCCCTTTTCATCTAAAAATGTACCGTCCATATCGGTCGCAATTAACTGAATATCCATGTATCTTCCTACCAACTCAAGTTCATAAGAGCAGTCATCTCTTGATAAGCGGTGTCGATACGTTGTTTTGTTTCTTCATCAATTTGATTCCTATGAACACCACCTTCAATAAAATCAGCTAAGATTAAGGTCTGGTAGGTGAATTGCTCGTGACCTTCTTTCGAATAGGTTCCCTTAGAAACCTTGCTAACCCAAGTAGGCTGAGCCTGTGCCGTCTGAATAGTTGTCACCCCGTCCTTCTTCTCCAGCGTGATATCCATCAACACTCCTCGCTCTGTCCACTGGGCATTAACTACACCTTCCATGGTTTCAATCCGTTGATTGGAGAGAAAGTTCCCCATGGAATAGACAATCAACTTACGTTGACCATCTTTTTCGACAATTTCTGCAGGCTCGACAACGTGAGGATGCCCCCCTAAAACAATATCTGCTCCCCACACAATCATCTCATGATAGAGAGTTGTTTGTTCTTCTGTTGGATTCAATTGATATTCTACACCTGCTTGCGGCATCACAATGGTAATATCTGCCTCTTGCTCTGCACGTTCAATTTCTGCCTGCATTTTTTCCTTTGAAAAATCTGACAGATAAGCGTCATATTCCTCTTGAGTCAGGTTACCTTCCATACCATTAAATCCATAAGCATAACCTAGAATAGCAATCTTAATCCCATTGACTTCCCGAATATAGAGGGGTGCTGTACTCCTATTTCCCTCGGAATAGACACCAATCGAGTCGATTCCAACTTCTTTAAAAGTATTGACGGTTGAAATCAAGCCTGGTAATTGCGAATCTAAGATATGATTGTGGGCCAAGTCCACCACATCATAACCCGCCTCAGCCATAGCTGTCGCTACCGCAGCTGGTGCATTGAAAAGAGGATAGCCTGCCAAGCCATAATCTGGCGAAATCGTTCCTTCAAAGTCTGCAATTGCCAGGTCTGCTTGTTCAAGCCAAGGCTTAACATAAGTAAAGTTCTCAGAAAAATTGTAAGAACCATCCGACTGTTCCGCACTCATGTAAAGAATATCGTGGTAGAGCAAGTCCCCATGGGCCATAATTCGAGCTGTCTGAACAGGATTCGCCGAATTGGATGCAGACTGACTTTCTCCAGTAGTCGACTGAGAACTCGGTACTACCTGACTCTGCTTTCCTGTCTGACGAAGCCATCCGAATGCAAAAATGGTTATCCCCAACAAGAGTACAATACTTGAAACGATATATACCCAGTGTAACTGTTTTTTCTTATGTCGTCTCCCAACTCGATTTCGTCTTCTTTTCATTATAACCTCCATCTAATTGTCCATCTATTTCATATTCTAGTATAGTCTATTTTTAAAGGAAAATCTAGAAAAAATAAAAGACTGGAGTAATTCCAGTCCTAGGTCACTATTCTTCAATATAGAGTAACTTCCCACGAAAATCTTCAATAGTTTCATAGCCTTTTTCAACCATAATTGCTTGCAATTCGGCAGTGATTCGCTCAAAAGCAGCTACCCCTTCCTTTTGAAGAGTTGTTCCGATTTGAACCATACTAGCACCACAAAGAATATGCTCAAAGGCATCACGCCCTGTCAAAACACCACCTGTTCCAACAATCTGAATTTCAGGTTTTAAGCGTTGGTAAAAAGCATGAACATTGGCCAAAGCTGTTGGTTTGATGTATTCTCCACCGATACCGCCAAACCCATTTTTAGGCTTGATAACGACTGATTCGTCTTCAATATACAGTCCATTTCCAATCGAATTCACACAGTTGACAAACTTTAGAGGAAATTGATTAAAAATCGCCGCTGCCTGATCAAAATGAACAATATCAAAATATGGTGGCAATTTGATTCCCAACGGTTTAGTGAAATAGCTAAAAACCTCACGTAAGATGGTTTCTGTCGTTTCAAAATCATAAGCAATCTGTGGCTTATCTGGGACATTTGGACAAGAAAGATTTAATTCTGTCAAACCCTTAAAATCACTGGCTTGAACAGTTTTCAAAATCTCATGGGTCTCATCAGGTGACATACCCACCAAGGACAAAACAAATGTTCGATTTGGATCCGATTCCTGTAATTCTAGTAGATAATCCAAGTAGTAAGTCAAGCCCTGATTTGGCAAGCCCATGGAATTAATCGACCCTAGTGGCACATTTTGATAGCGTGGCTCAGGATTACCCGCACGATAATCTAAAGTTGCTGTCTTGGTTACAAAAGTTCCTGCCGCTGAATCCTTAATCGCTTCCAACTCTTCCTTGGTCATGCACCAAACCCCTGCTGCATTCATCAAACAATTATCGAAGTTAAATCCACCCAGTGTTGTCGCTGTTGAAACCATCTTTCCTCCTATTTTCGCTCAATATATGCCAAGTATTTTTAGTCAACTAAGGAAAAAACGATTGCTTTCCTGACTTGCACAATTAAGAGCGTCTTTTTTATTTGTTTTATTATAGCATAGCTTCTCCCGAGTTCAGGCAAAGCACTGTCAATGTTCGTATTTTAAAAAGAGAGTCCCTGTCGGACTCCTTTCATCGTGCTAAAATTTACGAAGTAAGCAAGAAAGACTTTTTCTGTACTTCTTATATAAGGGAACATTTAAACCACCCTACTGTTTTGGTTTGTCTTGCTCATCTTTTTCTTCATCCAGGAGAAAAAGAGTCATCCCATTGTCAAGATTATTATAACTCCTTCTTCAACCCTATTTTCCAGAAATTCATTTATTTTAATAATCAGCCGACCACCTCTAACATGGGTTTATATTATTTTTTGATACCTTACATATAGTTCGCAAATAAACCACTGAATGGACATAATAGATAAAGTGATTAAACTAGCCCCTAAAAGCTCTCGTCCTGCAAAAATTGGAATCAAGAAAGTTGCCCCGAATGCTGATATGAAACCAAACATGGATTGCAGGACTCCATTATGTTTAGAATAAGCTACTCTGGTTATAGATAGAAGATTGTAATACCGAATCCGCAAAGCTACTTCAGCGATTCCCAGTCCCCATATCATCGGTGTAATAGATGAAAGCGCACCCGAGTCTTTACTAACAAATGGTAACCACCAGCCAGATGACCCAATCACAAGCATAGAAGTTACTGTTAAAGAAACCCAACTCAGCCATAAGATAAATCTTCTCCCCTCTTGAATATCCTTATGACCAATCCCATAATTGTGAGAAATGTTAATCATCGAAACGTTACTGGACGATGACACAAATCCATCTAAAATCAATAATACACTCGATATAATATATTTGGCACTAGCTAAGGAAGGAGAAATCTGATACAGACCAACAGTTATAAACATATTAGCTACTCGAGGGATAAGAAAACGAACGACTTCCCACTTTGCCTGCCGAAATATTGTCTTTATCAACTCCCAGTTAAAATCAAAACCTTTTAGAAATTGAGGATTTTCAATCAAGAAATAACCGAATGGAATGCTATTGGCAACTGCTGATACAATCGGAAATGCGACTATCCCAAGCGGCTTGATTAGGATGACAAAAAATAAACCAACAATGGTGACGATACACATCATCCACGACAAGAGAACCGCCTTCCCCGATTGTAAACTCACCCGATAATAAGTAGGAATCAGCAAACCAATCGGATTGGTCAGTAGAACACTTAAGATATAGACAAGATAGTAGGGGAAAACTTCCTCATAAGGTAACCCTAGACTTTTGATAATGACTGATGAACCAAGCAACAGAATAAGACTTAAAGGCAAGAGAAACAAGTATACAAGATACAATGCATTTTTTATGAAAATGTAGGGATTGGCGTGCTCCACAACATACTTTGGAAACTGTGATGTAAATGCCGCCCACACCATAGTGTAGGTCACAGCTAAAAAAGGCAATAGCGAATCAATCACTGAAACATAAGGTAAATAGTGACTAGCATACCCCGCTACAGGATAGAGGGATAGAAGCAAAGCAGTTACTAACTTCAAACTATTCTCCGCCAATGACCGACCAAAATCATATAAAAACATGATAGACAATTGTTTATGAGATAATCGATTCATCTACTTTCCTCATCAACTGCTCTACTACAAAGAAATCTAATTCTGTATCAATATCATACTGTGACCATCCAGGTGACAAATAACCAAACGTAGACGCGGTGTAAAAGGACTGATTCTCAGAAAATTTACCCACAGTAGACATCCACATGGAACCATCAGGGTAATAAAGTAACCCTTGTGACTGCCGATTGGTTTTCATATTGTCCAACTTTGGTAAGTGAAATAGACCATTTGCTAGTAATGGTGCTACTAAGGATACGTTCCTATCAAATGGCTTGACTGTAATGCAGGCACTAAAGATATCTGACCACGACCTTGCAAAATCCTGAATATAAGCCACAGACCGCAAGGGACATGTCACTTGAAATTCAATAAATACTGTATCCGAAGCATAACTTCTTTCTGCAAAGACATGCAGTATGGTCTCTGCCATCGGAGAAGTATCTGTCGCTAATTCACTTGGACGATTGATATAAATCAGCTTGTCGCCATAATAGGAGGACAATAGACTCATGTAGCTTTCAGAGTCTGTTGATACCACCACTTCATCAAACAGTTGACTGGCTAAAACCAAATCTATCGTATGACACACTAAGGGCTTACCACCTATCGTTCTAATATTTTTATGTACTACCCCTTTGGAACCAGACCGCATTGGAATAATTGCTACCCTCACACTTTACCTCCAATCTCAACAATGCCACTACATCTCATATAACTCTAATCATTCAGTTATTCAAGCTTCATCATTCTCCCCTTGCTCTTTTACTAGCGAAACATAGTAGGCGAGCTTATTAAATGTTAACCCAAAAGTTGCCAGTTCGTCTTGCAATAGCTTTGCGCCCGATACCATAATCCCTCGTATTTCCACATTGGGTAGATCTTTTAGCAACAAGGCTGTAGTGGAATAATAATGATAGACTTCCACCCGTTCGTAGTCAGCTAACAGGCCAACAACAAAATCCTCTGCCAGAAGTTCTGTCTCCACTTGATTGACATAGGAAATATCCATCGGCCTCCTTGGATGTTTTAGATAAAAATCAATCCCCAACTGCAAACAGGCAGCCTGAGTATAGCTAGCAGTATCTATTCTGGAATCTTGGATTTCTTGACCAATGAAGACACGAGCCAAAGGCTTTTTCTCATCGCTTCCATCCCCCACCTCAAAAGCTAGAGATAGTTTGGTAAGCACTGGTGCAGGGATAATGCTTGGAATATCAAATACGGTGTAATGTTCTACGGACGAAGCCTTTATACGCTCTTGATTCCAAGATGGATGCAAGTGCTTAAATGTATCGATTTGGCCAGGAGTTCCAAAAACTCCAGACTTTAAAACAGAAGCTGTCCCATCATCAAAGGTTTTAATCTTGGTATCAGGGTGTAATTCGAGATAAATCGAAACCGGTACGGAATCAAGCGAAGCCAAATAGAGATAGTCGACTGCCGACGGCAGGGAAGAAACTCCTTGATATAATGTATCATCTGTACTGTGGTCGAGTAAGTGTAATTGCACACTTGGTGGAAGTTGTTCCAACAAAGGCGTCCACTTGATTGCAACTAGCTGATTCTTGAAGATAGCCAAATCCCAGGTATCCTCCGGTTGTAACTGCATGACTGCCAATGCAACCTTAAGCTGAAAGGGAGATTGGCAAAATATTAAATTTCTCAATGCTATTCCTCATCTATTTTTTCATCAAAATCCCGTTCTTTAATCCAGTCTGCCAAAAATTCCATATTCAAGGAAAAACACGTTAGACCGTAACGGCTTAAGCCTTCTCACAAAGAAAGTGTCTTCAACTTACATCTCTGGAGCCGACCGATTTTAGCCAGTTGAGCAAGGCTCTTTCAGCCTCTTCATGAGAAAACTCCTGAGCGATTTCTAGTACCTTTTTTGAGATTTCCTTGCGGTAGTCCACTTGCCAAGTCGCAAATTTTCTCAATAGTTCTACTAACTCTTCAACCGTATCAAAACCCGTTCCATAGTCTAATTTCTCCAAAACTTGATTATGGCCATAGTCAATCTTTGAAAGAAGGGGAATCAAACCAACTCCCAAGCTTTCGACCATAGCATTGGCATACACTTCACTGATAGAACAAGAAAGGTAGGCCGCATAGGTATGGCGTGGGATAAGGGCTGTATCTACAAAGCCCTTCAGAATAACGTTGTCAGGAATCTGATGACTTTTCTTAAACTTTTCAACTTCATTTGCCATTCCACCGTAGATGTGCAACTCTAATTCCGGCACCTGACGAAAGGCTTCAATAGCCATCTCGACCCGCTTAATCTTGTTAAAGTGGCTTGAAAGAAAGACTTTGTTAGAGGACAATCCCATTGGCGGCTGAGAGGAAACCGCCACACCTACCGGATGGATAAATGTAGCGTCATACCCATCTTCTACCAGTCGCTGATTGAGATAGGGACTGGCCGTCAGTAGCTTAGTTGGAAGATCCATATGATAGCTACTGGTGTTTTCCAGTCCATGATAGTGGTTATAGTGTAAGACATCTCGATAGATAATCCCCCTCTCCTCAGCATAGTCTATCAGGCCAGGAAAGTGAGATTGCAGCTGATCTTTTATGATAACATCCTTCTCAGTCCCATGCTCATCCAGATAACGCATAACCAAGTCCTCTTCTTTTAGTTCTTCCCCATCCAGATAATAGGAGGCTGCTTGATTTTCCGTTGGGCCCTTATAATCGCCAGAAATAGCGATAGAACCATCTCTATTATAGTACTCAAAGGATTGTTCTTGATTCCCATAGGCAGTAAAATAGGGACCTTGGGAACAAAAGGTAGTCGAAACAATTTCTAAGTTGGTGTTGCGATGCAAGATACCAACTACAAAACCATCTGGATTAGTATCAACATCAAGGAAGCCATCGGACACCTTATAGATTTTATATTGAGGCCCTTCCTGTAATAGCTCAGCTCCCACCTCTAAGGTCTGCTCGAAGTCTGCAAGGGTATAGGTAAAGGTCCTCACATCCATATCCGAGTAGGTGCTCGGAAGGTTAACGACATCTTCTGGATCAAAGCCCATGAACTGCAAGCGCTGGTAACTATGCTCTAGCACAAAGGGGGTGGTTATGAGAAATTTATTGGCGATGCCGTGCTTTCTTAGTATGGCATGCCGGTAGGTTTGGGTGGATTCATAACCAAATATTTTAGGCGACATAAATCGTCTGACGGTATAGACTGTCATTACTTCTCCCACTTTCTATTAAAGTCTATTGTTTTCATTTCCTGTAGAAAAAGCGAACAAGTTCGCTCTTCTGATAACAAAAGGCACTCTTGTTCGCTTTTGGGGTTCAGTACTGGATTACTCTGGCATCGAGGTCGTCATTTCTGCTGGCCTAATAGTCATCGCTATTCCAGTTGTTGCTTCTGCCTCATAGGCTTGGCGACGATAGTAGTAGGTGATTTTTTTAGTTCCTTCTTCCACCGCACCTTCTTCAGCCTCATCCACGCTAACAAAGGAATAACCGACTGTTTTACTTCCTATATAATATGTGTATTCAACAACAGCAGTAACAGAATAGTAATCCCCTTCAGGAGTAATAACAAGACTCTTTATAGAAAGTTTCGTTGGGTTCACATTCTGCATATAATGGTATTCCACAAAATCATAGACCGTTTGATAGTCTGAAGTTGTTATTGTGCCTCCACTCCATGTTTTAGTTTCCGTTACAGTCACATATCCATCCGCATCCGGAGTAACGAGATTTCCATTATAATCAATCATTTCTAAAACCGGAAGCCGTATCAAAGCAATCTCTGCATTCTTCGCTGTTTTATCAGCTGTTGTATCGTAGGTCAAACCGGTCGGTACAGTCTCTGTTGTCTCAGATACTACTTCACCTGCCGCATCACGCACAATTGTTGTAGTCCGATTAGCAACTACACCATTGTCCACGATTGTTGATCCAGAAACAATCTCTTCACCCGTATCAATATCCACGTAGCGAGTGATGACAGTACCTGTTACAGGCGTGGAAGTCGTTTCCGTCGTGTTTGGAGCAAGTTTGTAAATATAAGTGACAGTCGTTGTACCTTCTTTAACAAGACCTTGCTCTACATCACCATCTTGAACTTGGACAAACTCATAGTATTGACCATTGTAGCTGATGAGATTTGGTTTTTGGGTTGTAGCATCATACGTCAGACCTGAGGCAATTGTTTCTTCTTTGGAGCTAGCAACGCCATCAATAGTCGTTGTAGTAGTCGTTGTAGTAGACACTACTCCGTTTGCTACCAAGTTGTAAAGATCTTTAATCTCATTACCGTCTGTATCCACATACCTGACATTGACACTACCAGTCACATTTGACTCACTAACTTTTGTCGTCACTTGCGGTACATGTTTGTAGATGTAAGTAACGGTTGTTGTACCTTCTTTAACAAGACCTTGCTCTACATCGCCATCTTTGACTTGGACAAACTCATATACTTTGCCATCATAGGTGATGGTCGTTGGTTTTTGGGTTGTAGCATCATATGTCAGACCTGAGGCAATTGTTTCTTCTTTGGAGCTTGCAACGCCATCAATAGTCGTTGTAGTAGTCGTTGTAGTAGACACTACTCCGTTTGCTACCAAGTTGTAAAGATCTTTAATCTCATTACCGTCTGTATCCACATATTTAATGTTGACATTACCTGTGGTAGAGGTTTCCGTTTCTGATTCCTCAGTGATAATAGGAATATAGCCCACATACTCCCAGTCTTCATGTGTAGCTGCAGTATGTGAAAAACGAGAGGATAGCTCAATTGAAACCGTGTCAACGACAGACAAAAAGTCGACTTCTGCTGCTAAAGTAGTTAGGGAGCTTGCTAAACCACCAACTACAAATAAAGAAATTAGTAGTGTTTTTCTTGTCTTTTTATTTCTAAAGGCTATCCAACCTGCAAAACTAGCAAGTCCAATTCCTGCGATAGAAAGCACTGTTGAGGCTACTGTACCTGTCTTTGGAAGAATGTGACTCACTTTTTGAGATGGGGCATCGTTTTTCGGCGGAATGATTGTACCTGGTTCAACTGGGACTGGCACTATCTCTCCTTTTTGTTTGTAAACAAGAGTAAAGCCAGTAATCCACTCCACATTCCCTGTCTCATCATTAATCCATGACATTGGTACATCTGTAATCTGTCCTTCAACGACTTGAGACTTTTGTTCATCTGATAGAGAATCTAGCGCCACACGATTAATCGGCGTATTTTGAAGACCAGATTTGATTTCAGCAGCTTCAACACTTGGAAGACCTAAAAAACCTAAAGCTCCGGTAAGCGTAACCGTACAAACCAGCCCATAAGCTTTCGTTTGTATCATCCGTTGTCTTCCTTCTGCTTCTGCAACTTTCGAAAAGATACTTTTCCTATTCATCTAAATTACCTCAAAAAATATGAATTGAATTAAAATATTTTAACTATCAAATCTATTATAAAAAAAAAAATAATATATGCAAGAGTTTTGAATCCAAATAATCATTATTCTTTCTGTAATTATTTTTTTCTGTGCGAAATATCTCCTCTTCACATTCCATTTTCCACCTAAAATCCTATTTTTATTTTCTAACAGAAATCGTCTTATTCTGTAGAAGTGTCCGATTCTACGAATCATTCGTAGAGAGACGAAATATTTACTATAGTACAGAAAATTTAGAAAATTTGTTATTTTCTACTTTACATTTAAAAATCATGGTGCTATAATAATTATCAGATAAATTAAATTGTCAGACAATTTAATAAATAAAAAAAGAAATCAGGTGACCTATATGTCAAATGCAAAAGCTTATATCCAAGCATCTTTTGAAGCTGTTAAAGCTCGTAATCCACACGAAACAGAATTCCTCCAAGCTGTAGAAGAACTCTTCTCTACACTTGAGCCTGTTTTTGAAGCTCATCCAGAATATATCGAAGAAAATATCCTTGCTCGTATCGTTGAGCCTGAGCGTGTGATTAGCTTCCGTGTGCCATGGACTGACAAGGACGGAAACGTACAAGTCAACCGTGGCTACCGTGTACAATTCAACTCAGCTGTTGGTCCTTACAAGGGCGGTCTTCGTTTCCACCCAACTGTAAACCAGTCTATCTTGAAATTCCTCGGTTTTGAACAAATCTTCAAAAACGTCTTGACTGGTCTTCCAATCGGCGGTGGTAAAGGTGGTTCTGACTTTGACCCTAAAGGAAAAACTGATGCTGAAATCATGCGTTTCTGCCAAAGCTTCATGACTGAATTGCAAAAACATATTGGTCCTTCACTTGACGTCCCAGCTGGTGACATCGGTGTCGGTGGTCGTGAAATTGGTTACATGTACGGTCAGTACAAACGCCTTCGTCAATTTGATTCAGGTGTCTTGACTGGTAAACCTCTTGGTTTCGGTGGTTCATTGATTCGTCCAGAAGCAACCGGTTACGGTTTGGTTTACTTCACTGACAACATGTTGGCAGCCAACGGTAAATCCTTCAAAGACCAAACAGTCCTTATCTCAGGTTCTGGTAACGTTGCTCAATACGCTGTTCAAAAAGCGACTGAACTTGGTGCGAAAGTCATCTCTGTTTCAGATTCAAATGGTTACATCATTGACGAAACAGGTATTGACTTTGACCTCTTGGTGGACATCAAAGAAAAACGCCGCGCTCGTTTGACAGAATACGCTGCAGAAAAAGCAACTGCTAAGTACTTCGAAGGTTCTGTATGGAACTACGACGGCAAGGCTGACATTGCCCTTCCATGTGCGACTCAAAACGAAATCAACGGTGAGCAGGCTGCTGCCCTTGTAAAAAATGGCGTTTACTGTGTGGCAGAAGGTGCCAACATGCCATCTGACCTTGACGCTATCAAAGTCTATAAAGAAAATGGTGTTCTTTACGGTCTTGCTAAAGCAGCCAATGCCGGTGGTGTAGCTGTATCTGCTCTTGAAATGAGCCAAAACAGCCTTCGCTTGTCATGGACTCGTGAAGAAGTTGACGGCCGTCTTAAAGACATCATGGCAAACATCTTCAACACAGCTAAAGAAACAGCTGAGAAATACGACCTTGGTACAGATTACCTTGCAGGTGCCAACATCGCAGCCTTTGAACAAGTTGCGGATAGCATGATTGCTCAAGGTTTAGTATAATCCGAGAAATAAAAAATACCCCAATGGTTAGATTCCACATCTATCCGTTAGGGTATTTTTTGTACTTTACGATTGACATACTTTGAGTTTATCCTCCAAAATAAATAAGAAACTCATTTATCCAATATAATGGAAGAAAGCAGAATAGTCCATTATTATACTCAATGAAAACCAAAAACAGACTAGCTCCAAAGATCTGGGAGACCTTTGGAGCTAGGAGATATAGACTGACGGTAGTCAGTTCACATCATTCACAGTCTAGGAATAGACTGTTTCAGCTCAACAACTTGAAATTAAGACTTGTTGACGAACTCTTCTATGAATAGTCAAATTCTTTCCCACTCCCTGTCATCAAGTCAAGTCAACAAGGTCTGTTTTTGATTTTCAAAGAGTATTACTTAGCAAAGAGATAAATAAAAAGGACTTAGCCCAGTATAGTACCGAACCAAGCCTATTAAACATATTTAGAATTACTGCGACCGTTATTTCACTATTAATAACTGTCTTCAAATGTCTGGAACCATTCAGCATCCTCAAATCGGAAGGAAACGCTATCGACATCATCTGCACCATAAATAAGTTTGATTTTAGCCTTCTCACCGGCTTTTATTTTTTGTGGAATATCAGCGTCAAAAGTTCGATCGTCTACATAATAATAATCTTCATAAGTTGTGTCTACTAAGCTAAAAGAATATTCATCAAAATAGTAATCATCATCAGTTGTATTTTCTATCTCTAATGTAACCACTATAGCTGTAGAATAGTAATCATCCACCAAATCAATACTTTTATCCTTTTCGATGGATAAAACAGTTACATCCATTTCTGAAAAATAACCTGTTGCTGTTTCACCAAAATCATAGTCGGTATAAATATCCGAGCTATCATAGCTATCATAACTGTCTGAATAGTAAACAGAATCATCTGAAGTAGACTCACTAACACCGAGCGCAATCAATAGGAAGAAACAGGTAACACCTAAAATAAATGTCATAACCACGCCAGCTACCGTTGTCCAAAATAGGGGCTGTTTATATAATGGTTTTTTTCGATAGTAAACAATACCTTCTTCAACAATAAAATCCTTTGGAAACATAATATACTCCTTTTTCATATCATTTGGGTGGGCAAATCAATCCCAGCTTGCAAGAGGGCTTCCTGATAGAGACCGTAGAACTGGTGATAGATTTTTCCTTGCTGACCACTGGTCACAAAGAGATTGACGCGGAAAGAAAATTGGCCTGTCTGCGTTGTCTGTGGTCCCAATATGGTTACTCCTTTAATCGCCTCATACTTTGAAATTTCTTTAGCATTGACCTTTTCAATGACTTGGTAAACCTTCTCCAAATCAGCAGTCAGGCTAAGAGGAATATCAATCTGAGCTCTCATATCGCCACGTGATTGGTTGCTGACAACCAAAATATTTCGGTTAGGGATAAAATGAAGAGTCCCATCTGCATCCCTTACTTGGGTTGTTCGAATGCCTACACTAACAATGGTCCCTGCGATAGTAATCGGTCCATTAGTCAAGCGAACTATATCTCCTACATCAAACTGTCTCTCTAATAGGATGAAAAATCCATTGACCAGGTCTGACAGGAAGCCTTGCGCCCCTAGACCGATGACAACTCCAGCAATTCCAGCTCCAGCAAAAAGGCTAGATACAGGAAGTCCTAGAACTGCTAGTATACAGTATATTAGCAAGAAATATAAACAGTAGGAAAGGCCACTCTCAACCAAGCGACTGATGGTTTTTTGTCGTCCAATATCTTGCGTGGATATTTTTAAGGACGGAACTAGCACTTTTTTTACAGATAAAAGTACTAGCTTCTTTACTATCAAAAAGGCTATAAAAAGAAGGAATAGCGATAAACCTTTATTGAGTAATTCTGTCAGAATGTTGTCTAGATTAAACTGCGCCAAGTATTTCTGAAAAAATTGCGACATAAAGCTCCTTTCTATCCTCTCCATTATACCAAATTTTAAGAAAAGAGGTAGTGTTTATCACCACCTCTCCTTACTTATTTTTCGAAAAATACCGATGTGTCTCTCTAACAATAACAGGAGATAAGGCCAATAAAGCAATCAAGTTTGGCAAAGCCATCAGACCATTTACAATATCAGCCAAAATCCAAATAATATCCAACTTGAGAAAGCCTCCTAAGCCAACCATGGCTACAAAGACCAAACGATAAGGTAAGATAGACTTGGTCCCAAATAAGAATTCAATACAGCGTTCCCCGTAATAAGACCAGCCCAAAATTGTTGTAAAAGCAAAGAGGACGAGACTGACTGTCAGAGCAATGGCTCCAGGATTCCCAAAAACACTTGCGAAAGCTGCCTGAGTTAGAGGGGCTCCAGCTAATCCTTCTGTTGTCCACTGACCCGTCACCAAAATAGAAAGCCCTGTCAGACTGCAGATAATCAGCGTATCGATAAAGGTACCTGTCATGGAAATCAATCCCTGCTCCACAGGATTATCTGATTTGGCTGCCGCTGCTGCGATAGGAGCCGAACCTAAACCAGATTCATTTGAAAAGACTCCACGAGCAATCCCACGTTGAATAGCTTCTTTTACCGTCGCTCCTACAAAACCACCAACTGCTGCAGCAGGAGTAAAGGCAGAGGCGAAGACTAGTTTTAAGGCTGGTAAGATTTGGTCCACATGAACTGCCAAGATGCAAACTGTCGCTACAATATAGAGTATCGCCATAAAAGGTACAACCTTGGTGGATACTTGCGAAATCGTTTCGATTCCTCCAAAAATAACAACTGCTACCAAAACCGCAAGAAGCAAGCTGACTAACTGAGGAGATAAACCAAAGCTACTTTCTAATGATGAGGTAATCGAATTAACTTGTGAGAATGTTCCGATTCCCAAAAGAGCGACTAGAACACCTGAAACCGCAAAAAAGATAGCCAAGGGTTTCCATTTTTGTCCCATCCCCAAGGTGATATAATGCATGGGGCCACCAGCCACTTGGCCATTGGCATCTTTGGTCCGATATTTAATCGCTAGAAACCCTTCTGCATACTTTGTTGCCATTCCAAAGAAGGCTGCCACCCACATCCAAAAAAGTGCCCCCGGACCTCCTGTTGTTATAGCAGTTGCCACCCCAACGATATTGCCAGTACCGACAGTGGCTGCCAAGGCGGTACAAAGGGCCGCAAAACTAGACACATCCCCCTGACCTGACTGGTCACTGGCAAAAATTAAACGAAAGGCCGTCGGCAATTTACCAATCTGAAAAACTCTCAAACGTAAGGTAAAATAAACCCCTGTTCCCACTAACAAGATTAAAAGCGGTGGTCCCCAGACAAAATTATTAATGGCTTGTAGTAATCCTAACATCATTTTCTCCTACATTATTCCTAATTTCTAGATAAAACTGCAAAAAACAAAAGAGGTTGAATAGCTTCAACCTCTAGAATCAATGCGAAAAACAAAGGATAATCCCTTATCTTCTAATCGCTCTGTCCTTTTACCTGAGAGTTTCAGTAGTTTTACTTTTCCAAGCAGAACTACCTTGCCCCTTCGGTGCCTCATGGTCTCTCCAGAGTTCCGTCCCTTGAACAGTCAGCTATCTTTCTGCCCAATATCAACCGGTTATTCAGTTTTATCTGTCTCTATTCTAGCCTAATTTTCCTAAAAAATCAAGTGCATTTTCTGAAAATTATGACAAAAGTCCCAAAAACAATCCATATCCTGCTTCTTCCATTTCTTCTCGTGGGATGAAGTGGAGGGCTGCTGAGTTGATGCAGTAGCGGAGACCGCCTTTATCACGCGGTCCATCATCAAAGACATGACCTAAATGAGCATGACCAGTCCGACTGCGGACCTCGATACGGTTCATACCGTGGGAATTATCTTGAAAATAGGTGGCAACTTCCTTACTGATTGGTTTGGTAAAGGACGGCCAACCGCAACCTGAGTCAAACTTATCTGTGGAGAGAAAGAGCGGTTCACCAGTCGTAATATCGACGTAGATCCCAGCTTGATCGCTATTCCAAAACTCATTCTCGAAGGGTCTTTCCGTCGCCGCCTCCTGAGTAACTTGATACTGGAGGTCGGTCAAGCTGTCTTTCAAGACTTGCTGGTCTGGCTTTTGGTAGTCAGTGACATCAATAAGAGGAACCTTGGCCTGTCCAAGATCAATATGGCAGTAACCTTGGGGATTTTTCTTAAGATAGTCCTGATGGTAGTCTTCGGCGGGGATGTAGTGGGCAAGAGGCTCTACTTCAACGGCTAGGGGGCGTCCGCCAAAGAGCCGGCTCTGCTCGGTCATAACTGTCTCAATGGTCGGCAAATCAGCTGGATCTGTATAGTAAATACCCGTCCGATATTGGCGACCTTTGTCAGGACCCTGTTGATTAATCGAAAGGGGATCAATGACACGGAAATAATAGAGGAGAACGTCACGAAGGGTAACCAGGTTTTCATCATAGGCTAAATAGACTGTCTCCGCATGGTCTGTTTGTTTAAGTAATTGGTAGTTGGTCGTCTCCACCTGTCCATTAGCATAGCCAACACTTGTTTCGAGAATGCCTTCAATCTGAGAAAAATACCCCTCTAATCCCCAGAAGCAGCCTCCTGCCAAGTATATCTCTTTCATATTTCTTCCTTTCTGTACAGAAAAAGGCTGAGTATGACCTCAACCTGTCTTGGTATCCTAGGCTATTTCTGCCAAGATTGCTTTAAGTTGGTCTTTAGTATGCACACCTGCTACTTGCTTGACCACTTGTCCGTCTTTTTTGAACAAGAGGGTTGGGATAGACATGATGCCGAATTGACGGGCTATATTTGGGTTCTCATCTACATCCATTTTGTAGATACGAAGCTCATCTTCGTCCACTTCCTCTGCCAACTGTTCCAAGATTGGAGCTTGCATGCGGCAAGGGCCACACCAAGGTGCCCAAAAATCAACAAGAACAACACCTTCTTGTGTTTCTACTTCAAAGTTTGCATCTGTTACTACTTGTACCATATCTGTCTCCTTTTCTGTTTTCTACCTTCATTCTACACCAAAAGAAAAGAGAATGCGAATATTTGCTACGTAATAGGAGAGGCGATAGGTATGCTAAGAAAATGGTGACCCGAAAAACGTATTGGTCAAGCCAAACCAGTTCGCAGTGAGCGAGTATGGACCAGGAAGTTGATTCTCTTGTCAAACTCACTTGTAGCAAGGGGACAAGCTTACCGAATGTTTGCTACGGGATGAAATACAAGATAGATAATCCTGTGAAAATTTCCATTTGAAATGTAGCTAAGATAAGCCAAACTGGTCCGCTGGGATACGGGTGCGGGCTAGGTGATGGTTCTTCCTGTCAAATCCACCACGTAGGTTAATTCTTGATAGACATCCTCTATGTCAAATAAATCCAAGTCCGCTTCTTCGCTGACCACATAGACACCTTCTCTGAGATAGTAAGGAATAGGCTGTCCTGTTTCATCTGAAAATGTCAATCGTCCGCGATCTAAATCAATTCCGAAACGGAGGATGGGACTATCTTTTGGCGCACCAACTACTAGATAATCTGAACAAACCAACTGCCCACCCCATTTTCGATACAAATGATTGGCTGCATCTCCCTCTCTAGTAAAGATAGCCAATTTCTCAACAGCCTGCTCACGTAATTCCTGCTCTGCTTTTTCAAATAAAGCCTGAGCAATGCCTTGTCCTTGATAATCCGGGTGAACCGCTAGATTGGTAAAGTAAGCTGTTCGCGTACTTGGTGCGTAAATGTAGGACTGACTACATTCTTCTGTGTAAACATCGATATCAATCAACCCTACAATTTGTCCGTCTACTTCTGCTACCCACTCCACACGGTAGTCATAAATGTCTGTCAGTAGGTCTGGTTTTTCAGTTTCTCGGTCATCAAAGAAGGGAGAAAAGAGGTAGCTAAGTGCCTTGCAGTAAACCCACCCCTTTTCATCGCTCTCTTGGTATTTTCTGATAATCATATCAACCTCTTTTAGCTTCATTTTACTTAAAGGTCACAATGGTACAGCCTGAGCCACCTGCATTTTGTGGCGCATAGCCAAACTCTTTGACCTGCTTGTTGCGGCGAAGGTACTTGGTCACTCCTTCACGAATGACCCCTGTACCGATACCATGGACAATATCTACTTGCGCCAAATTGTTGAGAAGAGCTTGGTCGATAAATTCATCCAGTTCCATCATAGCTTCTTCATAGCGTTTGCCACGGAGATCTAAGCGGGCTTTTGGACCTCTTACATTGGCACGTTTGACCGTGTGAACCTGGCGTTTCTTAGGTTGCTCTGCCTTGTCCGCCTTGACCAATTCAAACTCATCTTTAGCCAAGGTCATCTTAATCAAACCAACCTGAGCTTCCCAACGACCGTCCTTAAGCTGATTAGTCAAGGTACCACGTTGCCCATAAGCTGTAACGATAATATCATCGCCCACCTTGGCCTCCCGCTGAATTTTGGCCTTCTTCAGAACCTTATTTTTAGACAAGTCCACCACTTCAGGTGCCAGTTTTTTCAGTTCTGCCTTGGCTTCAATAATCTGGTGGGGTTTTAGACTAGCAGCGGCATGGAGATTTTTGAGAATGTCCTCGCTTTCAGCCAATGCCATATCAACAATTTCCTTAGCTTCCAAGCGTGCCTTGTTGAGCTCGTTTTCTCGCTCACGATTAAGCTCATCATAAAGCTTGCGTAAAGCTCGGTTCATCTTGAAATTCTCTTGTTCCACCTCTCGAATGTTATCTAGGCGACGGCGACTTTCTACCGTTTGATGTTCCAACTTCTCGATAATGCGATTGACATCACCATCTGTATCCGTCCAAGACTGTGCAGACTGGATGATGAGGTCTGACAGACCGAGTCGTCGTGCTATTTCAAAGGCGTTTGAGCGACCTGGAACTCCCTGCATGAACTTATAGGTTGGACGCAGGCTATTGGTATCAAATTCCATGCTGGCATTTTCAATACCAGAGGTTTCTATCCCGTAAGCCTTGAGCTCTGGATAGTGGGTGGTTGCCATGGTCTTGATTCCCCGCAAACGAAGGTCGTCTAAAATCGCCATCGCCAATGACGCCCCCTCCTGAGGATCGGTACCAGCCCCCAACTCGTCAAAGAGAATGAGAGAATCTTGATCTGCTTCCGCTAAAATCTGCACCGTATGGGTCATGTGACTAGAGAAGGTGGACAAGCTCTGTTCAATGGATTGCTCATCACCAATATCTGCAAAAATTTCCTTGAAAATAGCAACTCGACTGCCCTTGTCTGCTAAGATTGGCAAGCCAGATTGAGCCATCAAATGGGTGAGCCCCAAGGTTTTAAGCATGATAGTCTTACCACCCGTGTTGGGACCTGTGATCACAATAGCCGTCAACTGGCTACCGAAATAGAGGTCGTTTGGAACAGGCTGAGCAATCAGAGGATGGCGAACATTGAGCAAAGCAATATCCTGCTTCTCAGATAGTTTTGGCACAACTGCTTGATGGTCACGCGCAAAAAGATGTTTAGCACGGACAAAATCCAAATGTCCAATAATCCAAGCGTTGTTACGAATCACACCACTATGTGGACGGAGCATATCTGACAATTCCTGCAAAATACGATTGAGTTCATGGCGTTCTTCCGCACGCAGGTGACTGATTTCCTCGTTCAAGGCCACCACAGCACGAGGCTCGATATAAACAGTCGAACCAGACGATGAAATATCATGGACAACACCTGCAATTTTATTGCGATAAGTATTTTTGACAGGAAGGACATTGCGCCCATTACGACTAGCCAAAATGCTATCCGACAACATATCGCTCTTGTTCTTCAAAATATCCTGCATGACCTGACGAACTTGGTCTTCGGCCTCACGGATTTTTCTACGAATACGAGCCAGTTTTTCAGAAGCAAAGTCCTCTACAAAACCAGCATCATTGATGGACTGAAGAGAACCCTGTAAGTGAGGGAAAAGTTCAATTTTCTCAAATAGTTTGTCTAGCTGACTAAGGCTGACATTTTCCAGATTCCCATAAAAATCCAAGAGTGATTTAGACACTTCCAAGACCTTTTTCACTGCTAATAGCTCCGTGATATTGAGGTCTGTATCCAATTCCAAGCGGCGCATGGCTGGATTGATGTCAGTGGTAGCAGACAAACTAAAATAAGGATTTTCTACAAAAATCTGCGCTATATCTGTCAATTCATCAAAAGCCTGTTGGATACGGTGAACCTCCACCATGGGCTCCAACTGCCGCAACTCTTCTAAGCCCTGCTCTGTTAGGAGATAGGGCTCAATTTTTTGTCTAACCTTGTGAAATTCAAGGGTTTCAATAATTTTATTATTCATATTTTTCCTATCAAAAAGAGTAAGGTTTAACCTTACCCACTAATATTTGCAATCCAAAGTTGCTTGTAAAAGCTACTGGTAATTGGTGTGTACTGAATAATGGCATTGGCCAAAAAACTATCGTGTAATACATTCTGGACAGTTGATATTGGAATAGTTGCGAAAATTGTCAGTACAATCTGAATTGAAATCAAAGTTACAAGGACCGACAGTCCCCCACTAATCAGATTTGTCATTTGACTGTCTGGATTAGCAAATTCTAAAAGGTGGACAAAGATACCTATAAAGCGCATCACAATATAGACAACTATATAAAGAACTAGAAAAGCTAAGCCAGCATAAAAAATACTATCTAAATCAAACAAATAGTTTTCAGCAAAGAAATAATTCTCTGCTCCCTCCGTTGCATTAGCAAACGGAACCCAAAGATAGAGTAGACCCGCCAGATTCTTATACGACATCGTCGCGACAATTAAGGCTAAAATACTTGAGAAAGTGTAATAAACTTGCAAGACTAACCCACGACTATAACCGATGTAGAAAGACCAAGCTAAGATGATAAGAATGATTAATGATACCATAGCCTAATCCTCAAGCTCGTCCAAATCGACCAACGTCAGATTCTTCTTCAAAACTTTTTCCTTCATACCAGCTAGCTCAATTTCTGTCTTCTCAAAGACCTGTTCTCGTGTCAATTGTACAGACAGTGCATTGATAGCTAAAAGTAAAGCCAAGGTTTCTGAATCTGCTGTCGGCATTTTTTCTTGTAATGCCTGATACTTTTCCTGGGCTACACGCTCAATCTCTTCCATAAAAAGATTGTCATGTTCTGTTGTTAATGTCAATTGCTTCTCGCCAAATGTAAATTTATATCGATTTAAGTTTGCCATAATTAAAATATACCTCGTTTCCTATTATACCCTAAAATATGAAATTTGACCATTTAGAGCGAATGCTTACGACGGGCAAAATCAACAAAACGGAATTTATCAATCTTATGTCTACTTTCTGTGTATTGGAACTGTCGTGTATCTCCCAAGTAGACTTTCGATTTGATTAGCACCAAGAAATCATCTTGAATCTGCATCAACTCTCGTTCTTCTCGACTAGTAGGTTCAACTGTAATTTCTTTTTGAGCATATGCAATATCAAGACCTAACTCATTTTCTAGATATTCATAAATGGACCGCTCCGCTATGGCCAACATCAAATCAGGAACCAGTTCACAGGAAAGGTAGTCTGTATCAAGTACGGATACCTTTCCGTTAATAGACCGAGTCCTAACAACCTTCCAAACCTGACTATAAGTCTCAAAACCAGTTAGCTGAGATAAATTACTATTCATTACAATTTTCTCTAAGCTGACAACTTGTGTCTGACTCGACAAATGGAGAGCTTGAGATAATTCGTGATAAGATGTCAGGCCAGAAATTGGAAAGTTAAGGAGCTCTTGTTTGAGCACCAGCGAACCTCGCCCCTGCACCTTTTGAATAAAACCAGCCTCCGTTAGCAGAGACAGTGCTTTTCGAATCGTATCACGACTAACACCATATTGGTTTCGCAATTCCATCTCCGTTGGTAAGGAACTTCCTGCTGGATAAATATTTGTACGGATTTTATCTTTTAAATCACTATATATTTCTTGGTATTTTTTCATTCTAAAACCTCATCTATTGACTACGTTCTATCTTACGACATCACTATTATAACAATTTTTTTAAAAAATTTAAAAAAAGGCTTGCATTATTTTTTGAAATCGGATACAATAAAAACGCAAACGAAATTTGTACGTACAAATTTTAAAAAAGACATACTTTCGGGGATATGTCTAAAAATAAAATATAGGGTGACGGATTCCATAAGCCGTCTAGAAGGAAAAATATATGGGAAAATTTGAAAAAGAAGCTAAACAGCTCTTAGACGCGATTGGCGGAAAAGAAAACGTCAATGCAGTAACGCACTGTGCGACTCGTATGCGCTTTGTTCTCGCTGATGAGAAAAAAGCAAATGTCAAGGTCATTGAAGACATTCCTGCTGTAAAAGGAACCTTTACAAACGCAGGTCAATTCCAAGTTATCATTGGTAACGATGTGCCAATCTTCTACAATGACTTCACAGCTGTATCTGGTATTGAAGGCGTATCAAAAGAGGCTGCTAAATCTGCCGCTAAGAGCAACCAAAATGCCATCCAGCGTGTCATGACTATGTTGGCGGAAATCTTCACTCCAATCATTCCTGCTCTTATCGTCGGCGGTTTGATTCTCGGTTTCCGTAACGTCTTGGAAGGCGTTCAGATGGAGTGGCTTGGACAAGCTATGGAAGATGGGAAGCTGGTTTTTGATAAAGAGGGCAATCCTGTATGGAATACCATTGTTCAGGTTTCTCCATTCTGGAATGGTGTCAACCACTTCCTCTGGTTGCCAGGTGAGGCTATCTTCCACTTCTTGCCAGTAGGTATCACTTGGTCTGTATCTCGTAAAATGGGAACTTCACAAATCCTTGGTATCGTACTTGGTATCTGTTTGGTTTCTCCGCAGTTGCTCAATGCCTACGCTGTGCCAAGTACAGACGCCGCAACCATTGCTAGCGAATGGTCTTGGAATTTCGGTGCATTTAGCGTTGCCCGTATCGGTTACCAAGCGCAGGTTATCCCTGCCCTCCTTGCAGGTTTGACCCTTTCTTACCTAGAAATCTTCTGGCGTAAGGTTGTTCCAGAAGTGGTATCCATGATTTTCGTACCATTCCTATCCCTTCTTCCAGCTATCATTTTGGCCCACACTGTTCTTGGTCCTATCGGTTGGACAATCGGCCAATGGTTATCAACAATTGTCTTGGCTGGTTTGACTGGTCCATTGAAATGGCTCTTCGGTGCGGTATTTGGTGCCCTTTACGCTCCATTCGTTATCACTGGTCTTCACCACATGACAAACGCTATTGATACACAATTGATTGCGGACGCTGGTGGTACTGGTCTATGGCCAATGATTGCTCTTTCAAACATCGCTCAAGGCTCTGCAGTATTTGCTTACTTCCTTATGAACCGTCACAATGAAAAAGAGGCTCAAGTCTCACTTCCTGCAACTATTTCTGCTTATCTCGGTGTTACTGAACCAGCCCTCTTCGGTGTTAACGTTAAATACGTTTACCCATTTGTAGCTGCGATGATTGGTTCAAGTATTGCTGGCCTTCTCTCTGTTACCTTTAACATTCAAGCTGCTTCTATCGGTATCGGCGGTCTTCCAGGTATCTTGTCTATCAAAGCTGAATACTGGGGTGCATTCTTAATTGCAATGGCAGTTGCGATTGTTGTCCCAATGGTGTTGACAGCTGTTTTCAAACGTACAGGTGCATTTTCAAAAAAAGAAGAAGTAGTTGAAGAAACTGTCGTAGTAACAGAAACCATCGTTGAAACTGGTTCTGCTATCGAATTGATCAGCCCACTTACTGGTCAAGCCAAAGAATTGTCACAAGCTACTGACCCAGTATTTGCATCAGGTGTCATGGGACAGGGTGTCCTTATTGATCCGAGCGAAGGTGTCTTGGTTGCTCCAGTTGACGGTGAGGTATCCGTCCTCTTCCCTACTCACCACGCCGTTGGTATCACTGCTGCAAATGGTGTTGAACTTCTTATGCACATTGGTATGGATACAGTTGGATTGGAAGGCAAAGGCTTCACAGCCCATGTCAAACAAGGTGACAAGGTCAAAGCTGGCGATAAATTGATTAGCTTTGACATCGAAGTCATCAAAGCAGCTGGTCTTGTCGTTGAAACTCCAGTTATCGTAACCAACCAAACTGATTTCACTACAGAAGTGATTGGCGACCTTCCTCGCTCAGTAGAACGCGGTCAAGCGATTTTAACAGCAACAAAAGCATAAAACAAAATAAGAGTAAAGAGTTGGTGACCCCAACTCTTTGCCATTGATACAAACAAATCCTATAGAAAGGTACTAGAATAACTAATTGACATTCGTCTTTTATAAATATTCTTGGTAACAAAACCATGACCATCGACAAACGAAAAGTTGTTTATCAAATCTATCCTAAATCTTACAAAGACACTACCGGAAATGGAGTAGGGGATCTTCGTGGGATTATTGAAAAACTCCCTTATCTAAAAGAGCTAGGCATTGATATGATTTGGCTCAATCCCTTCTACCCAAGTCCACAGCGTGACAACGGCTATGACATTTCAAACTATACAGCGGTCAACCCTGACTTCGGTACCATGGCAGACTTTGAAGAAATGGTCTCTGTCGGCAAAGAATTGGGTATCGACTTCATGTTGGATATGGTTCTCAACCACTGCTCAACAGACCACGAATGGTTCCAAAAAGCCCTAGCTGGCGATACCTATTACCAAGACTTCTTCATTTTGCGTGACCAACCAACAGACTGGATATCCAAATTTGGTGGCAATGCCTGGGCACCTTTTGGTGACACAGGGAAATACTATCTCCACCTCTTTGATGTGACCCAAGCTGACCTCAACTGGCGTAATCCTCATGTGCGTGAAGAGCTGTTCAAGGTGGTCAACTTCTGGAAAGACAAGGGAGTCAAGGGCTTCCGCTTTGATGTGATTAACTTGATTGGTAAGGATGAAGTTTTGGAAGACTGTCCAATTAACGACGGTAAGCCTGCCTATACCGACCGTCCGATTACTCACGACTACCTCAAGATGATGAACAATGCTACTTTTGGAGCAGAAAAAGGATTCATGACTGTTGGGGAAATGTCTGCTACTACTATTGAGAACTGCATTCTCTATACGGCTCCTGAACGGGAAGAATTGTCTATGGCTTTCAACTTCCACCATTTGAAAGTCGACTACAAGGACGGTCAAAAATGGACCATTATGGACTTTGATTTTGAGGAACTCAAACGCCTCTTCCATACTTGGGGGGAAGAAATGTCTATCGGAAATGGTTGGAATGCTCTATTCTACAACAACCATGACCAACCACGCGCCCTCAACCGCTTTGTTGATGTTAAAAACTTCCGCAACGAAGGGGCAACCATGCTAGCCGCTTCCATCCACCTCTCTCGTGGCACACCTTACATCTACATGGGTGAGGAAATCGGTATGATTGACCCTGACTACGATAGTATGGAAGACTATGTGGATGTGGAGTCAATCAATGCCTATCAAATGCTTTTGAATCAAGGTCATACACCAGAACAGGCTTTCAAAATTATTCAAGCTAAATCACGCGACAACTCTCGCACACCGATGCAATGGGATGCTTCTGAAAATGCTGGCTTCTCAACAGGAACTCCTTGGCTGAAAGCTGGCAAATCCTATCCAACCATTAACGTTGAACAGGAAAAAACAGGCCCAATCTTTACCTTCTATCAAGAACTGATCCGATTGCGGAAAGAACTCCCTCTGATTTCAGAAGGGGACTACAAGGCAGCCTATAAGGATAGCCAGAAAGTCTATGCCTTTGAACGCTTGCTAAATGGCGAAAAACTGTTGGTCCTCAACAATTTCTTCGCAGAAGAGGTTGAACTAGATTTGGCAGACGACTACGCCCACGGCCAAGTCCTCATCAGCAACTACCCTGATAACAAACTCGGTAAGAAAATCACCCTCAAGCCCTATCAAGCATTGGCGATTTTAGTCAAATAATCAACAAAAGAGGAGTTCGCTCCTCTTTTATGATAGAATAAAAATAAAAATCGTAAAGGAAACAATTATGCTCCAAGAATTTTTGAACAAGGTCAACAATCCGATCCTGCAAGATAAACTAGAAACCATCTTCCAGCAGATTCAGAAGGAATTTCCTAGCCTGACAACAGAGATTAAGTGGAACCAGCCCATGTTCATCATGGACGGGACCTTTATCATCGGCTTCTCCGCAGCCAAGGCCCATATTTCTATCGCACCTGAAACGGTTACTATGGAGGCCTTTGCCAAGGACATCAAGGAAGCAGGCTACGAAGCAACTTCCAACCTCTTCAAAATTAAGGAAGACCAAGAAGTCAACTGGGACCTACTCCGCTCTATCATCGCCTTTAATATGGAAGAAAAAAAGGGTTACGATAAGTTTTGGAGATAGGCATGTGACCTAGACTATAAAACAAAACAAGCCCTGATTAAATCAGGGCTTATTTTAGGAGAGAATGAAAAAGAAAAATTTAGGATAGGTATAGTATAAGCCTGTTTGCTTAAACAAAACTAAAAGGTGAAACTGATAAACAAGGGATAACTAGCTAATATGCCAAGGTTAGATAGATCCATTGGTCAGATGAAAGCATCCAAAAAGAGTGTCATATTTTTTGTACAGTTTGATTGAAGCGTATAATACTGTAATTCCGGATAGTAGAAATAGTGTAGGTAGTAGAAAAGTCGTAAAACTCAATGAAATAAGAATACCTACAAATCCAAATACATCGTCCGCTATAATATGCATATTTGTCAGATAAAATAGAATGGCACTTGTACAGAGAAACATGACCCCAGTTAAAACAAGGGACATAAATAATATATATTCTTTTTTAAAATACATAGCAACTACCTCCAACTATTTGTAATCTACCATCAGTATACAACAATCCTCAGGAAAGCACCAGAAAATATGGTAAGTTTGGTCCTACTTAGAAAACGAGAAGGACTAATAGATAAAAACGAAACACCCCCGACTAAATCGGAGATGTTTCTAGGAGATTATGAAAAAGAAAAATTTTAGGATAGGTATAGTATAAGCCAGTTTGCTTAAACAAAACTGAACCTTCCCTATTCAATTCTCCCATAGAATCTCTACTTTTTCCTCACTCATGATAAAAAAGTAGTTCAGTAGATTAAATATCTTCGTTCTCACTTCCTCATCTTGTTCACTGGACAATTCTTTTTCTGTGACTAACCGTATGGAAATAGCATCATCTTCTATAAGCGGTTCTTGATAAAGAGGCCTTTGTGTGATTGACGAATGTTTCAACATTATCATATGTATAAGACTAGGTAAAAGAAGCTTATTTTGTAAAATTTCAGCATTCTCAGGACGGATGATTAGTTTCATTTTCCCTCTTTTCTAATTTAAATAAACTTATGAAGACACGCCAATTCGGCTCACATCTCCTCTGGATAAACCAAGCCCCATTCTTTACGGAGTTGGGTCATGATCTCCATGACATCTTGGGTAAATGCTAGGTGCATAGTGTTTTCGATGCCCGCGACAGCTTTTTCCATATCGGCCACTTCATAGGCAAGGGCCTTGGCTGTTTCGCCAGCCTCAATCACTTCCTGATGACCATCTTCTGTGTAGGTAATCACCGCTTTCTGCCCACGAGGATACTCGTAAAGCTCGATGTAGCCCTTGTCGTAGGCAATAGTGCCCCGTTTTGGCTGTTTGGCATGAAGGGTCAGAGCGATGGTCGCCATTTCTCCTGCATCATTGCTGAGCAAGATACCTACCTGTTCGTCAACACCTGTCGGAGCCAATTTAACCTGTGACAAGACCTGGCTAGGCTTTTCTGTCATAAACCAACGGACAAAGGACAGAGCGTAAACACCAATATCCAAGAGGGCCCCGCCTGCCAAGTTCCTATTGAAAAAACGGTTGGTCATGTCGTATTCCTTGTAGCTGCCAAAGTTCATCTGAATCATCTTCAAATCTCCAAGCTTGCCACTGGCAACCACTTGGCTCAACTGACGATAAATTGGCATGTGGAAAATAGTCATGGCTTCTGCCAAGATCACCTGATTTTCTTCTGCCAACTGAATGGCTTCTGCCAATTCTTCTGCATTAAGCGTAATCGATTTTTCACACAGAACGTGCTTGCCTGCTGCCAAAGCCTTGCGTAAATAGTTAATATGGGTATTGTGCGGCGTAGAGATGTAAATGATGTCTACCTCAGGATCCTCGAACACTTCATCGATTTCCTGATAGACCTTCTCAATTCCGTATTTCTGTGCAAATTCCACACCCTTATCATAGGTGCGGTTGGCTACCGAATAAAGATTTCCTCCCATAGCCTGTAAAGCCTGAACCAGTTCATTAGCAATAACACCTGTTCCCAGAGTCGCCCATTTATACTTCATTTGCACTTCCATAGTGTACCTCACTTTCTTCTACCATTATAGTAAATTCCACCCTTTTCTGCACACTCTAACTAGCATTTGTGTTACAATAAGAACATGAATACCGTTGTACTAAAGGCATCTAGCCAGCAAAAACAAGCCATGATGGCTCACTATGACCGCTATCGGCAGACCAGCAAAAATCCTTACATAGAAGCATTTTTCAAACTGACTGGTGCCAGCCTGTCCATCTACACTTCTGGAAAAGTCGTTTTTCAGGGGGAAATGGCAGAGCAGGAAGCAGGACTCTGGGGCTATGAACCAGAAGGCTCTGAACAGACGACCAATCCTGGTCAAAACCTGCCCATGATTGGGACCGATGAGGTTGGAAACGGGTCTTATTTTGGAGGTTTGGCAGTCGTTGCTAGTTTTGTCCGTCCAGAAGACCATGCCTTTCTCAAGTCGCTTGGTGTGGATGATTCCAAAAAGATGACAGACCAAAAAATCTGCCAAATCGCACCACTCTTAAAAGAAAAAATCCTCCACCAAGCTCTGCTATTGTCCCCGAAAAAATATAACGAGGTTATCGAGCAGGGCTATAATGCAGTGTCAGTCAAGGTCGCCCTACACAATCAGGCTATCTACCTCCTCCTACAAAAAGGAGCTCGGCCTGAGAAAATTGTCATTGACGCCTTTACTTCTAGCCAAAATTATAAAAAATATTTGAAGAATGAGGCAAATCAATTTACCAACCCGGTTACTCTGGAAGAAAAAGCCGAAGGGAAATATCTAGCTGTTGCCGTTTCATCCATCATTGCAAGAAGCATGTTTCTGGAGAATTTGGAACAACTAGGACAAGTAGTTGGATTGACACTACCATCCGGTGCTGGTAGTAAGTCAGACCAAGTCGCAGCACGTATTTTAAAACAATATGGTATGGCTGGCCTCAATGAGACTGCCAAACTCCACTTTGCCAATACACAAAAAGCCCAAAAATTGTAAACTAAAAACGAGGTTTCTAACTCTATGTCAAACGAATCAAATGGAAAATTTTTCCTCTTCACCTTCTTAGCCGAATGGGGACTCTTCATCTTCTTCATCACTGCCTTTCTCTTATCTCGTATCTACATTTGGAGTCCTGTCTCTGTTGATGGACACTCCATGGATCCTACTCTTCAAGATCAGGAAAAACTTCTCATGATTAAGACGAGCTCTATTCAACGTTTCGATATTGTTGTCGCCAGTGAAACAGATGAAAACGGCACAGAAAAACTGATTGTTAAGCGCGTCATCGGCATGCCAGGTGATACCATCCGATATGAAAACGATGTTCTCTATGTCAATGACAAAGAAGTAGACGAACCCTACTTAGATGAATATCTAGCCGCATTTCAAAAAGACAAACTCCAATCTACCTATTCCTACAATAAACAATTTCAAGAAATCGCATCCAAAGCCAGTGCTTTTACAATTGACGCAGCTGGAAACGCTAGTTTTTCTGTAACCGTAGCTGAAGGAGAATATTTCTTGATCGGAGATGACCGTCTCGTATCCAAAGATAGTCGCTATGTCGGTAACTTTAAAGCTGATGCAATCAAAGGAGAAATCCTCTTCCGTATATGGCCCCTTAACCGTATCGGAACTGTCGACTAATACAGGTTCTAAGTTTGGAGCAAGTCCGTTCCAAACTTATTTTTTCACTATTTTAGGAACTATTTTCTATGAACGAAGTTTATTTTACTGGTACCATTGACCGGATTATTTTTGAAAATCCTAGTAATTTCTATAAAATTCTCCTCCTAGAAATAGAGGAAACTAACGCCGACTATGACGACTATGAAATCATTGTAACTGGGACTATTGCCGATGTCATTGAGGGAGAGGATTATCGTTTTTATGGTAACCTTGTCACCCATCCCAAATACGGCCAGCAACTGCAAATTATCCGTTACGAACGCAGCAAGCCTACCTCCGCTGGTCTAGTCAAGTATTTCTCCAGTGACCATTTCAAGGGAATTGGTCGAAAAACTGCTGAGAAAATCGTCGATCTCTATGGTGAGGACACCATTGACAAGATTTTAGCCGAGCCTGAAAAATTGACCCAAATCACAGGTCTTTCCAGCAAAAACATGCAGGCTTTCGTTGAAAAACTCCGTCTGAATTATGGAACAGAATTGATACTAGCCAAGCTGGCCGAATACGGCATTCCCAATAAACTAGCCTTTCAAATCCAAGACCAATATAAGGAAAAAACACTCCAAATCATCGAGGAAAATCCCTACCAACTAGTCGAGGATGTCCAAGGGCTTGGCTTTACTATTGCCGATAGGATTGCTGAGAACCTAGGAATTGCTAGCGACTCGCCCCAGCGTTTCAGGGCTGGCATGCTCTTTAGCCTCATTCATCGCTCCATGGAAACAGGTGATACCTATGTGGAGGCCAGAGATTTGCTGGAGGCTACCCTTGAACTGCTGGAAAAATCCCGCCATCTTGAGTTAGACCCTGCTGCTGTCGCCCAAGAATTGACTGGTCTGATAGAAGATGGCAAGGTCCAGCAGGAAGGAACGAAAATTTTCGACAACAGCCTCTACTTTGCCGAGCAAGGCATTCATACAAACTTAACACGCCTGATGGGGAAAAACGGTTTCAAACCCTTTCCACGCGCAGACGTCGAGGCTGCCATAGCAGAGCTGGAAAGCAGGTCCTCCCTGACCTATGATGACATCCAAAAAGAAGCCATTGTACAAGCCATCACCAATCCCCTCTTTATCCTAACAGGTGGGCCTGGTACAGGCAAAACAACGGTTATCAATGGCATTATCGCTGTTTATGCCATCTTGCATAAGATTGACCTGACACGAAACCGTGAAGAATGCCCCGTTCTCCTTGCTGCTCCAACAGGTCGAGCAGCCAGACGCATGAATGAATTGACTGGGTTACCTTCTGCCACCATCCACCGCCATCTTGGTCTGGTAGAAGGACAGGAAGAATCCTACCGAGATGATTATTTGGAAGCTGATTTTATCATCGTGGATGAATTTTCCATGGTGGATACTTGGCTTGCTAATCAACTTTTCCAGAACATCTCTTCACAAACCCAAGTTCTCATCGTTGGAGATGCTGAGCAATTACCTTCTGTCAGTCCTGGACAAGTCCTAGCTGACCTCTTAAAGATTGATAAACTACCTAGCATTACCTTAGAACGCATCTATCGCCAATCCGATGATTCGACAATTGTCACTCTAGCTAGCCAGATTCGTCAAGGGGCTTTGCCAAGCGATTTCCGTGAGAAAAAGGCTGACCGCTCCTATTTTGAAGCTCAAAACGAACAAATTCCAACCATGATTGAACGTATTGTCGGCGCAGCTATCAAATCAGGTATCCCTGCAAACGAGGTACAAATCCTCGCTCCCATGTACCGAGGGGCCGCAGGCATTGACCAACTCAACACCATGACCCAAGCCCTGCTCAATCCTCTAGAAGATGGCGAACTAGAGTTCCTACACAACGAGCAAGCCCTTCGCCAAGGTGACCGTGTTATCCATCTAGTTAACGATGCTGAAGCCAATGTCTTTAACGGCGACTTGGGCTACATCACCGACCTTCTCCCTGCCAAGTACACCGACTCTAAACAGGACGAAATTACCATCAACTTTGACGGTAGCGAGGTGACCTACCCCCGCAACGAATGGTACAAGATTACTTTGGCCTATGCTATGTCCATCCACAAATCTCAAGGTAGTGAGTTTCAGGTGGTCATCCTCCCCATCACTCGTTCCAGCCATCGCATGCTCCAGCGCAATTTGGTTTACACAGCCATCACCCGCTCCAAGAGCAAGCTCATTCTCCTAGGCGAAATCTCCGCCTTCGACTACGCTGTCAAAAACGCTGGGACTATCCGAAAAACTTACCTGGTTCCACGTTTCCAAGGGGAAATGGCAGAGCAAGGTAGCGAAAAACAAGTGGTTGATGATTTGGAAAGCAAAACAATTCAACCTAGCCCAACCAAGACCGCTTCTCAGCCAGAAAGTAAAAAACAAGTTAAACCTGCTGAAGAAAACGGCCAACAACTCTCCCTTCTTGACCAAGATGAGCCAGAAACAACAAATAAGCAACCCACAGAATACATTTTGACTGTAGACAACCTGTTGACCATAGACCCTATGATAGGAATTCGTCAGGAAGATATTGAAGAATTTTTTAAAACATAGAAACCAGCAAGTCAGAGTAGATTTGCTGGTTTTTACTCTTTTATCATCAACCACGGCTCATTTACTTTTCCTCATTTTTCACTATGCTAACAATCCGAGGGTCAAGAAAGTGAATAAAACTAAAGCTCCTCTAGCTCCACTTTTCCAAAAATCTCCTCAAACTGTTCTGCTTGGACCTCTGGAAAATAATTCAAACAATTAGCTGTCGCAAAGGCTGCCGCTTCCTTCAAGAAAATTTCTGGCTCTTGCCCTTGGCTGATTCCTTTTACTAGCAACCCCAGATAAAAATCCCCTGCCGCAATTGGATTGCGTGTTTCTTTCTTAGGGGATTGAATACGGAAGAAACGCTGACCGCTCTTGGCTAAGCTGCCTTTTCCTCCCATAGTAATAATGATATTTTCATGCGGTGTAACTTCTTTCAGTATCCGTAAAATATCCTCTGGACTTTCTTCATCTAAGTCTGGATAAATGTCTTTGAGCTCTTCATTATTGATTTTAATAAGGGCTGGCCTAGCTTGATAGGCTGCCTGTAAAGCTGGTCCACTGGTATCAACAATAGTCATGACCTCTGGATATTTTTCAATAAAGCTTTTTATATAATCATCTGGCATGCCTTTCATCAGGCTACCTGAGAAGACCAAGATATCCCCTGCTTGTAGGCTATTTTCTATCTGTTTTGTGAATTGCTCCAATAGCTCAGGTGTTAATTCAAACCCTTTTTCATAGAAAAGCACGACATCGCCTGTACTGGTTTCTACATAAATGTTGCAAGTCCGCGTGTTCTGACTATTTTCAAGGACCTGCAAGGCATTTCCTTTCTCAGCATTGAGGTCTTGGATGTAGCGACCAATCTGTCCACCTAAAATGGTATGAATAGTGTAGTCGGTCACCCCATTTTCACGCAGAGCATAGGCAACGTTAAAACTCTTCCCACCAGGATAATCTTTGACCTCCGTCGGACGTAGGGGAATGTTTTTTTCAATCTTATCGATCAGCAAGGTACGGTCCAAGGCTGGATTTGGGCAAATCAAGTGAATCATATTTCTTCTCCTGTTTTTTGTTTTATATATGTTATTATATCATTTTTTGATGGGATAAAAAAGATAATTCCAAATAGGAACTATCTTTTCTACAATCATTATGCAAATACGGAAATACGTTCTTGTTGGTAGCCACCTTTTTCCACAATATCTACTAGGGCTAAAGCATAGTCTACATAACTAATGTGGCTTTCACCTTGGGCATTGACTTGGAAAACTTCACCAGCAAGTGTGTAGTTACCAGTTTTTGGTCCTTGGGCATCAAAATCTGCTGCTGGGCTGATATAGGTCCAGTTGACAGCTGTCGCCTGACGGTAAATATCAAGACCTGCACCCATGGCCTCAGCGATTGGAAGATAGTCTGCTGGGAAATCTGGTGCATCCTTGAGCATAGCGGTCTGGCTCTCATCAAGGTAAAGGCTACCTGCTCCACCTACCACCAAAAGACGAGTTGGGCTATCAGCAAGGATAGTTGTTAGGTGGCTAGCAAGACGGGCGTGATCTGGAAGTGTTTCTGGTGTCCATGCACCAAAAGCGTTAATGACCACATCAAAACCTGCTAGATCTTCCTTAGTCAAAGCAAAGGCGTCTTTTTGAAGAACTTCTTGAGCAGCACTTTTGTTTTCAGAACGCACAATGGCTGTGACTTGATGACCGCGTTTCACTGCCTCTTTGGCAATGGATTGACCTGCTTGACCGTTTGCTGCGATAATAGCTAATTTCATAATTTTTTCCTCACTTTTGTTGTAATAATTTTGTTTACAACGACAGTATAACCTTATTCAGTTGTAATGTCAAGTATTACAACTGAAGTTTTTAAAAAAATCATCAAAAAGATGACTTTATTTGAATACTCAGTTTATAATTCCGCCAATAAATCAGCGATTGTCGTCTTGCCAAGTTCCTTTTCCAAGGCATGCTGAGCCTCCTCTAAACGATTATCTAACAGAGGGTGGATATTTCGTCCTACTTGACACTTCGGATTGGGCTGTTCATGAAAGGCAAAGAGTTGACCTTTTTCTCCAAATAGCTCAACTGCTTGATAAACCTGTAAGAGAGTGATGTCTTCTGGGGCTTGAGCCAAACGAGCGCCACCAACACCACGCGCCACTTGAACCAATCTAGCCTGTTTGAGCTGCGCCAAAATATTTCGAATAATGACAGGATTAACACCGACACTGCCTGCAATGCTGGTGCTGGTCTGTTTTTCTTTTTCTCCCTCTAGAGCCAGCAACACCAAGATATGACTGGCAATGGTAAATCGACTTGAAATTTGCATTTTTTCTCCTTTTTTTCAGTCTATCACAGACCTCATCAGAACTCAAGTTTGAAAATTGGTCACAGTCACACCGAGCAAGCGAATACCCTTTTCAAGCTGTCCAATCTCTTCAATTAACTGACGAACCTCTTTTTCAATCACATCCACTTGATCAGTGTACTCATCTAGACTATGGCGTTTTGTCAAGGTAGAAAAATCACCATAACGAACTTTCAGCACAACTGTGCGACCCTTTTTCTCATTTCTTTCCAAACTAGCAGCCACCCGCTGACAAAGGCTGACCAACTCTTTCATCACATCTTCATCACGATAAAGAAGCTTGCGATAGGTTCTTTCCTTACCGATAGACTTGCGCACTCGATTAGGTTTCACTGGACTATTTGAAATGCCCCTTGCCTTACGATATAAATCATAGCCAAAGCGTCCAAACGTATCAATCAAAACCATCTCTGGTATTTCCAGCAAATCCTGCCCAGTATAAACACCCATATGATGCAAGCGTTCCACTGTTTTCTTACCCACACCGTGAAATTTTTCAACAGGCAAGGAAGCAAGAACACTGACCGCCTCTTCTGGCAAAATCAAGGTCAGACCATGCGGTTTTTCCATATCGGAGGCAATTTTGGCGAGAAATTTATTATAAGAAACACCCGCAGAGGCTGTCAGATGAAGTTCATTCCAGATATCGTATTGAATGAGCTTAGCAATCTTGACTGCCGAAGTCAAGCCCAGCTTGTTTTCTGTCACATCCAAGTAAGCCTCGTCAATCGACATAGGCTCCACCAAGTCAGTATAGCGATGGAAGATTTCTCTTACTTGTCGCCCCACTTCCTGGTACTTTTCATAATTTCCAGAAATAAAGATGGCTTGTGGACAACGTTCATAAGCCTCTTTCGAAGACATGGCCGAGTGAATCCCAAAGGCACGCGCCTCGTAGCTACAAGTCGACACCACTCCCCGACCACCGGACAACCTCGGATCTGCTCCTATAACAACAGGTTTGCCTTTTAAATCAGGATTATCCCTGACCTCAATGGCTGCAAAAAAGGCATCCATATCAATATGAATAATTTTTCGAGATGTATCATTGATAAGTGGAAATATCAGCATCTTGTCTCCTTTACTCTATTATATCAATTTCTAGTTATTTTCTCTCGAAAACAGATTTTGAAAGCGATGAAAGTACCAGAAAATCCTTTCATTTATTTTCAAGGTTTTTTGCCTTGTAGAAAGAGGCAGCAAGTGGTATAATATGCTTATCTAGGCGAAAGCCAAATGAATAAAAGGAGAACCCTCATGTCAACAAAAGTTAAAACAAAAAATGTTGCTGAAGACATTTTCGCCCAAGCCTGGGAAGGCTTCAAAGGTACAGACTGGCAAGATAAAGCAAGCGTAACTCGCTTCGTTCAAGCCAACTATACTCCATACGATGGAGATGAAAGCTTCCTTGCAGGTCCAACTGAGCGTTCACTTCATATCAAAAAAATCATTGAGGAAACAAAAGCTGGTTACGAAGACACTCGTTTCCCAATGGACGTAGATCGTGCTACTTCTATCGCTGATATTCCAGCAGGTTTCATTGATAAAGAGAACGAAGTCATCTTCGGTATTCAAAACGATGAGCTCTTCAAACTCAACTTCATGCCACGTGGTGGTATTCGTATGGCTGAAACTACTCTTATCGAAAACGGCTATACTCCTGACCCACTTCTTCATGAAATCTACACAAAACACACTACAACTGTAAACGACGGTATCTTCCGTGCCTATACAGCTGACATCCGTCGTGCTCGCCACTCACACCACGTTTCTGGTCTTCCAGATGCATACTCACGTGGTCGTATCATCGGTATGTACGCTCGTTTGGCACTTTACGGGGCAGACTACTTGATGGAAGAAAAAGTAGCTGATTGGAACGCTATCACTGAGATCGACGAAGAATCAATCCGTCTTCGCGAAGAAATCAACATGCAGTACCAAGCCTTGCAACAAGTTGTTCGTTTAGGTGATCACTACGGTGTTGACGTTCGCAAACCTGCGATGAATACCAAAGAAGCAATCCAATGGACAAACATCGCCTTCATGGCAGTATGTCGTGTTATCAACGGTGCCGCAACTTCTCTTGGTCGTGTGCCAATCGTTCTTGACATCTACGCAGAACGTGACTTAGCTCGTGGTACATTTACTGAATCTGAAATCCAAGAATTCGTAGATGACTTCGTATTGAAACTTCGTACAGTGAAATTCGCTCGTACAAAAGCCTTCGACGAAATCTACTCTGGTGACCCAACATTCTTGACTACATCTATGGCAGGTATGGGTAACGACGGTCGTCACCGTGTTACTAAGATGGACTACCGTTTCTTGAACACTCTTGACAATATCGGTAACTCACCAGAACCAAACTTGACAGTTCTTTGGTCTGATCAACTTCCATATTCATTCCGTCGCTACTGTATGGCAATGAGCCACAAGCACTCTTCTATCCAGTATGAAGGTGTAACAACAATGGCGAAAGATGGATACGGTGAAATGTCATGTATCTCTTGCTGTGTATCTCCACTTGACCCAGAAAGCGAAGACAAACGTCACAACATCCAATACTTCGGTGCGCGTGTAAACGTATTGAAAGCTCTTCTTTCAAGCTGGAACAACGGTTACGACGATGTTCACAAAGATTACAAAGTATTTGACGGTGTTGAACCAAACACTTCTGAAATCTTTGACTACGATCAAGTTATTGCTAACTTTGAAAAAGCCCTTGACTGGTTGACTGATACTTATGTCGATGCCATGAACATCATCCACTACATGACTGACAAATACAACTACGAAGCAGTTCAAATGGCCTTCTTGCCAACTCATCTTCGTGCAAACATGGGCTTCGGTATCTGTGGTTTCGCAAACACTGTTGACTCATTGTCAGCTATCAAGTACGCACAAGTTAAACCTATCCGTGACGAAGATGGCTTCATCTACGATTACGAAGTAACAGGTGACTTCCCACGTTACGGTGAAGACGATGACCGTGTAGATGATATCGCTAAGTGGCTCATGGAAGCATTCTTCTCTCGCTTGAACAAGCATAAATTGTATAAGAATGCTGAAGCAACTGTGTCTATCTTGACAATCACTTCAAACGTTGCTTACTCTAAACAAACAGCTAACTCACCAGTTCACCGCGGTGTATTCCTTAACGAAGATGGTTCTGTAAACACTTCTAAAGTTGAATTCTTCCCACCAGGTGCAAACCCAACTTCTAAATCTCGTGGTGGTTGGTTGCAAAACTTGAACACACTTTCTAAACTTAACTTCAAACATGCCAATGACGGTATCTCATTGACTACTCAAGTATCTCCTAAAGCACTTGGTAAAACATTCGATGAGCAAGTTAACAACTTGGTAACAATCCTTGACGGATACTTCGAGCAAGGTGGCCAGCACGTTAACTTGAACGTTATGGACTTGAACGATGTTTATGATAAGATCATGGCAGGTGAAGATGTTATCGTTCGTATCTCTGGATACTGCGTAAACACTAAATACCTCACAAAAGAGCAAAAAACTGAATTGACTCAACGTGTCTTCCACGAAGTTCTTTCAATGGACGACCACGCTGCTGAAGTTTCAGGTCAAGCTTAATCAAACAAAAAAGGATTTGCAGTAGCAAGTCCTTTTTGCTATATAAAAATAGAAAAAGGCTACACCCTCTATTAAAAAATCCCTGCCAAGCAGGGATGGTTCCTTATATTCAATGATAATCAAAATTAACCTAGTTTCAGTTATCTGGAAAATCATAGAAAATAAAACAACCGCTGTTCGTGTTATAGAACCCAATGTAAAACTAGGGTTCACCAATACAAGCTGAAAACAGATGATTTTGATTTTTGAAGAATAGTAATTACTTCAAAAACTCTGCCAACTTAGCAAAGGTCTTATGATTGCGAACGGTCAGACTCTTATAAAAAGCTTGATTGCCCAGCTTTTTATGATAGGCCGTCTGCAAATACGATCCCTCATTACACTTGCCCCAAAAGAGAGCGGTTTGCCCAAAGTGAATAACTTCTTCACCTAAGTCCAAGTGCTTCACCCAGTCCTCAATCAAAGCCTTCTGGCTTCTATCTGTGTAAAAGAGGACATCTTTGCGAGCCATATCCTCCTGCCACCAAGCTGGCAAATGAGCCACTTCCTGCTCATATTCTTCCTGATTGAGCAGACTAAAAGCTGCTACAAAAGGATAGTGCTCCGCAAACAAGGTCACTAATTCCTCCTGTAAGACTATCTGACTACGGTCGCTAGTAAAAAACAAATTGCCACTATTGATGTAGCTGGTCACCTGCTCATAGCCAAGCCCCTGCAGAAGTAACTTGAGTTTGCTCATCACCACCTTGTTTTTTCCGCCGACATTGATGCCACGCAAGAGTAGAACATACCGCATCATCTGTATCCTCCCTCTTCCTCCAGAGCAGACTTGATGACTGCAAACAAGTCCTGCCGTCGCTCAATCCATAAGGGACGATCATCCTCATAGTAGGTCCGATTGGTCAAAAAAACCGCCGCTAACTGCTTGTCAAGATTGAACAAAACAAAAGGACCTGTATAACCTGTATGGTCTAGCCAACCACCCTCCTCTAAGTTCCAGACGATTGAACGAGACTTAGACGAACTGATATTAACCGTCAGGTCTGCCGCAATATCATCTGTCAGGTAGTACTCTAAAAAGACCTGTAAGTCTGACAAGGTCGAGAAAAGCCCCGCAGAACCCGTGTGTGTCCCTAGCACCTTGGCCTTGGGATCGTGCACCATACCTGCCTCTTCTCCCTTGACTGTAGGGACTGCCTCTACCACAGGACCAAAACTGGTTTGGGTCAATCCCCAAGGTATAAAAACTTCTTGATCTAAAATCTTGTCCAAGTCCTGTCCATAGAGTTCCTCAAGCATGAAGCCCAGCAAAATCAAATTAATATCTGTATAACGAAAGGCCTTGTCATCCGTAACACTTATCTGGTGAATCGCCTCTTTTAAGCCCGCAAAGTCCAAGCTATCCCGATTTGGAATATAGGGATCAATCCCAGAGGTGTGAGTGACCAAGTCCCGAATGGTCACACTGGCATCCTGAAATGCTGGATAATAGACCTGCAAAGGCTTGTCTAGTTCGACCTTCCCCGACTGAATCAACTTAATCAAGACCGTTCCAACACCGACCACCTTGGAAACGGAAGCTAAATCATAAGTCAGGCCTGCCTCAACAGGAGTCTCTCCATCTTGTGTTCCAAGATAATATTCCTGCCATTGTCCCTTAGAAAAAAGAGCCAGACTGGCACCAGGGTAAACTCCCTGTTCAATCTGCTCTGAAATCTTATCTAAAATTATTTGTCTCATTTCTCAAACCACAATTCAATTCCGCTTGGATCAACCGTTTGGATAAAACGATCCTTTTTATCCTTGAAATAGCCTGCCGGCAATCTATCTTCCAAGTCTGCCCAGTTATAATCTACCTCTACCGCAACACGTAAACTGTCCAAGTCCCAAACCTCTTCCGCAGCGGTCAGTAGGTCTACTCCTTCTGCCTCTTCAAAGACTAGGACAGATTGATTTGGTAAAACAGTCTGATAAAAAGCTTGGCTGACTGCTACTTGGGGGGTTCGGATGACAATTTCTTCCACCACAAACTCAGTTAAACCGGTAAAATCTTCTGGCGCCACAAAGGCAACAGGTGGCAAAGTCTCCACAAGATCTGCCTGTGATGATTCACCATGTATCAAGAAACAATCTCCCTCTGGAGATACTGCCTCAAATCCATACCCAAGTTTCCCTTTATAGAGCTTGGTAAACTGACCACCTCGGGCCAAGATCCCCTCAACCTCTCTAGGATTAGCAACCTTAAGAACTAATTTCTTTAACTTTTTCAGCCCCTTCACAGCACGTGTCCGCATACTCGGTGACTCTTGCAAGACCAGACGGACATCTCCAGAACCATGACCAGTAAATTCGGCGAAGGCTCCTTCTTCTAGGTGTGTTTTTAATCCGATTGTTTTTTCCAAAAATTCCTGATTAACGAATCGGTTATTGATCCGCAAAACAGGTACAATCCATTCTTCTCTAAGCATCTCGTTTCCTCACATTTCGTACCTTTCCATCTTACTATAAAACCCTACTTTTGACAAATATTTTTGCGTAGAATCACTTAGTAAAAACAGAAAAAAATAGCTTATGGTATAATGGAAAAAATAGCTACTGAAGAAAGGATAACCATGCGTTTTAATCAATTTTCCTATATCCCTAGCCACTCTCAAAAGCAAGTAGAAGAACTCCATTCAATCGGTTTTTTCTTAAATGAGCAAGAACAAGCACGCGATACCCTTGAACGATTTGTTAGAAAGTGTCATTTCCTGACAGCCAACACCAACTTTGTCCTATCCAACTTGATTGCGGATTGGGATACGGACCTGTTGACCTTCTTCCAGTCTGGTCGTGAACTGACTGACCAGATTTTCTATCAGGTTGCCTTTCAGTTGCTGGGCTTTGTGCCAAATGTCGATTACACCGATGTAATGGACTTTGTAGAAAAAACTAACTTTCCAATCGTCTATGGAGACATCATCGAAAATCTCTACCAGCTCCTCAACACTCGTACCAAGTCTGGCAATACCTTGATTGACCAGCTGGTCAGCGATGACCTGATTCCTGAAGATAACCAATACCACTTCTTCAATGGTAAGTCTCTAGCAACCTTTTCAACCAAGAACCTTATTCGTGAAGTAGTCTATGTCGAAACCCCTGTTGATACAGCTAAAAGTGGTCAGACAGACTTGGTCAAGGTTTCCATTCTCCGTCCTCACTTTGACGGAAAAATCCCTGCAGTCATCACCAACAGCCCTTATCATCAAGGTGTTAATGATGTAGCCAGCGATAAGGCTCTACATAAAATGGAGGGTGAACTGGCTGAAAAACCTGTCGGTAGGATTCAAGTTCAATCGACTACCATTGACAAACTGGAATTGGATAAGCGGGACCTACCTATCAGCCCTGCTACTGAAAAACTAGGGCACATCACGTCCTACTCCCTCAATGACTACTTCCTCTCTCGTGGTTTCGCCAGCCTCCATATTTCTGGTGTCGGCACACTTGGCTCGACTGGCTACATGACATCTGGCGACTATCAGCAGGTAGAAGGCTATAAAGCGGTGATTGACTGGCTTAACGGTCGCACCAAGGCTTATACAGACCACACCCGCTCGCTAGAGGTCAAGGCAGATTGGGCCAATGGTAAGGTGGCGACGACAGGACTTTCTTACCTTGGCACCATGTCCAATGCCTTGGCAACAACTGGCGTGGACGGATTAGAAGTCGTTATCGCAGAAGCAGGGATCTCCTCTTGGTATGACTACTACCGTGAAAACGGACTGGTAACCAGCCCAGGTGGCTATCCTGGCGAGGACTTGGACAGCTTGACCGCCCTGACCTATTCTAAGAGCCTACAAGCAGGAGATTTCCTCCGCAACAAAGAGATTTATGAAACTGGCTTGACCGCAGAACGTGCCGCCCTTGACCGTACCAATGGCGACTACAACCAATACTGGCATGACCGCAACTACCTGCTCCACGCTGACAAGGTCAAATGTGAAGTGGTCTTCACCCACGGATCTCAGGACTGGAATGTCAAGCCAATCCATGTCTGGAATATGTTCCATGCTCTTCCAAGCCACATCCAGAAGTACCTCTTCTTCCACAACGGTGCCCACGTTTACATGAACAACTGGCAATCCATCGACTTCCGCGAGTCTATGAACGCCTTGCTCAGTCAGAAATTACTTGGTCATGAGAACGACTATCAACTGCCTCCTGTTATCTGGCAAGATAATAGCGGTGAACAAACGTGGACAACGCTTGAAACGTTTGGTGGTGAGAAGGAGACTGTTTTACCACTTGGAGCGGGAAACCAAACCATATCCAATCAGTATGCCCAAGAAGATTTTGACCGCTACGGCAAGGCCTATCCAAGTTTCCACCAAGACCTCTATGCAGGCAAGGCCAACCAAATCAGCATTGAATTGCCTATCTCAGAGGACCTCCTGCTTAATGGGCAAGTCACACTCAACCTCCGTGTCGCTTCAAGTGTGGCTAAAGGCCTCTTATCTGCTCAGCTATTGGACAAGGGAAGCAAAAAACGCCTGGCCCCAATCCCAGCACCTAAAACGCGATTGAGCCTAGATAATGGTCGCTACCATGCCCAAGAAAATCTGATGGAATTGCCTTATGTAGATATGCCACAACGCTTGGTCACCAAGGGCTTTATGAACCTTCAAAACCGCACGGACCTGATGACTATTGAAGAAGTGGTACCTGAGAAATGGATGGATGTGAGCTGGAAACTACAGCCAACCATCTATCGATTGGAAAAAGGCGATGTGCTAGAGCTCATTCTCTACACGACTGACTTTGAATGCACTGTTCGAGATAATAGTGACTGGACCATTTCGGTTGATTTGGAACAATCTGCTATCCATCTTCCAATTCAGTAAAACATGAAAACGAGCTGCATCTGCAACTCGTTTTTGAATATCTATTTATCTAAAGGATAAATGGTCACCCCTTGCACTACGCGGTTCACAGTCCCTGTTGGAGACGGCGTGTCAGGTAAGTTTTTGCACTTAATAGCTGTCATAATCGCAAAGGTTTGTCCAAATAAGATGTAAGGGAAGGTCAAGAAGACATCCGGTAAATCTTCTCCACCTGTTGTTAGAACAAAGTTTGGTGCTTCTGTTCCTGCTAGTGGATCTGCAGACAAGGCAACGATTCGCTCTGCAATCCCATCTCCATGCACTTCATTGAGCAAATCAACATCATATTGACGAGTATAGTCATCATTTGACGCAAAGAGAATGACAATGGTTTTTTCGTTAATGAGAGATTTAGGCCCATGACGGAAACCAAGAGGTGATTCGTACATAGTCGCAATCTTACCTGCTGTCAACTCTAAAATCTTGAGTTGTGCTTCGTGAGCCAAGCCATAAAAACCACCTGCACCCAGATAGATTACACGTTCAAAATCTAGATTTACCAGCTCTTGAACATAATCTTCGCGATCCAAAACGTCTTGTCCTAAGCAAACAATGATATCAACCCAAGTAGCCTTCTCTTCTTGGCTAGCTGGAGAAAAGACCAGTAGAGCAGTCAAGGACATACAGGTGTAACTACCAGTCATGGCAAAGCCCTTATCATTTGAGCCAGCTGGCTGGAGAAGCAAGAGATTATTTACATCTCCTTCAGAAGTCACTGCTAACTGACCATCCGCTGCGCAAGTAATGGTAATCTGATACAGATTCTCTACCAGCTGCTTAGCAATTTCTACCGCTGCCAAACTTTCTGGAGAATTCCCTGAACGAGCAAAGGATACCAAGATAGTTGGAAGATCTCCTTGCAGATAATCATACGGACGACTAACTAATTCAACCGTTCCAACACTTGTAAAACGAATAGCTTTTAAATCATTTACTTGATTGAGATAATTGACAATAGACTGACCAACAAAGTCCGAAGTTCCTGCACCTGTGAAGATAACATGGACAAATTCATGTTTCTGTTGGATTCTTGTTAAAAATTCTTCAATTTTTGATAGCTGATCTAGATAGAGCTGATAAGCTTCCTTCCATAATCCTGGCTGTTGATAAATCTCAGTCGCTGTGATAATAGCACCGAGACTCTCTAATTTTTCCTTTGGTAGCTGAAACATAGGAGACCTCCTTGCTGGTTATAACCAGTTTTTATTTTATTATACAAGAAAGCATTTATAAAGTCAAATTAAAAATAGATTGATATATGTAATTTGATAGTGAGCCCTAACTTTTTTAATTGGACAAATTTTGAGTTATTTTTTAAACATGATATAATATAAACTATACAAGAAACCGCCTCTGCCTTTGTCATTTTTAATAATAAGGCAAGGAAAATTTAACAAGAGGGTCTAAACCCTTGATAGGAAAGGAATCTAAAAAATCTTATGATGAATATGCAAAATATGATGAAACAAGCTCAAAAGTTGCAAAAACAAATGGAAAGTAAGCAGGCTGAGCTGGCAGCAACAACTTTCTACGGAAAATCTGCTCAAGATTTAGTACAGGTAGCTGTCACTGGAGATAAAAAAGTGACGAACATCAGCTTTAATCCAGCTGTTGTTGATCCAGAAGATGTCGAAACTTTACAAGATATGACAATCCAAGCCTTTAATGACGCGCTTAATCAAATTGATGAAGCAACAAAAAAAGCCATGGGGGCTTTTGCTGGTAAACTTCCATTTTAGATGACAAGACCGTTCCGATTGACGGAACGGTTTTTCTATTTGGTCTCTTTTGCCAATTCCAAGCAATAAGATTTGGTATGACAATGTGGACAGGTCAGTTTACGTGTCTTTGGTGTATGTGCTGCTAGGTTAAATTCCTTGAAAGACGGATCAAAGGTCGTATGACAGTTAGAACAAAGGAATGTTACTTTTTTCCTAAATTGATTAGCCAATAGAAGCATTCCTAAAACATAGCAAATTCCAAGTACAATACCTGACATTCTCCAAAATACAGTATTAGGCTGGCTGGTAATCCAAAGCAATAAAATTACATAGATGGTTATTCCACCAATGATACTACTCCACATGATTTTGTGTAATTTCTTCCAAGCTTTTTGATTTTTCATAGTTATAGAAATATCTTTGATAAATTCCAACGACTGAGAATCTCGCCTTTTAAGTGTGTCAAGTAGCTTGACAGACCTGTCAAGCTTAGCTTTTTGAGCATCCAGATCTGTCTTAACTTGGATGATATGATCTTCTAAGAGCAACTCCAGCACCTGGCTAGCATTTTCTTCTGCCAGTACGCACTTAATTTGATCAATGGAAAAATCTAAATCCCGTAAGAAGCAAATGGTCTGCAACTGGTCCAAATCTGCCTCCGTGTAAAGCCTGCGACCTCCTTCGGTCAGCTCCGTAGGACTAAGAATTCCCCGTTGATCATAGTACTGCACTGTCCGTACTGAAACATCTGCCAATTTAGCAAGCTCCCCAGTTGTATAGAATACCGACATTTCTTCCCTCGCTTTCTTTTGATGAGATACAAGTCTTTCCGTGTGCACCCGACCTTCTTTGTTCACCCATATAGTAGCATTTGACGTAACGTCATATGCAAGACCTGACGCTAGAGGATTTTTCTTTTTTTACTATTTAGTTTGCCACATTTAACTTGAAATAGCAATAAAACGCTATTTTCTCTCCTTCTGGTGAATTGTATTTGACCTGACTTGCTTTCTTCTTAATTTCTGGTATAATGAATTATCAGAAAATTTAAAAAATGGAGAATGAATCATATGACGAAACATGTTCAATGGGATGGAAACCTCAATCAAGAAGGTCTTGAAATTTTGAAAGCTGATGGTGGTTGTATCGTGACTCCAACTAAGGTGGGCTACATTATCATGACAAGTGATAGAGCAGGACTGGAGCGCAAATTTGAGGCGAAATCACGTAACCGTAACAAACCAGGGGTCGTTCTCTGTGGTAGCATGGACGAGTTGCGTGAATTGGCCCAATTAACTCCTGAAATTGATGCTTTCTATCAAAAACATTGGGACGAAGACATCTTACTCGGCTGTATCCTCCCTTGGAAACCAGAGGCATATGAAAAATTGAAAGCCTTCGGTGATGGTCGCGAAGAATTGATGACAGACGTGCGTGGGACTTCTTGCTTTGTTATCAAATTTGGTGTAGCAGGTGAGCAAATCGCCAAAGAAATGTGGGAAAAAGAAGGAAAGATGGTTTACGCATCATCCGCTAACCCTTCAGGCAAGGGAAACCGCGGTAAGGTAGAAGGAATCGGTGAACGCATTGAAAATGCTGTTGACCTTGTCATCGAAGCCGATGATTATGTTGCATCCATCCAACCTGACAAGACAATTGAAACTCGCTATGAGCAAGGGGTTATGGTGTCTATGGTAGATAAGGATGGTAAACTCATTCCTGAACAGGGGGCAAACAGTCGCTCTATCAGCCCATGCCCAGTTGTTATCCGTAAAGGTCTTGACATTGATAAAATCATGATGCACCTGTCTGATCACTTCAATTCCTGGGATTACCGCCAGGGAGAATATTACTAGTCCAATCTTTAATTGTGGAGAGAGTACAGAATGCCAATCGTCACTCTACAACCTTTTACAATAGATCGACTCCATCGCTTATGGGAAATTGGCTATCGTCAAGCAGCACCTCGTTGGAAGGAATTTGCCGCTCCCTATTTCGATGACTACCAAGCCTTTGCGCACTTTGAGGACTTTCAAGCAGCCCCACTCTACCAATGGATGCAAAAAAATTTTGTACAAGCAATTCTTCTAAACGACCAACCTATTGGCTTTGTGTCGTATTATTGAGAATGCCAGCCAACACGCTGGTTAGAAGTCGGAATCGAAATCCATGACGACAGTATTTGGGGAAATGGCTATGGGACAACTGCCCTCCAAATCTGGATCGATAGGATTTTTAACCAGTTTTCCGACTTGGAACATACCGGGCTCACAACCTGGTCTGGTAATCCTGGCATGATGCGTACCGCCGAGAAGTTAGGAATGACCAAGGAAGCCCAGATTCGAAAGGTCCGCTTCTGGAAAGGACGCTATTACGACTCCGTCAAATATGGCATCCTACGAGATGAATGGTTTGAACATCAGAAAAAATCAAGTTCCTGATTAGGGACTTGATTTTTTTCGCATTTCCAAACTCAGGCTGAAATAGTCTATCACCAGACTGTTTCACTCCCCCGGACCTAAATTCGCTCTTTTGTTGGCAAGCTCATGATAAAAAGGTCACCCGGACCTTAATTCGCTCTTTTGTTGGCAAGCTCATGATAAAAAGGTCACCCGGACCTTAATTCGCCCTTTTGTTGGCAAGCTCATGATAAAAAGGTCACCCGGACCTTTTTATTTACCAAACAATCTTGCGAAGAAGCCTTTTGACTTTACTTCTTCTACGTGAGCTTTTGCTTCTTCCAATTCTAATTTTAGCACGTCCTTATCTGCCATTGCTTTCAAGGTTAACTGTTGCTGTTGATCCAGTTGTTTGTCCTTTTCAGAAATCTGAATATCCTTGACGCGTAACTGCTCATCTTTTTCAGCTAACTGAGTATCTTTTGCTTTCAATTGGTCATAGAGACGAATGATTTCTGCATTCTTTTCATCAACCAATATTTCCATGAGTTCCCGTTGCTTAACTTCTTCACTGACAGGCTCATCTTCAAAAATAGTTGTCTTATAAATTTCTTCTAATTTTACCAAACCAGCACGGTTTACAACAGTAACGCCCTTGTCATTTTTTTCCACAAATTCTTCTGGAAGTGACTTAACGCGATTATTCATAGCTTGGCGACTGACACCTAAAATCTCGGCTAATTCACTGACTGTCTTTTCGATTCCCATATAATCCTCAATTATTTCATTTTCATAGTTGATTCTATCAGTAAAATAGTACCATAAGACCAGAAAACTGTCAAATCAAGGGGGACTTAAGTCTTGGTATCACTAGCTTTTCGGGTACTTATTATAAAAAAGCATCCGCTAGGATGCCTTTTTCATGAAGTTCTCATTACGCTTGTTTGATAATGTTGCTCGCTTGAGGGCCACGTTGACCTTCTGTTACATCAAAAGTCACTTTTTGACCTTCGTCTAAGGTCTTAAATCCGTCTGTCTGGATTTCTGAAAAATGTGCAAATACATCTGGTCCATTTTCCTGAGCAATGAAGCCAAAGCCCTTCTCAGCATTAAACCATTTTACTGTTCCTTGTGTCATATCACTACTTCCTTTCTCTAAATTTGTAAAACTAGAAAAGGTAAAGCAGGTGAAACACAAACAAAACTCAAAAACTAATCTACTTGCTTACTCTAACAGGAAAGGTAAACAAAGTCAAGGCTAAGCTCTCATTTTGGAAAACTTTCCTGAAATTGTGATAAAATAAGGACATGAATACAGTAGATACCATTATTATCGGAGCGGGTCCTGCTGGCATGATGGCCGCCATTTCTTCGAGCTTCTACGGCAAGAAGACCCTACTCCTCGAAAAAAACAAACGATTGGGCAAAAAACTGTCTGGTACTGGCGGTGGACGGTGCAACGTGACCAACAACGGCACATTGGAAGACCTGCTGGCCGGCATTCCAGGAAATGGTCGCTTTCTTTACAGCGTCTTTTCTCAGTTTGACAACCATGACATCATGAATTTCTTTCAGGAAAATGGTGTTAAACTCAAGGTGGAGGACCACGGTCGTGTCTTTCCCACCACCGACCGCTCCCAGACTATTATCAAGTGCCTTGAGATGAAGATGCTGGAAAACGGAGTGGATATTCGCACAGGGGCTGAAGTCGTGTCCGTCCGCAAGATTGACGACCTCTTTCATGTCAAAACTAGCGAGGAAACCTTTACTGCTCCTCAGCTAATTGTCACCACGGGTGGTAAAACCTATCCTTCCACTGGCTCAACTGGCTTTGGTCACGATATTGCCCGCCACTTCAAGCTAGCTGTCACGGAGATTGAGGCCGCAGAAAGTCCTGTCCTGACCGATTTTCCCCATAAAAAACTTCAAGGCATCTCCCTAGATGATGTCACCTTAACCTACGGCAAGCACATCATCACTCATGATCTGCTCTTTACCCACTTCGGTCTATCTGGTCCTGCTGCCCTTCGCTTGTCGAGTTTTGTCAAAGGCGGTGAAACTGCATTTCTCGATGTATTGCCGACTTATTCTGACCAAGACCTGTTTGAACATTTAGAAACCAACAGGGAAAAATCCGTCAAGAATGCCCTTCGAGAACTCATGCCCGACCGCCTAGCTGACTTTTTCGCAGAAAACTATGACTGCAAGGTCAAACAGGTATCACAAAAAGACCTAACTGAACTTGTAACCTACCTCAAAGCCCTCCAAATCAAGATTACAGGCAAGATGTCACTTGCCAAATCCTTTGTAACCAAAGGTGGCATTGACCTCAAGGAAATCAATCCCAAAACTCTGGAAAGCAAGAAAGTCCCTGGTCTTCACTTTGCAGGAGAAGTCTTGGACATCAATGCCCACACAGGTGGCTTTAACATCACCTATTGTCTAGCAACTGGCTGGGTAGCAGGAAGTTTGCATTATTAGATAAAATCATACCTAGCAATTTCAAGGTAGACAAATCCTAGCTTTATCGAATAGTTGATTTCTAACAACGCACTATCTATTATTTAGAGTGATGAACGCAAATCTTTTAAATCCCATCTCCCCTTGAAACCAGCTGTATATAGGCTGGTTTTTCCTATTTTTTGTGGTATAATGAAGAAGAAAGAAAACTATGAGATAGGGGATCGGTATATGCTAGATAAGGAAACATTAAAAAAACTTCGTCACCGTAGTTCTGTCTACGATTCGATGGTCAAATCACCCAACCGTGCCATGCTTCGTGCAACTGGTATGCAAGATAAAAATTTTGAAGCACCAATCGTAGGAGTTATCTCCACATGGGCGGAAAATACACCATGTAACATGCATCTTCATGATTTCGGGAAACTAGCCAAAGAAGGGGTAAAAGATGCTGGTGCTTGGCCTGTCCAATACGGTACCATTACCGTTGCAGATGGAATCGCTATGGGAACTCCCGGTATGCGCTTTTCACTGACATCACGTGATATTATTGCAGATTCTATCGAAGCAGCTATGGGGGGTCACAACGTGGATGCCTTTGTCGCAATCGGTGGCTGTGATAAAAATATGCCTGGATCTATGATTGCCATTGCAAACATGGACATTCCAGCTATCTTTGCCTACGGTGGTACCATTGCTCCCGGAAATCTAAACGGCAAAGATATTGACCTCGTTTCAGTTTTTGAAGGAATCGGTAAATGGAATAATGGCGATTTGACCGCTGAAGAGGTCCGTCAGATTGAGTGTAATGCCTGCCCGGGACCTGGTGGCTGTGGTGGTATGTACACTGCTAACACAATGGCCACCGCCATTGAAGTAATGGGGATGTCAATTCCTGGTTCGTCTTCTCACCCAGCTGAATCTCCTGAGAAGAAGGCTGATATTGAAGAAGCTGGTCGAGCTGTTGTCCGTATGTTGGAGCTCGGTATCAAACCATCTGATATTATGACTCGTGAGGCCTTTGAAGACGCCATTACAGTTACAATGGCTCTTGGTGGATCAACTAACGCTACCCTCCACCTTCTAGCCATCGCTCATGCCGCTAACGTTGAACTAACACTTGAAGATTTCAACGATTTCCAAGAACGAGTACCCCACCTAGCTGATTTAAAACCGTCCGGTAAATATGTCTTCCAAGACCTATACAATGTCGGTGGTGTCCCTGCAGTTATGAAATACTTGTTGAAGAATGGTTTCCTACACGGGGATCGTATCACATGTACAGGTAAGACTGTCGCTGAAAACCTAGAGAATTTTGCAGATTTGACTCCAGGTCAAGATGTCATCATGCCACTTGAGAATCCAAAACGTGCGGATGGTCCGCTTATCATCCTCAAAGGTAACCTCGCTCCAGACGGTGCAGTTGCCAAAGTTTCTGGGGTTAAGGTCCGTAATCACACTGGTCCAGCTAAGGTCTTTGATTCAGAAGAAGAGGCAATCGAGGCAGTATTGACAGATGAAATCGTCGATGGCGATGTTGTTGTTGTTCGCTATGTTGGTCCAAAAGGTGGTCCTGGTATGCCTGAAATGCTATCCCTTTCTTCTATGATTGTCGGTAAAGGGCAAGGGGACAAGGTAGCCCTTTTGACAGATGGACGTTTCTCTGGTGGTACTTATGGATTAGTTGTCGGACATATCGCACCTGAAGCGCAAGATGGTGGTCCAATCGCTTACCTCCGTACTGGAGATCTGGTAACTGTTGACCAGGATACTAAAGAAATCACCATGCATGTTTCCGATCAAGAAATTGAAGAGCGCAAGAAAACAACTGTTATCCCACCTCTCTACTCTCGTGGCGTTCTCGGTAAATATGCACACACAGTGTCTTCTGCCTCAAAAGGAGCTGTTACAGACTTCTGGAGACCTGAACAGACTGGGAAAAAATAATAAATTTCATATCCCCTGTCTCTCTGACAGGGGTTTCATAAAGGAGAAAGAAAAATGACTAAGCTTCTAACTCCCGATCAACAAACCAACGGGAAAAAACGGGACTTACAAGCTATTGTCCTAGCTGGCGACTACGGGTATATCCGCCAAATTGAGACTACACTGAAATCATTAATTTTTCATAATAGCTACCTTAAGATTTATATTTTTAATCAGGATATTCCAAAAGAATGGTTCACTCATTATAAACATTTGTTAAATCAAATCGGCAGTGATTTAATTGATATTAAATTATTAGATGTTCCTCTAAATACGGATTGGTATGCTGGCTTTTCACATATTACATATATGGCCTTTGCGAGATACTTTATTCCCCGATTTGTATCTGAAGACAAAGCACTATATCTTGACAGCGATATTATCATAACAGATCAACTCGATAAACTATTTTCCACCGACATTAGTAATCATTATCTAGCCGTAGTACGAGCCGTTTTTGGACATGGAGTCGGTTTTAACTCTGGTATGATGCTGATTAATAACAAACGTTGGAAAGCTGAAAACATTACTGCTAAATTAGTTGAAAAAACAGAACAAGAAAAAGACTCCATTCAAGAAGGTGACCAAACCATTTTGAATATGGTATTAGGACATGAGGCTATTTGGTTAGATGATACCTATAACTTCCAGATTGGTTTTGACCAAGGTGCCTTTGCCTATCGTCATAGACACTTGTTTAATATAAATTTAGATCCTTTACCTAAAATCCTTCACTATATTTCTGGAGACAAGCCTTGGAATACCTACTCATCAGGTCGCTTACGTGAGATCTGGTGGCATTATCAAATGATGGACTGGGCAGAAATTCACCATAAATGGCTCAATGAAAAACGGGAAGTACCCGCATCAGTCTATAAAGGTAAACTATTAATCTTGACAAATACTCACTTGATTGAACAAATCGAAAGTTTAATCAAAGAGTTACCAGACTACGCCTTTCATATTGTTGCTTTTACTGATATGGCAGACAATTTAAAAAAATTAGCTAGCTTTGACAATGTTTTTTTACACCCTAAAGTTATCGGTTACATTTTAGAGGATATGATTCTCGACTGTGATGCCTATCTAGATATTAATCATGGTTCAAAGGACCCTTATTTCTTGGACTTGGTTATGGAAAATGAGAAACCGGTCCTCTCTTTCGACAATATCGCAGCACCAAATTTTGAGAACTATTCGCACAGTCAAGTTTTCTCCTGTCATCAGCCCGAAGACTTAGCCACTGCAGTAAGACTACTGAGCGAATAAGAACAGGAGAAAGTGTAATGAAATTAAATGTTGAACTCTCTCGCTTCCGTGTAAAAAACGGAAAGTCTTCCAAAGTAGATGAGTGGATGGCCTTTCTCAATGAGCACTTGGAAGACACCCTTCTCACTCTTGAAGGAGAAAAAATGTATGTCGAAACCATCTTCCGTGAGGTATTGGACGGACGCGAATACCTCTATTGGTACTCTGTCCAAGCCGAAGGAGGGATTGAAGTCGAAGATTCAGAATCCTATATCGACAAAAAACATTTAGAATACTGGGCAGAATGCATTGATGCCAGCTACAGCATGGTTGACCTTGACCCTCAGGTCGTCATGATTTCCAAACCTATCTATGAAACCATGGAAGATTTAGACAAAAAGTACGATGAAACATATAAAAAATGAGCTGCTTGTCGCAACTCATTTTTATTTGGGACTAATTCCCAGTGTAATGCGCCCTAGACGGCTGATGCGTGTCATTTTCCATGCAGGAGACCACACAATTTCAACTTGGGCATCTTCAATTCCATCAATGGTTTTCAAGGCTGCGACCAAGTCTCCAGGCATAGTATCCGCACAAGAGCACCCTGCATCCGTAAAGGTCATAATTACCTTACAAAAACCCACTTCGTCCAAATGAATTTCGTACACCAGACCTAAATTATAGATGTCCAACTCAATTTCAGGATCATAAATAGTCTCCAATACTGCAACCAGTTCTTTTGACAAAGCAGCGGCGCGATCATTTAGGATAATATCTTCTCTCATATTTTCTCCTACTTTCTGATTTGTCCTATTTTCTCATACTTTTTTATCTTTTTCAAGTATATTTCCATAATAAGAAGAGCAGGAGTTAATCTATTCAATAGTTTTTAAAATTTAATGAACTACCTCAACTTTTTCAGTCCAAGAACGAGCAGTTATTGCCAACACTTTATTGAGTTCTTCCATGTTCTGACGGCCTTGATCTGCTAACCAGGCCTTTGCAACCTCCTCACCTTGACTTGCAAAAATCGCAACTGCATCCTTCCAAGTCGCACGACCACAGAGAACACCATTGAAATTGGAGCCAGCTTCCTTAGCAAGGACGAGAGTTTCTTGAAAAAGCTTGGCTGAGACACCCGCACTCAAGAAGATAAACGGTAGATGGGTGCTGTCAGCCTGTTCCTTAAAGTAGGCCTTAGCTTCTGCCAATGTATAGACAGGTTCTTCTTCCGTATAACCTTCAACAAAGTTCATATTGACGGGCACTTCAACCTTAAGAACATCTGCATTGTACCGTGGTTTACTGAACTCACGCATAGCACCATTTACTTTATGAGGTTTCAGTGCTGCGTATTCACGAGAAGTCACATCTATATCGCTAGCATCATAGGTCAAAATTTCCACGAAGTAAGGAATATTTTCTGCCATACACTCACTACCGATCCTCTCAACCCATGCATGCTTGATATCGTTGATTTCTAACTTGTCATCCACATCATAGTACAGTAAGATTTTAACAGCATCTGCCCCCAATTCCTTGATGCGTTTGGCTGACCAATTTGGCAATAAATCTGGCAAACGACCTGGCGTTGAAGTATCGTAACCAGTTTTTTCATAGGCTGCAATAAAACCACAGTCTGCATGACGCAATTCTGAGGCAGGAACTCCATATTCCGCATCCAAAAGAATGGAACTAGCATAGGGTGTCAAATCACTAGCGATAAGCTTTTTAAAATCAACTAAAATCTCATCACCAAACTCACTAACACCAGCTGCAGCTGCTAAAAGCCTTTTTAGAGCTCCTCGCTGATCAATGGCTAAAGCCGCAATAATTTGATTACCATTTGAGAGATGGATCAAATGGTCAAACTTTTCCTGTGATATGTGTAGTTTTGTCATTAGTTTCCTCCTAGGAATGTTTATCTAAATTTATCCAAAACGTTTCTGCCCATTAAGATAAGTCGCTTGTAAGTTCCCCTTGTCATCTACAAGGATAAAATCCGCTGCTCGTCCCTCTATAATCTGCCCACAAATATGATCAATCCCAACGGATTTTGCAGGTACCAGGGAAGCCATGCGAATGGCATCTGGCAAGTCAACCAACCCCCACTCAACCACATGTTGGACAGCCTGAATTAACTCTAAAATCGACCCAGCCAAACTACCGTTATGCTTGAGGCGAGCAGTTCCATCTTTCACCACAACTTCAAATTCTCCAAGCCGAGAATTACCTTCACCCATTCCTCCTGCCCGCATGCAATCGGTAATCAGGACTGTTTCCGCAACTCCGCGTGCTTTGATAACTACTTCTGCTGCCGCTGGGTGAACATGATACCCATCGCAAATCATTTCTGCGTAAACATTTTTTAAATTCAAGGCAGCTCCAACCATACCTGGTTCTCGGTGATGAAGTCCGCTCATTCCATTGTAAACATGAACAAATATGCTTGCCCCGGCTTCCACTGCTGCTTGAGCCTGGGCATAGTTTGCATCACTGTGGGCTAGAGCAGTTCGAATCTCTTTGCTATTTGCAAACTCGATGAATTCTCGAACTCCTTCTCGTTCCGGTGCCAGAGCAATTTTGTTCACCAAGCCCTTAGAGAGACTATGCCACTTGTCTAATTTTTCAATAGAAGGGTCGCTCATGTACTTAGGATTCTGTGCACCTTTGTATTTTTCGGTAAAGAAAGGCCCTTCAAGAAAAATCCCTTGAATCTTGGCACCTGTTTCTTCACCGGCATGCTGACCGATTGTCTGACAAACTGCATTTAAATTTTCCGTAGAATCTGTCAAGGTAGTTGGTAACCATGAAGTCACACCGCAAGAAAGCAAGCCTTCCGAGATTGCCTTAATACCTTCAAAATCATTGTCCATAACATCGTGTGAGGCATATCCGTGGATATGTGTATCAACCAGACCTGGACCAATATGGTAGTCTGAGTAATCTACAATATCACCCTCTGGTTTTTCTGAGGAAATAGCTCCAAAGGTCCCATCCTCACGAATTTCTAGGTAGGCATTTTTTATAATCTGATTGGATAAAATGATAGACTTAGCATGAATGAATTGAACCACATTTACCTCCTTCTATTAATATATAAATAAAACATCTGGTTATAACCATTATAAGATTATTTCTGTTAATTGTCAATTCCTTTTCGAATTGCTACACCGATATTAATAACAAAACTAGAGGAAAGCCAGCACTCTCACATGTAGCTACAATGTACAAGTACCATTCAGAAAGTATCAAATAAACCAGCTCCTTTCGTACTACTAGGAACTGGTTATTAAAGGCTATTTTCTTTTTCGTTACCAAAATATAACAAGGCTTAGCAAGAACTAGTCGATATAGACTCTTGGTATTCGACCAGATAAAAGACAGGTAACTTCATAGTTAATGGTCTGTCGATAATCAGCCCAATCCTGTACTGTGATGACCTTATCACCATCCTGTCCAATCAAGGTAACCTGGGTTCCGATTGTATATCGTTGAGGCAAACGAATCGTAATCTGATCCATAGAAACTCGCCCGACAATCTCACAAGGTTGACCGTCTACCAAAACCGAAAATCCCTGCATAGATCTTGTTAGTCCATCTGCATAACCAATCGGTACTGTTCCTATCCATTCCTGTTGCGAACTGTGATAAGTCTCTCCGTAGCCAATACTCGCTCCTTCAGGCACCTGTTTGATTTGGATAAGTTCTGAAGTCAAACTTAAAGTCGGTTTTAAATCAAAAGGCAAGTCCAGGGAATGCCCACTTGGGTTTAGACCGTAAATTGCATTTCCAAGACGGACCATATTAAAAATCTTATCTGTATGCCAGATACTCGCTGCAGAATTGCTGACATGAATATGAGGTGGACGTTGATCTAAACTATTTAAGATAGACTGAAACAGTTCAAACTGCCTCTCTAGTTGTAAGGTATCAGTTTCATCTGCTTTCGCAAAATGAGTAAAGATACCATCAAAGCGAGCTCCCCTCTCTTTTAACCAAGTAAGTGCCTGGTTCAGACTGTGAGCATCACAAAAACCAAGACGCCCCATGCCCGTATCCACCTTAAGATGTACTGAAAGCTTGTCCAACTCCTGATTAGCCTCTTCAGCTAAACCCAGCCATTCTAGACTAGTCACAGTTAGACTAATCCCCAACTCAATCGCTGTTGGGATGACCTGAACAGGGACCACTCCTAAAATTAATATTGGGTCTTCAATCCCTGCTTGACGCAGCTCCAATGCTTCATCCAAGTTCGATACACAAAATCCATCAACTTGTCCAACCAGCTTTCTTGAAACAGCAACTGCTCCATGACCATATGCATCTGCCTTAACAACTGCATAAACAGTTGTCGATTTAGGCAATTGCTCTCGGATTGTTTGCACATTATGAGCAATATGACTAAGTTGAATTCGAGCCACTGTGGGTCGCGATTTACTTTCTTTCATTCCATTCCTCCAAAATCACACTAGCTTGGGCAAAATTAGCAGAATGACTAATACTCAACCAAATTTTTGCTTTCGTCGGTGCCTGATTAAAATACGGAGCTCCCTTAGAATCGTTCAATACTTCCATATCTTGAAAACTATATTTACCAATCCCGGTCCCCAAGGCTTTGACTAAAGCCTCTTTAGCTACCCAACGTCCAGCTAAATATTCCACTTTTCTCTTATCTGATAAACCTTCAAACCGAGCCAACTCTGTATCTGTCAAGATACGCTTTTCAAAACCTCGTCCTTTGTTCAAAGCTGATTGAATGGCCGATAATTCCTGTAAGTCTATTCCGTGTCCTATAATCATTTTCTATTTTTTTCCAAAAAGGGAGCAGGAAAAACTCGATAACTGAGTCTACCTAGCCCCCTATATGTTTAAAGCACTATTCTTTATTTACGACCATGGCAATTTTTGAACTTCTTTCCTGAGCCACATGGACATGGATCATTACGATCAACGCCTTCAAAAGAAGAAATTTCTTTTGATTGCTCTTGTCCAGGAATAATATTTTTAGTTGCCGTTGTATGAGCTTCTCTAACAGTTCGTTCCCGCTCAATATTATCATGAATTTGTGCTTTCATCATTAAACGTGTCACATCAAATTCAATCGCTCCAATCATATCGTTGAACATAGTGAAAGCCTCTGATTGATACTCCACAACAGGATTGTTTTGAGCATATCCACGTAAACTAACAGCATTACGGAGTTGATCTAGTGCATCAATATGGTCTGTCCATTTGCTATCCACAACTCGTAAAATCAATACTTTTTGAAACTCTTTAACACGGTCTGCATCTTGTAATTTAGCAACTTGACTCTCATAGACTGATTCCGCACGCGCGAACAAATCTGCCACAATTTCCTCGTCCGTTTTTCCTTCTAGATCAGAAAGGGTGATACTATCTTCAGAAACGAGACTAAAATGAGCAAAATTCAAAATAGCTTGAAGAGCATCTTCACGTTTGCTTGACTTATGATCTGCAACCTGACGCTGTATCGTCCGTTTAATCATGCTCTTGATTTCCGGAGCCAAATCACGATCAGCAGTAATCACATCATGACGCTGACTGTATATGATTTCTCGTTGTTCACGCATAACATCATCATATTGCAAGACCTGCTTACGTGAATCGTAGTTGTTCCCTTCGACACGTTTTTGAGCACTCTCAACCTGACGAGTTAACATTCCTGACTTGATAACAGATTCTTCTTCTGTCAAATTCATGCGCTCCATAAAGGCCTTAATCCGTTCAGAACCAAAACGACGCATCAAATCATCTTCTAAAGAGAGATAAAATTGAGATTCACCCGGATCACCTTGACGCCCTGAACGACCACGAAGTTGGTTATCAATTCGTCGGCTTTCATGACGCTCGGTACCGATTACACAGAGTCCACCCAACTCACGCACACCTGGGCCCAACTTAATATCTGTACCACGACCAGCCATGTTGGTGGCGATGGTGACCGCACCACGTTGACCAGCATTCATGATAATTTGTGCTTCACGATAATGATTTTTCGCATTAAGCACCTCATGAGGAACACCTGCTGCAACCAACCGTTTTGATAGGTAATCCGAAGTTTCAACAGCTACAGTTCCGACCAAAACAGGTTGGCCTTTTTCATACCGCTCTTTCACGTCTTTAACCACTGCATTGAACTTGTACTCCAAACTAGGATACAACAAGTCCTCATGGTCAATTCGAATCACTTCCTTATTCGTTGGAATTGGTACAACACGAATATTATAAATTTCACGGAATTCGTCTTCTTCTGTTTTACCTGTACCAGTCATCCCAGCCAATTTTTTATACATGCGGAACATATTTTGGTAGGTAATAGAAGCACTAGTCTTAGATTCATTTTGAACTGGTACACCTTCTTTAGCTTCTATCGCTTGATGCAGTCCATCAGAATACCGACGTCCTTCCATTGTCCGACCGGTAAACGGATCAATAATCATGACTTCTTGATTTTCATTAACTAAGTAATCAATATCGTAAATCATGATGTAATTAGCACGAAGTGCATTGTCAATAAAGTGGGTAATTGCTACATTTTCCACATCATAAAGGTTATCAAGTTTGAAAAACTTCTCAGCCTTATCAATCCCTGAGTCAGAAAGACCGATGGTCTTAGACGGTACATCGATAATGTAATCATCGTTATCCAAAGACTTGACTAAATTATCAGCTAAGAAATAAAGCTGATTCGTCTCTGAACTTTGTGGTCCAGATACAATTAAAGGGGTCCGTGCTTCATCAATCAAGACCGAATCCACCTCATCAACCAAAGCGTAATTGAGCGGACGCTGTACCATATCTTCCGCTCGTACTACCATGTTATCACGAAGATAATCAAAACCAATCTCTGAGTTAGTTGAATAAGTAATATCACAATTGTACGCTTCGCGCTTTTCAAAAGAAGACTTAGCGGCTAAGTTGATACCCACAGATAGACCTAACCAAGAATAAAGCTCCCCCATTTCAGTTGCGTCACGAGTAGCAAGGTATTCGTTAACTGTAACAACATGTACGCCTTCGCCAGCCAAAGCGTTAAGGTAAACAGGCATCGTTGCAGTTAAAGTTTTTCCTTCACCCGTCCGCATCTCTGGCACATCACCATTATGCAAAACAATGGCACCCATAATCTGTACAGGATATGGATAAAGTCCCAATACACGACGAGAAGCCTCTCTTACCACCGCGTAAGCTTCAAAAAGCAACTCATCTAGACTTTCTCCGCCTTGATAACGTTCCTTGAATTCTTTCGTTTTCGCTTGTAATTCCTCATCAGACAAGGCTTCCATTGCATCGGCATAGGCAATAACCTTATCTGCCATTTTTTCTAATCGTTTCAATTCTCCCTTGTCATTTTCCACTAGAGAACGAAGTACATTTGTTACCATATTTATCATCCTATTTTCTTTCAATTCAATGAATAATTCTACCATAAAAACAACGGATTTTCAAGGTATATAGCGAACAAAACGATGTTTTAATCTTGCAACTGATAGGATACACACATTAGATGACAACAGCACTTCCAACTATAAAAGTCCAGCTATCAACTGGACTTTCTATTTATTTTTCAGATACTTGTTTTGCTAGAGCAAAGTTACCTAGTGTAGCTGAACCATTTTCAGCAACTGCTGGTGTCACGATATACTCTTTTACATCAGGTGTTGGTAGGTAATCGTTCATCAAACCAACAAACTTTTCACGCACACGGTTGAGCATGTGTTCTTGTGCCATAACGCCGCCACCAAATACAATGACTTGCGGACGATAAAGAAGTGTTGCCTGTACTGCTGCTTGAGCAATATAATAAGCCTGAACATCCCATACATCGGAATTAAGTTCAATTAACTCTCCACGAATACCCGTACGACCTTCAAGAGATGGACCAGCTGCCAAACCTTCTAAACAGCCATTATGGAAAGGACAGGTTCCATTAAATTCATGTTTGATATCGTATGGATGTAAGGCAACATAGGTATGTCCCGCCTCTGTATGTCCAAGACCACCGATGAATTCACCATTTTGAATAGCGCCAGCACCGATACCAGTACCGATAGTGTAGTAAACCAGGCTCTTCACACCCTTACGAACCAAGGTTTCACCATAAGCAGACGAGTTAACGTCTGTCGTAAAGTAAAATGGAATATTAAATTCCTTGGCAATTAGACCAAGCAAATCAATGTTTGACCAATGTGGTTTTGGAGTTGAAGTGATATAACCATAGGTCTGTGAATTTTGGTCAATATCAATCGGACCAAATGAACCAATGGCAATACCTGCCAAACGATCTTCGTAGCGTTTGAAAAATTCCACTGTACGTTCAATTGTTTCATAAGGTGTTGTCGTTGGAAATTGTGTTTTTTCAATTACTTGAAAATTCTCATCACCGACAGCACAAACAAACTTTGTACCACCAGCTTCCAAGCTTCCGTAAAGTTTTGTCATGATTTTCTCCCTTTTTTGTTTTTTCCATTATACCATAGTTATAAACAGAAGAAAAAGGCATAAAGCCTTTTCTTAGATATATTATTTCTAGGCTCTCATCTTACTTTCAGTACTAGGCAACGAGCTGCAGGCATAACTTAAGTTAGGCAAAGCGAGTTAACGAAGTAATGAAAGCAAAGAGGAGGGCTAGAATTATTTTGCAACTTTCAAGAAGTCTACACCGTGAGCGATAGTTCCTTCTGCAAGTGGAGAAACTTCTGCAAAGTCAGCAGTATTTGTCACGATCACCATTGTTGTATCATCAAGACCTGCTTCTGCAATTTTCGCTGCATCGAATTTAGCAATTGGAGTACCAGCTTTAACTTTGTCGCCTGCTGCTACTAATTTTTCAAAGCCGTTACCGTTCATTGATACCGTATCAATACCGATGTGGATCAAGATTTCAGCTCCTGAAGCTGTTTTCAAACCATAAGCATGACCTGTTTCAAAAGCGATGGTTACTTCTGCATCTGCAGGTGCATAAACAACACCCTCAGACGGTTTAACAGCCAAACCTTTCCCCATAGCTCCTGAAGAGAATACTGGGTCATTGACATTTTCAAGAGCAACTACGTCACCTGAAAGTGGAGAAACAAGAGTTTCTTCAGCTACAAGTCCTGTCTCTGCTTCTTCAAGCGTTTTTGCTGTTTCTTGTGCTGAAGCACTAGACTTTTTTACATCTTTTTCCTCATCTTCATAACCGAAGAAGTAAGTAAGAGCAAAACCAAGAGCAAATGATACAGCAACCATAAGGATGTATGGAAGAATTTGACCATTACCAGCGTAAAGTGTCAAACCTGGGATGATAGTAACACCCATACCTGTACCGGCAAGACCAAGAAGAGATGCTACAGCACCACCAATCGCACCCGCAATCAATGAAAGAAGGAATGGCTTACGGAAACGCAAGTTAACACCGAAGATAGCTGGCTCAGTAATACCGAGGAAGGCAGAAAGAGCTGCTGGGAAAGCAAGAGCTTTCAATTTAGGATTTTTAGTTTTCACACCAACCGCTACTGTTGCAGCACCTTGTGCTGTCATCGCTGCAGTGATGATGGCGTTGAATGGGTTAGCACCAGTGTTTGCGACCAATTGAGCTTCCAAGAAGTTGAAGATATGGTGAACACCTGATACCACGATAACTTGGTGAACACCACCGATAAGGAGACCACCAAGACCAAATGGCAAGTTCAAGATTGCTTGTGTGCCAGCCAAGATGTAGTTTTCAACCACGTGGAAGACTGGACCAATGACAAACAAGCCAAGGATAGACATAACAAAGAGAGTTACGAATGGTGTTACCAAGAGGTCAAGAACTTCTGGAACAACCTTGCGGACAGCTTTTTCAAATTTAGCACCAATCAAACCGATGATGAAGGCTGGCAATACTGAACCTTGCAAACCTACAACTGGGATGAAACCGAAGAAGATAGTTGGTTTCACATCGCCACCTGATGCTACAACCCAAGCATTTGGCAATTGACCAGCAATCAGCATCATACCAAGTACGATACCGATAGTTTGGTTACCACCGAATACACGGAAGGTTGACCATACTACCAAGGCTGGCAATACGATGAAGGCTGTATCTGTCAAGATTTGTGAGTAAACGTTCAAATCTTCAGGAAGTGTGTAACCAAGCGCTCCAAGAAGACCACGAAGACCCATGAAAAGACCAGTTGCTACGATCGCAGGAATGATTGGAACGAATACGTCACCGAAGGTACGGATAGCACGTTGGAAAGCATTGCCTTGCTTAGCAGCTTCTGCTTTCTGCTCACCAGTAGTCGCTGTTGGTAACCCAAGGGCAACGACTTCATCGTAAATTTTGTTTACTGTACCAGTACCAAAGATGATTTGGTATTGACCAGAGTTGAAGAAAGCACCTTGTACTTTTTCGATATTTTCGACTGTATCTTTGTCGATTTTCCCTTCATCAACGACCATGACACGAAGACGAGTCGCACAGTGGGCAACACTGCGTACGTTCTCACGTCCGCCTAGGGCGTCAATGACTTTTTTTGCAATTTCTGTATTATTCATCTTGCAAAAATCTCCTTATATTTTTTCTTTTTGAAAGTGTTTTCACTCTTTCGATGTTTTTATTATATATGGTTTTTACAAATATGTCAAACGTTTTGCAGAATTTTTTAAAAAATTCCAAGAATCACAGTAAAAACTTGATTTTTCAATAGAAAACGTTTACTATATTAATTGAAATATTAGATAAAAAATTGGAGATAGTATGGCCTTTACAACTGAAGAGCGCTACCGAGCTTATGCTGACTGGTCGCCAGAATACATTGAAAAAATCAAAAAGAACACAGAGAGTTCCCCTTGGAGAACCAACTTCCACATTGAAACACCATACGGTCTTTTGAATGACCCGAATGGATTTTCATATTTTAATGGAAAATGGACTCTTTTTTACCAGTACTTCCCATTCGGTGCCGCCCACGGCTTGAAATCTTGGGTTCATACCGAATCTACGGACTTAGTACACTTTGAAGAAACAGGTACTATTATGTATCCTGATACGCCACTAGATAGCCATGGCGCCTACTCTGGTTCAGCTATGGAATTTGGCGACAAGCTCTTTCTTTTCTATACTGGAAATGTTCGCGATGAAAACTGGGTTCGTCATCCATACCAAATCGGTGCCTTGATGGACAAAGATGGTAAGATTGAAAAGATTGATAAAGTCTTGATTGAGCAACCAGAAGATACCACGGACCATTTCCGTGATCCACAAATTTTCAACTATAAAGGGCAATACTATGCTATCGTTGGCGGACAAAATCTAGATAAAAAAGGGATTGTCAAACTCTATAAGGCTGAAAACAATGATTATCTAAACTGGTCCTATATGGGTGATTTGGATTTTGCAAATGACATGACTGCCTACATGATGGAATGCCCAAACATCGCCTTTGTCGGTGAGCAACCTATCCTTCTCTACTGCCCACAAGGTTTGGATAAAGATATTTTGGACTATGGCAACATCTATCCAAACATGTATAAAATTGGACAAGCTTTCGATCCTGAAACAGCAACTATTGTAAATCCGAGCGAATTAATGAATTTAGACTATGGTTTTGAGTGCTATGCAACCCAAGCCTTTAATGCTCCAGACGGGCGGACTTTATCTGTTAGCTGGTTAGCTCTTCCAGATATGGAATACCCAACTGATGCCTACGATTACCAAGGTTGTCTATCATTGGTCAAAGAATTAACCATCAAAGACGGCAAACTCTACCAATATCCAGTTGATGCTATTACCAGTCTTCGTAAGGAAGCTCAGCCATTTTCAGCCCAAAAAGAAACCAATAATGTTTACGAATTAGAGCTCAGCTTCTCTGCTGGAGCGAAACACGAAATCGTTCTATTCGCAAATGAAGACAATAAGGGATTGATTTTAACTGTCGATACTGAAAACGGTCGTATTACGTTAGACCGCGAACACTGTGGCCAGCCATTTGCTCTTGATTTCGGTACCAGTCGCTCATGTGCTATTGAGGCAGGTACACTAACTGCCAATATCTTCATTGACAAGTCTGTCTTTGAAATTTTCATCAATAAAGGAGAGAGAGTATTTTCTGGTCGTGTCTTCCCAGATGCCAATCAAAACGGCATTGCCATCACCGCTGGTAATCCGACTGGAACCTACTACCATTTAGATTATGGTCGCAAAACTAACTGATGTCGCTCGACTAGCAGGTGTCAGTCCAACGACTGTCTCTCGCGTTATTAACAATAAAGGTTATTTATCAAAAAAAACCGTTCAAAAAGTACAAGAAGCCATGAGGGAACTTGGGTACAAACCCAATAATTTAGCTAGAAGTCTTCAGGGCAAATCAGCCAAGTTAGTTGGGTTGATTTTCCCTAATCTCAGCAACATTTTCTACGCAGAGCTCATCGGTCATTTAGAAAGTCAGCTCTTCAACCGTGGTTATAAAACCATCATATGTAATAGTCAGCATGAATCTGCAAAAGAACGTGAATACTTAGAAATGTTAGCTGCCAACCAAGTAGATGGCATCATCTCTGGTAGTCATAACTTAGGTATCAAGGATTATGATCGCGTATCCGCTCCTATTATTGCATTCGACCGCAATCTTTCTCCTACGATTCCAGTGGTATCATCTGACAATCAAGCAGGTGGGGTACTTGCTGCCCAAACATTAAAAAAAGCCGGATGTCAAACTCCAATCATGATTTCCGGAAATGACGATTCCAACTCTCCAACCGGTCTGCGGCAAGTTGGTTTCTTATCTGTTTTACCAGACAGTGTAGTTTATCACGTTTCTAGCGATTTTTCACCTGTACGGAAAGAAATGGAAATCCGATCTATTCTTGAAAAATACCAACCTGATGGCATATTTGTCTCTGATGATGCAACAGCTATTCTCGTATGGAATACCGTTCACGCCTTGGGGCTTTCTGTTCCAAACGATATCAAATTAATTGGATACGACGGCACCTACTTCATAGAAAATTATTATCCACAGTTAACAACTGTCAAACAGCCTCTCACAGAAATTGCTGAATTAATGGTTGACCTCTTGATAAAAAAAATTGAGGGTACGGAATTAGAACACCTGCATTACTCCCTCCCCGTTTCTATGTTAGCTGGAAAAAGTGTTTAACTGACTCTTTTCGATTTAGAAGACCTCTTGGTCTTCTTTTTTTATAATTTATAGCCAATTTTTCTCGCAAAGAAAAATAAGAAAACCACCAGCTATATTGGTGGCTCAGATTGAAGAAAAAGTCCATTTTGGACGATTTTCTTCAATCATTTTTCTTTATAACAAAAATTAAAAACTCCTAGAAACATTGAAGCATCAGCATTTCTAAGAGTTTTATATCTTGCAACTCTATCAAAGCTTATTCAATTTTTATGCTTTTAGGAGTTTTTGTCTACGTTCTGAAAGCTCTTACTAGGAGCTTTTTTCTATTTCTTATCTTCTGTAATAAATTGACTGAGCATACCATTGATAAACTTGGCAGAAGATTCATCTGAAAATTCTTTAGCTAACTCAATCGCTTCATTGACCGCCACACGGTCTGGTGTTTCTTCAAAATATAGGATTTCGAATAAACCTAAACGCATGATGTTCTTATCAATCAAGGTCAAACGCTCTAAGGTCCATCCCGCTTTTAGTCGGCCAGACAATTCCTTATCCAATTCATCACGATAGTCTGCTACGCCATTGACTAGATTAAGGAGGAAAAGCGGAATTTCAACTCCTTCTTGTTCTTCCTCTCTATCATAAAGATAAGAAAATTGAGCCGCCTGAACAGGATCTTGACCAAATTCTAGAGATACAATCGCCTGCAGAGCACACTGTCTTAAGTAGTGTCTAGATTGTTTATTCTTCATCGAGGAAATCCTCACCAAATAAGTCCTTCAAATCTGGTTTCGGTGTCTTGTCAGGAACAATACCATCAACATGGATGTTAACTGCCGCAACTGTTACTTCCGCATAGTTTAACACAGCTGTCTTAACCGCACGTTGAATATCCATCGATACTGCTGGAACGTTCACCCCATACTCCAAATAAACATAGATATCCGCAGTCACTGTATCTTCGTCATCCATCTGTAAATAGACACCTCGATTAAGAGCTGTTTTTGACAAACCATCCGCTACTCTCTTATTATGGAGAGAATGAACTCCCTCAACCTTGGCTGCTGCGATTCCTGTGATAACTTCCAAAACGCGCGGTGCAATAATAATTTCACCTAATTGTTCTTTTACCATGGCCTCATCCTTTCTAGAGATTAATTACGCACGTGAAACGTATGTTCCCTCTGCTGTGTTGATTACTAGTTTTTGACCTGCTTCGATAAAGTCTGGCACGTTTACAACCAAACCAGTTTCCATTGTAGCTGGTTTCCCTGAACCAGTTACAGTAGCACCTTTGATAGAAGGTTGAGTTTCCGCAACCACCAATTCAACAGTCGTTGGTACAGTAACACCGATCACTTCTGTTCCGTAGAACTGGATTTTCACTTCTGAGTTTTCTAAGATGTAAAGCAACTCTTCCTTGATAGTCACTACTGGAATTTCATACTGGTCATAAGTTTCAGTATTCATGAAATAAGCAGTATCATCCATTTGGTAAAGATATTGTGCTGGAACAGTCTCGATAATCGCTTGTTCAAATTTTTCATCTGGACGGTAAGTTGTATCAAACGTTGAACCTGTACGAACATCACGCAATTTCATACGCATAATCGTGTTCCCTTTACCTGGTTTGTGGTGGCTTGCATCCAAAACTTTAATCAATTTACCTTCTGCTTCAAAGGTCATACCTGCTCTAAGTTTACTTGCTTCAATCATTGTATTGAATACCTCTTCAAATTTTATTTATTCGTTTTATTTTACCACAAACTGTCAAATTTCTCAAATGACAATCAATTCCTTAGGAGCTAGTGTTAGTACCTCACAGCCTGTTTCCGTAATCAACAAATCATCTTCGATACGAACGCCGTATTTGTCGTCCAAATAAATACCTGGCTCATCTGTCAAGACCATACCTGCCTTGATGGTTTCATCAGATTTTCCAAAATAAGGATACTCGTGAATGTCCAAGCCGATACCGTGACCAATACCGTGCGTGAAGTTAGCACCATAGCCAGCCGCATTGATAATCTCACGAGGAATAGCGTCAAACTCTCGATAGGTCACACCCTCTTTAGCCTGTTCAATCAAGGCCTTATTGGCACGCAAAACCACGTCATAAATTTCACGCTCCTGATCTGTTACGTGACCAATATGGATGGTCCGTGTCATATCGCTGACATAATGTTGGTAATAACAACCGAAGTCTAAAGTGAGTGTTTCACCAGACTGGATAAGCTTATCTGATGCTACTCCATGGGGCATAGCAGAGCGGTAGCCAGATGCCACGATAAACTCAAATGATGCCCCTTCGGCACCTAGTTGACGCATGCGGTGGTCAAGAAAATGATTGATGTCCATCTCAGTCGTCTGACCTGGTTTGATAAAGTCAAGAACATCAATAAAAGCCTGATCCGAAATTTGACATGCACGGCGAATGGTCGCAATTTCTTTCTCATCCTTAATCATGCGCAAGTCTTCGATAAAGTTTGACATAGCAGCCAGTTGATAACCCTCAAAAATGCTGGTCAGACTTTGATAGAAACCATAGGTCACCTGGCTGTCAAAACCAATGGTTTCAAGCCCATCTTCCTTAATCACCTTTGCAATCTCTTCAAGGGCAAAACGGCTCTCGATAATATCAAAACCTTTAACTGATGCCTTAGCTATCAAGGTATAACGCGAATCAGTCACAAACAAGCGACGCTTGCCACTGATGAAGACAGTCGCCTCTGTCCCCCAAAAACCTGTCAAGTAGTAAATATTGTTTTGACCAGTCACCAAGATTCCCTCAACAGCTGATTGAGCTAATTTTGCTTCAAATTTTTCAACACGCGCTTGCATGATCCACCTCCGAAAATTATATAGGATTATTATAGCAGAAAAATGCAGATAAGAAAAACTACCGTCAAAAAGACAGTAGCCATCACTTAACGCGAACGTAATTCAACTGGTTCTAAGAAAATCAATTGACCTAACTTTGCAGCACCAACAATTCTAGCTTTGATATGTAAATTTGTACCTAAAGGAACACTGTCCGTATCATCTGTAAAATTCAAATCATAGAAGTTCACATTCTCAAACTTCATCGGAATCCCCGTATAATTTGATGTATTTTCGTCTGTCCAATCGCCAGTCTCCAACAAGAAATCAAAGCGTGTATCATAATTTCCATAGGGTGCGGTATAGGCAACATGACCATCAAATTCGACAATTTGTCCCTTATACTTTTCTACAAATTCTTTAGCCTTATTCTCGTCGTAATTCGAGGTGACATAAGCAAAATCTGGATTATCAACCGTAATAACTTCTTCCTTAACAGGCTCAGTTACTTCTTCCACAGAGGAACTTGGGGTTGTACTAGCATTGGATGAACTTTCACCGGTCTCTACAGGTTCACTGCTACTTTCCTCAGTTTCGTTATCATATTCTTTAAATGTATGATAGTGGATGGTAATAGGAACATCTTTCTCGAATAAATCTCCCTTTGAAAAAACCTCCTCACCCTTGACAGTAATTTTTTCAATCTCACCATCTTTTGTAAAAATACCAAATGTTAGATCATCAATTTTCTGAGTGGTTACATTTTCAAAACCAGCATCCTCTAACTGCTTTTTCACAGACTGGAAATCCGTATCTTCTGGATTCGCACTCACAGGAATAGCAATCTTATTGGTATCAACATTTTCACTGCTTTCTCCACAGGCAGTCAACATAAAACTTGCTAAAAGTGTTGTCAACAAAAATAGCATTTTCTTCAACATAATAAACTCCTTTGTTTTTCTTATCCATATTTTACTATATAAATACCAACTTTACAATACATTTTGTAATACAATTTGTAACATTTATTATCCTTCGTTTTCTCTATACACTAATAGTATGGAGGGTGATATGGCTTTTAAATTAAAATCTGATAAAAAAGAGACTGAAATCAAAACAATTCGATTTCCATCCGAGTTAGTTGATAAAATTGAGGAGGCTATTGTCAAAAAAGAAGTTAGTTTTTCCAGTTTTGTCATTCAGGCCTGTAACTATGCCCTGCAAAACATGGATAAAGAAGAGTAAAAAAGAGCCAATCAGCTCTTTTTTCTATGTATTATCTCAACTTACTCTTCAAATACTGGCCTGTAAAGCTGGCTGGGTTCTCCGCTACTTCTTCTGGCGTTCCTGTCGCGACAACGGTACCACCACCGACACCGCCTTCTGGCCCCATATCAATAATGTGGTCAGCCGTCTTGATCACATCCAGATTGTGCTCAATGACAAGGACAGTGTTGCCGTCATCGACAAAGCGGGCCAAGACCTTGAGCAACTGGGCAATATCCTCAGTATGTAGGCCAGTCGTAGGCTCATCCAAAATGTAGAGCGATTTCCCTGTCGAACGCTTGTGAAGTTCTGAAGCCAATTTCATCCGCTGAGCCTCACCGCCAGACAGGGTCGTTGCTGGCTGTCCAAGAGTCACATAACCCAAGCCCACATCTTGAATGGTGCGGAGCTTCCGCTCAATTTTTGGAATGTGTTTGAAAAATTCCACCGCATCATTGACCGTCATATCAAGGACTTGCGCAATGTTTTTCTCCTTGTAGTGTACTTCTAAGGTTTCAGAGTTGTAGCGGTGTCCATGACAAACCTCACAAGGAACAAAGACATCTGGCAAAAAATGCATTTCAATCTTGATAATGCCGTCACCCGAACAGGCTTCACATCGCCCACCCTTGACGTTGAAGGAGAAACGTCCTTTTTTGTAGCCACGGATTTTTGCCTCATTGGTCTGAGCAAAAAGATCACGAATATCGTCAAAAACTCCTGTATAGGTCGCAGGATTGGAACGAGGCGTCCGACCAATCGGGCTTTGGTCAATATCAATCAAGCGATCCAAGTGTTCGATTCCTGAAATAGATTTAAACTTTCCTGGCTTGTCTGAATTGCGATTGAGTTTCTGGGCAATAGCTTTTTTCAAAATTGCGTTGACCAGAGTTGATTTCCCAGAGCCAGATACGCCTGTTACCGCCACAAATTTTCCGAGTGGGAAACGAACGGTCACATCTTGTAGATTGTTTTCCTTGGCACCTGTCACCTCTAGGAAGCGACCATTTCCAACACGGCGTTCTAAAGGCACTGGAATTTCTCGTTTGCCAGACAGGTATTGACCTGTAATGGATTTCTTGTTTTTAGCTACTTGGGCAGGCGTGCCTGAGGCAACTATTTCCCCACCAAAGACACCTGCACCTGGACCAATATCAATCAACCAGTCCGCCTCTCGCATGGTGTCCTCATCGTGTTCCACCACAATCAAGGTATTGCCCAAATCCCGCATCTTCTTGAGACTGGCAATCAGGCGGTCATTGTCCCGCTGGTGTAGTCCGATAGAGGGCTCATCCAAAATGTAGAGAACACCAGATAAGTTAGAGCCAATCTGGGTCGCCAATCGAATCCGCTGGCTTTCACCACCAGAAAGCGTACCAGCTGCTCGAGAAAGGGTTAAGTAGTTGAGCCCAACGTTGTTGAGGAAGGTCAAACGATCCTTGATTTCCTTGACAATCGGCGTCGCAATGGTCGCTTCATTTTCAGACAAGGTCAAATTTTCAATAACTTCCAAATGGTCCGCTACAGACAAATCAGACAACTGCCCAATATGAAGTCCATTTTCGCCGCCAACCTTAACAGACAAGGCTTGGTCATTGAGACGATAGCCGTGGCAAGTACCACAGGTCAACTCATTCATATAGGTCTTCATAACCGTCCGTGTATAGTCACTATTGGTCTCACGGTAGCGACGATTGATATTGGTAATCAAACCTTCGAATGGAATATCAATATCCCGCACCCCACCGAATTCATTTTCATAGTGGAAGTGGAATTCTTTTCCATCCGAACCGTTGAAGATCAAGTTTTTCTCTTCGTCTGTTAATTCTTCAAAAGGCTTGTCCATATCCACACCGAAGTGGTTCATGGCCTGCTCCAACATCTGCGGATAGTAGTTTGAAGAGATTGGATTCCAAGGAGCCAAGGCACCTTCACGCAAGGTTTTACTCGCGTCAGGAACAATCAAATCCGTATCCACTTCCAACTTCATTCCCAAACCGTCACAATCGCTACATGAGCCAAAAGGAGCATTGAATGAAAAGAGACGAGGTTCCAACTCCGGCACCGTGAAACCACAAACCGGACAGGCATAATATTCAGAGAAGAGCATTTCCTTCTCATCCATGGTGTCGATGATGACATAGCCGTCCGCAATCCGCAAAGCTGCTTCGATAGAATCGAAAAGCCGCGAGCGAATGCCTTCTTTGATGACAATCCGATCGACCACCACTTCAATATTATGAGCCTTACTCTTGGATAATTCAGGCACTTCCGACACATCATAGACATCACCGTTGACACGGACCCGAACGTACCCATCCTTTTGAATTTTTTCAAAAATCGTCTTGTGTTGTCCTTTTTTCTTGCGTACAATCGGAGCTAAAATCTGCAAACGCTGGCGCTCTGGCAACTCCAAGACTTCATCCACAATTTGCTCAACGGAAGACGCTGCAATCGCTCCGTGTCCATTGATGCAGTAAGGCACCCCGACCCGTGCATAGAGCAAACGCAGATAGTCATTGATTTCTGTCGCTGTCCCGACCGTCGAACGTGGGTTACGGGAGGTTGTTTTTTGGTCTATGGAAATAGCCGGGCTAAGACCTTCTATGGAATCTACATCAGGCTTATCCATGTTGCCCAAGAACTGACGAGCATAGGCCGACAAAGATTCTACATAACGACGTTGGCCTTCGGCGTACAAAGTGTCGAAAGCTAAACTAGACTTACCAGAACCAGACAAACCAGTCACCACCACCAGCTTCTCACGCGGAATGGTCACATCAATATTTTTCAAATTATGGGCACGCGCCCCATGAATCACAATATTTTCTTGCATAGTTTAAGATACAGAGGGCGTCAAACGCACAGTCAAAATAGGCGGTAAGTCCGAAATCTGTGATTTCGAAGACGCACCCCCGTCAAGACAACTAGCGCTTTCACAGGTTGAAAACCGAAGAAAGCACAGATGTCTACGACGCAGAAGCCAGTTTCCATGCTGAAACATGAAGAAACTAGCACTTTTTGACACTGCATTTAGCCCGTGTTCAATTCCTTTCTAAATATAAGTGCGTTCACAAGATAACTGGTGACGGTCGATTAACTCCGCGTCACCAGACGAAACTGCCTATGGGCAATTTCTATATCTTGTATTAGCTCGATTTTCAAAAAATATCGTTTTGAAAATCTCACGTCAAGAAACCGTATAAAACTCGACGCTTTTAGCACGCATTCAAATCCTTTCTAAGATACAAAGCTCGTTAAACGCAAAGTGAAAATAGGCGGTAAGTCCGAAATCTGTGATTTCGTAGACGCACCCCCGTCAAGACAACTAGTGCTTTCACAGGTTAAAAACCGAAGAAAGTACAGATGTCTACGACGCAGAAATAATTTATCGGTGCATAGACACAAGATCATTCAAGCTTTTTCACACAGCGTTTAGGGCGTGTTCAATTCCTTTCTGATATAAGTGCATTCACAAGATCAGAAACCAACGAGTTGCCAAGACACACAAGAAGATTTGCACGTAACAGTCTCCTTAGCTGTTATCAGTCAAGGCTGAAAATAGTTACAGATTATCTGTACTCAAGTTTTAGCCTGATTCATCCACTAAAATGCACTGCCATAAATTAAAAAGTCCGTACAAATCTCTTATCTAAACATCTTTATATTATAACACATTTCTACATAAAACCTTTCCGTAACGGCACATTTTTTGGTATAATAGAAGGTGCGCTTATGCAGAAAATATTAAAAGGAGGGCATCATATGAAACAGATTTTTCTATCGACCATGACAGATTTAGAAGAAATCCAAACCTTTGAACCGGGAGCTTGGATTAACTTGGTCAATCCCTCCCAGAGTGAGTCCATGGAAGTGGCCGAACACTATAACATCGATATTACCGACTTACGAGCACCTCTCGATGCAGAGGAATCTTCTCGTATTTCCGTCGAAGATGACTACAAACTCATCTTGGTGGACGTCCCTATCCTTGAAGAGCGAAACAATAAGACTTACTATATTACCATCCCTTTGGGAATTATCTTAACAGAAGATGCCATCATTACAACCTGCTTAGAAAAACTCCCACTCTTTGAACCATTTATTCACCATCGTCTCCGAAACTTCTTCACTTTTATGAAATCACGCTTTGTCTTCCAGATTCTCTATCGGAATGCACAACTCTATCTATCAGCTCTACGAACTATCGATAGAAAAAGCGAAGAAATTGAAAAACAACTCCACGAAGCAACTCGAAACGAAGAGCTTATTGTCCTCATGGAATTGGAAAAGACGATTGTCTACTTCAAAGCCTCTCTTAAGACTAACGAACGGCTTGTAAAAAAATTAGCTAGCTCCTCACGTCTCCTTCGTAAATACGAAGAAGATGAAGACCTACTTGAAGACACTCTCGTCGAAACACAGCAGGCAATTGAAATGGCAGATATCTATGGATCAATCCTAAATTCCATGACCCACGCCTTTGCTTCGGTTATTTCCAACAACCAGAACACCATCATGAAAACCTTGGCCTTAATGACCATTGTTATGTCAATTCCGACCATGATTTTTTCGGCCTACGGTATGAACTTTAAAGATAACGTCATTCCTTTTAATGATATCCCTCATGCCTTTTGGTGGATCATCCTGTTCGCCTTTGCAATCAGCTTATCCCTCACTTTTTATTTCATCAAGAAAAGATGGTTCTAACACTTTAGGAGATTGTCATGACATTTACAGAAATCAAAGAATTAACCAAAAAAAATCAAGAATTTATTCACATTGCTACCAACCAACTCATCAAGGATGGCAAATCCGATGAAGAAATCAAAGCTCTTTTAGCAGAAATTTTACCTACTATCATTGATAATCAAAAAACAGGTATAACAGCTCGCTCTCTTTACGGTGCTCCTAGCGAGTGGGCTGCCGCACAAACAAATCAAGCAACCGACGATTCACTCAACCAAGAAGAAAACGACAACCCTTGGCTCATGTGGTTGGACTCCAGCCTGCTTATCCTGGCGCTTATTTCTGGATTGAACGGAATCATGAACTTTTTCAACAGTGGTAGTCAATATGGTATCGTTACCCTACTAGTTATTGGACTTGGAGTCGGAGCTGGTATGTATATGATGTACCATTTTGTCTACAGAGAACAAGCAAAAACCGGTCAACGACCAAATCTCTTGAAGGCAATTGGAGTTCTAATCCTTGCGACCCTAGCTTGGTCTATCGTCTTCTTCCTTGCTGCACTTATTCCAAGCTCCATTAATCCAGTTGTCCCTCCAGTATTAGCTATCCTTTTAGCCGCAACCTCCTTTGGACTACGCTATATTTTACGGAAAAAGTACAATATTCGTAATGCAATGCAACCGATTCGCTAATAATTCCTCAGCAAATTATTAAGCTATTTTTACTATCATTTGAATAATCTACTTGGAGGTACTTATGAAAAAATCATACTCTTGGCAAATTATCTTAATCATTTTAGCATTCTATCTCATTCTCCTGGCCTTTTTCCCAAATCTTTCTATTATTTTTGATTATTTTAGACTGACACTCGTTATCGCTCTAGCTTTTCTTTGGTTAGGTACCGAACATAAAAATGCTATTCTTTTCTCTATCGGCCTTGCCTTTACAGCACTCTACATCAATGAATTGGTGCCTTATGGTTACCGGACTTTCAATATCGCTCCACTGTTCTTAGGAATCCTTGTATTAGGACTCGCCGTTCATAGCATCAATAAAAAGCGTAATTATCATAGAATGATAGAAGCATCCGTTAGTACAGCAACCATCATTTCTAACGATGCAGAATTCCTGAACCTAGAGGCTAATTTTACAAATCGAAATGAATATTCAAATTCAAATTCTTTAAAAGCTGTCAATAGCAAGGCGTTCTTGGGCACTATTATCATAGATTTAACTGGGGCTCAGTTTGAAAAAGAATTAACCTATATCACAATCAAACAGACTCTATCTACTACTATTATTCGTCTACCAAAATCTGTTTCCGTTATTAACGGTCTCAAATCAGGTCTGGGAGAAGTATTCATCCCACCACAAAACAACAACAGCAACTGCCAAGTCTATCTAACTGGTACGAACACCTTATCAAAAGTATCAATTCAATTCATTGATTAATACTTCATTTAAATTACAACACCCTCTCATTGTTGATAAGAGAGAAACAAGAAGAGCAAGCAACCCCATCAGAAGTATCAAAATTTTGATGGGGTTTATGATTTTCACACTCGTTCTAAACAGTCATTCTCAATCCCAATACAAAAGTAGCGAATTCCGACAACTAAAAAAACGCTGTAGCCTCGCATCCAAACTTCAAAAAGCCCAGCTAAAAAGACCCGTTAGGGTCTTAACTCGCTATCGTATTTTCAAGCTCATGAAAAAACAGTCCATTCAAGGACTTGATTCGCTTTCCTATTTTTAAGCTCATGAAAAAACAGTCCACTGGACCGTTACACTTTTCTTATTTCTAGAGTGCAAGAAAAAATCGCCACAACGGGCGATTTTTTTAATCTTCGTTTACGAATGGCAAAAGCGCCATAACACGAGCACGTTTGATTGCTGTTGTTACTTTACGTTGGTTTTTAGCTGAAGTTCCAGTTACACGACGTGGAAGGATTTTCCCACGTTCTGAGATGAAACGGCTAAGAAGCTCAGTATCTTTGTAATCAACATATTCAATTTTGTTAGCTGCGATATAGTCAACTTTTTTACGGCGTTTGAAACCGCCACGACGTTGTTGAGCCATGTATTTTCTCCTTTATAATTATTCGTTTGACCTAGAATGGTAGGTCGTCATCAGAAATATCCATCGGATTGGTTGCTCCGAAAGGACTACTTTCTTCGCGTGCGAAGTTAGGTGTAGATTGTGCAGGGGCTTGATAAGGCGAGTTGTAATCATTTCCTCCAGCAAACGAGTTGCTTGCTGAATAGCCTCCACCTTGACCTTCACGGGCAGTACGGCTTTCCAAGAGTTGGAAACTTTCTGCAACTACCTCAGTAACGTAGACACGTTGTCCCTGTTGGTTATCGTAGCTACGAGTCTGGATACGACCTGTAACACCAATCAGAGCACCTTTCTTAGCCCAATTCGCTAAATTCTCAGCTTGTTGACGCCAAATGACTACGTTGATAAAGTCCGCTTCACGCTCACCATTTTGATTTTTAAAATTGCGGTTAACCGCCAGAGTAAAAGTCGCAACAGCTTGGTTAGACGGAGTATAACGAAGTTCTGCATCGCGGGTCATTCGACCAACCAATACTACATTATTTATCATAATCTACCTTCTTACGCGTCAAGTTTCACAATCATGTGACGAAGAATGTCGCCGTTGATTTTTGACAAACGGTCAAACTCTTTAAGAGCTTCGTCGTTAGTTGCTTCAACGTTAACGATGTGGTAAAGTCCTTCGCGGAAATCTTTGATTTCGTAAGCAAGACGACGTTTTTCCCATGCTTTTGATTCAACGATTGTTGCACCGTTGTCAGTCAAGATAGAGTCAAAGCGTGCTACCAAAGCGTTTTTAGCTTCTTCTTCAATGTTTGGACGAATAATGTAAAGAATTTCGTATTTAGCCATTGATATGTTCCTCCTTTTGGTCTAATGCCTACCAATCTTTGTTAGTAGGAAGTGAGGGTTTCTCACAAGAAACTATTATATCATATTTTGAGCAGATAGCAAGTCCAAACCACTTAAAATGACAAAGAAAAGAGCAGTTTGGGCTACTCTTTTCATCATCTTATTCTACACTAAAGAGATATGGATAAACTGGTTGATTTCCTTGGTGGATTTCAACTTCGATATCTTCATACTGCTCTTCTAAGTCTTGAGCAAGGTTTTGCGCCAATGCTTCATCTCCATCTTCACCGATATAGATGGTTACAATCTCGCTATCTTCATCCAACATTTTCTCAAATGTCGCTACCAAGGTTTCTACCATGTTTGGATTAGATACAACAATCTTACCATCGACCATTCCCAAGTTATCATTCTCATGAATTTCAAGACCATCAATAGTTGTGTCGCGTACTGCTGTTGTCACACTACCGCTCTTCACATCTGCAAGAGATGCCGTCATAGCTTCAAAGTTGCTTTCCAAATCACGACTTGGATCAAAAGCAAGCAAGCTTGTAAATCCTTGTGGTAATGTCTTAGTTTCTACTACTTTGACTGCTACTTCTGCTACCTCTGCCGCAGATTGTGCTGCCATCAAGATGTTCTTGTTGTTTGGCAACAAGATGACATTGCGGGCATTGACCAATTCAATCGCATTGACAAAATCTTCTGTCGATGGATTCATGGTCTGACCACCAGAAATCACATAGTCCACACCTTGTGATTTGAAGATTTCTGTTAATCCTTCCCCAGCTGCAACGGCGATAATCCCGTATTCTTTTTGCTCTGCTGGTTTTTGGTAGGCTTCTTCTTTTTCAACTTGCGCTTCATGTTGTTCACGCATATTGTCAACTTTAACTTTGACCAAACTACCATACTGAAGCCCTGCTTGCATGACCAAACCTGGATCTTCTGTATGAACGTGTACCTTAACGATTTCATCGTCATTGACAACTAGGAGAGAATCCCCAAGGTCATTAAGATAGTTGCGGAATTCTTCATAATCAAAGTCCTTCACATAAGTAGGGCCTTGGCGAAGAGCTACCATGATTTCTGTACAGTAACCAAAGGTAATATCCTCAGTCGCTACATGACCAGCAACTGACTTGTGGTGTTCTGCATTGATCATCTCAGACATGACAGCTGGTGTCGCTTCAAAATCCTCTGATGCAATGTACTCGCCTGTCAGAGCTGACAGGAAGCCTTCGTAAATATAAACAAGACCTTGACCACCTGAATCGACAACCCCAACCTCTTTCAAGACTGGAAGCATCTCAGGTGTTTTCTTGAGGGCACGGTTGGCACCTTCTAGAGTCGCACGCATGACCTCAACCGCATCATCAGTTTCTTCTGCTTTTTTAAGAGCTGCTGTAGCTGCGCCACGAGAAACCGTCAAAATGGTACCTTCAACTGGTTTCATTACAGCCTTATAAGCCACTTCGACACCATGTTGGAAGGCTTGCGCCAAGTCCTTACCATCCAATTCAACCTTGCCTTTGACAGACTGACCAAAACCACGGAATAATTGTGAAGTAATAACACCTGAGTTTCCGCGAGCCCCCATAAGCAAGCCTTTAGACAAGATTTGAGCTACTTCTCCAACTGTATTAGCGTGTTTATCTGCTACTTCTTTGGCACCATTAGTAATGGTCATGCCCATATTCGTTCCTGTATCCCCGTCTGGTACAGGAAATACATTTAATGAGTTTACATATTCAGCTTGTTTATTCAATCGAGTCGATGCCGCTTGCACCATTTCTTGAAATAAACTGGTAGTAATTTTAGACACAATTATTCTCCTACGACTTTGATATTTTGGATATAAACATTGACCGTATTAGCTGCGATCCCCAATTGATTTTCCAAGTTAAATTTCACACGCTCTTGAATATTCCGTGAAACTTCACTGATTTTTACACCGTAGCTCATAACGGTATAAACGTCAACTACAATCTGACCGCTTTCCGTTGTTTTGATGACTACACCTTTAGAATAGTTTTCCTTGCCGAGTAAAGCTTGGAAATTATCCTTAATCGCTGACTTACTAGCCATACCAACAACACCAAAAATTTCGGTCGTCGCACCGCCGACAACAGTTGCAATCACGTCGTCAGTCAACTCAATTTGGCCGTCTTTTGTATTGATTTTAACAGTCATATTTCGTTACCTCAAATAGTTTTATCACTCCATTCTATCATATTTTATCCATTCTGTAAAAAACTAGCTTGTGACAGCAGAATAGACAAGAAAAAAATGACCCTAAGGCCATTTTTTGGATTAAACGCGTTCAACTTTACCAGATTTAAGAGCACGTGCTGAAGCCCAAACTTTTTTAGGTTTACCATCAATCAAAACGGTAACTTTTTGAAGATTTGGTTTAACTGCGCGTTTTGTTTGGTTCATAGCGTGTGAACGGTTGTTGCCTGATACAGTCTTACGACCAGTAAAATAACATACTTTAGCCACTGTGTATTCCTCCTCATTTGATCAAATATATCGGATGTGCTAGCACCACATACTTAAACATTCTACCAAAAAGCTATTTCTTTTGCAATAGAAATGCCAGTAATTTTTAATTTTTTTCAACTAATGGTTTTCAGATATCCTTCTATCTCGTATTTTTTCTTGACTCCTTTTGTAAAAAACAAAGGCTAATAAACAGAAAAACAGACAGATTAAAAGAAAAAGAGAAACCATTTTAAAATCCGTCATCAAACTCCCCAAAAGCAAAACAAATGCTGAAATTGTTGCCATCACAGGAGATACCAGCCCTGTCAATCTATTTTTAATAATTCCTTTACGATAAAGATTAAACACAATCAGATAGAGAATCACATAGGATACGTTATTGAAAACAATTGTAATTTCACTAATATCTCCCCCAGATAGCAAATTAAATTTTGTCACCAAATAATGTACACCCAACCAAAATAAGGTCGCTACTGAAACAGAAAGACTCGCCGGAACCGAAAGCTGTAGTTTTAAGTTTATCTTGGTAAATTTTGGAACATCTATCCACCCTAGAACAGCAAATGCATGTGGTAAACGCATCGTTCCTAAAAGCATCCCATTTGATACACCTAAGACCGAAATGATAACAACTACTAATAATAATTTACCGACAACCTTACCATAAAGTAGCTCTGTTGCATGGACAACTGCATCATTTCTAACAGATAAGATATAATCAGGCCCCAAAATCTGATTGAGTCCATAGAAAAAGAGAAGATAGAGTCCTAGGATAACCATAGGCCCTATGGTAAAGGCACGCGCTAAATTCTTTTTAGGATTTCTGATTTCAGGTGCAATACTAGCAACTACGGTCCAGCCATCATAAGCAAAGTATAGTGGCACCAAGCCCGATAGCCAACTCCAACCAATTTGAGAATTTCCTGGATTAGGGAGTTCTAATCCTTCTCCTTGCCTCCAAAGACCGACCAAAGCAATCATCATCAATGGAATTACCTTAACTACAGTTGCAAGTGATTGAAAATGGCCCGCAAGCCACTTAGAAAAAATATTCAAAATCGTTAAGATTACCAAGAATACCGCGGCCAGCATCACCTGTTCCTCTAATCTCGATTGACTTCCAAGAGTAAAAACTGCCGCAACCCAAGCTACTACAGCTATAACTGATGGTAGATACATATATGCCGTAAACAGTCCCAATGCCGCACCCAAACCAGGATGAACATAGTAACCGTAATAATGAAAAATCCCTCCAGCTTCTGAATGACGAATCGCCAATTCCGATAAACAAAGACTACCAAAAACGATTGCAAACGATCCTAACAAGATGATTATCATTCCTAAAACAACATCTCCACCAGCATAGCTTAAGATATCATCTACCTTAAAATAAATTCCCGAACCAATAACCACCCCAACAATCATAGCAATAGTGGTTAATAAACTGTACTCCTTCTTTTCTTTCACTTAATCCCCTCATCTTTATGATTAGCATTCCAACAGAACAAAACAACACTGATAGATAACAGAGCTAGATCCATTTACTCTAACTCAATAGCAGACTATAAAAAAACAGTAAAAACCTGACTAAGTCAGGCTTTTAATTCGGTATTTTTATATTACGCTTTGTTCGCTGAACCGAATACGTCGATACGCTCTTCAACAGATGCTTGGATAGCTTTTACGCCGTCAGCCAAGAATTTACGTGGGTCAAAGAGTTTTTTCTTGTCGTATTCTGCTTCATTTGCTTCATAAGCTGCTGCAAATTTACGAGTTGCGTTTGCGAATGCGATTTGGCACTCAGTGTTAACGTTAACTTTAGCAACACCCAATTTAATTGCTTCTTGGATTTGCTCATCTGGAATACCAGAACCACCGTGCAATACAATTGGGAAACCTGGTACAGCTTCAGTCAATTTACGCAAGTGGTCAAGGTCAAGACCTTCCCAGTTTGCTGGGTATGGACCGTGGATGTTACCAATACCAGCCGCCAAGAAGTCAATGCCAGTCGCAACCATTGCTACTGCATCTTCGATTGGAGCCAATTCACCGCTACCAACGATACCGTCTTCTTCACCACCGATAGTACCAACTTCAGCTTCTACTGAAATACCTTTAGCATGTGCCAATTCTACAACTTCTTTAGCTTTTGCAAGGTTTTCTTCTACTGGAAGGTGCGAACCGTCAAACATGATAGAAGTGTAACCAACTTCGATACACTCAAGTGCATCTTCATAATGACCATGGTCAAGGTGAATAGCAACTGGAACTGTGATGTTCATTGATTCAATCAAGTTAGCAATCAAGTTGCGAGCTACTTTGTAACCACCCATATACTTAGCTGCACCCATAGAAGTTTGGATAAGTACTGGAGCTTGTTTTGCTTCTGCTGCACGCAAGATAGCTTGAGTCCACTCAAGGTTGTTTGTGTTAAATCCACCAACTGCATAACCGTTGTCACGCGCTGCTTGGACAAATTTTTCTGCTGAAACTAATGGCATTAGAAAAGCCTCCTATTATTTTTTGGGGTATTCCCCATACTTCTCTATTCTACCATGTTTTCTTTGAAAATGCTAGTTGAAACTGCCTATAGATTGAGAAAATTTTCACATATACTTTCAAAAGAAAATAGCAAAAAAGCTAGCCAAATCTGAATCTCTTGTCAATTTTCATATTTTTCTGCAATTTAAACCTTATTATTCTACTTTCTTTGAGAAATATCTCGCGATAAAGCAGGTAAATCCACTTAGCAGGATGATAGCGATATAAATCATGACCAGATAATTTTTATAAGGATCTGTTGATTCCCAATAGGAAGAAAAAAGTAGCTTTCCCCTTCTTGTTGTTATGCCAGTAGTCAGATACATCACTAAAATAGCTGAGGTCACAATCAAAATTATTAGACTACTCATATAAAAACGCTCTCGCAATCTCCCACCAACAGAGATAAACGTCACTATGAATAAGATAAAGATTGCAAACGTACTACCAGAGAGGTGTCTAATAAATTCTGAATCAGAGGAAAACTGTAGCCAGTGAGCAAAAAAATTCTGATACTGGCTATGTAGGTAGATAGCCAATACTATCCCGCTAACGGATAATATAACCATAAGTATAAAACCAAATACTCCCCCAAAAAGCTCTTGATAAAATGCTTTTTTCCTAAATCCCCTATATATGCGCAATAGGAGTTGATAGCAGAAACAAACAACCCACGACAGAAAAATCAAATATTTTAACCAACTATGGAAACTATGACTAACTATACCTCGATTTGCCAAATAAGATGTACAGAGAACCAAGACAAGTTGGAAAAACATGAGCCAAGTCATTTTATATTTGAACAAGAATTTCTGAAACATTTTCTAATTCTCTCTTCTACAGGTACAGAAAAAGAACAGCTGTTAAAGCAACTGTTCTTTTTCAATTTCTTATGCGGAGAAAGGGACTTGAACCCTTACGACCTAAAGCGGTCACAGGATCCTTAATCCTGCGCGTCTGCCAATTCCGCCACCCCCGCGATACCAGAATAGTATATCACGGAGAACGAACCCTTGTCAATACTTTTTTTCAAAAAACATTTTTACTATTAGTCTTTAGCTAGTATAACCGGAAACAAAAAAGAGCAATCGCTCTTTTTAACTACTTCCATCATCAGTCCGCATTATCAACCGCAGCAGTCACAAAGGCTGTATAAAGACCTTCTGGACGGTTTGGACGAGATTGAAGCTCTGGGTGATACTGACAAGCCACGAAGAATTTATTTTCCGGGATTTCAACGATTTCAACCAATCGGTTATCTGGTGATACACCTGAGAAGACAAAACCTGCCTCCTCAAACTGTTGACGAAAATCGTTGTTAAATTCATAACGGTGACGGTGGCGACGCTGTACAACTTCTTGATTGTCATAAGCTAATGCTGCTTTGGAACCCCGTTTGAGTTTACTTGGATAAAGACCAAGACGGAGTGTACCCCCAAGGTTCTCTACACCAATTTGATCACGCATAATATCAATAATCGGATACTTGGTTTCTGGATCCAATTCAAAACTATTGGCACCTTCCAAGCCCAAAACATGGCGAGCAAATTCCACACAAGTTAGCTGCATTCCAAGGCAAACTCCTAACATTGGGACGTCATTTTCACGGGCATAACGAATAGCTTGTATTTTCCCTTCAGTGCCACGTTGACCAAAGCCTCCAGGAACAATAATTCCTTGCGCTTGTCCGAGACGCTCTGCCACATTTTCAGCCGTCAAATCATTGGCGTTAACCCAGTCCAGATCAATAGCTGCGTCGTTGGCATATCCTGAGTGTTTCAAGGCTTCAACAACAGAAATATAGGCGTCCTGTAGTTCCACATATTTTCCAACAAGGGCAATTTTAACTTTTTTCTTAAGATTGAGAACCTTGTCCACCATAGTAGACCATTCCGTCATATCCGCCGGTGGGACGTCTAGTTTCAAATGATCACAGACAATCTGGTCCATATTTTGCGCTTGCATATTGAGTGGAATTTGGTATAGATGTTCTACATCCAGCGATTCAATCACTGCCTCTGGGGCAACATCACAAAATTGAGCCAACTTATTTTTAATACCTTGACCAGCTGGCTGTTCTGTCCGAATGACCAACATGTTGGGCTGAATCCCTAGTCCACGTAGTTCTTTGACCGAATGTTGTGTCGGCTTGGTTTTCATCTCACCTGCAGCCTTGAGGTACGGTAATAAGGTAGTATGAATATACATTACATTATCCGCACCTACATCAGCCTTCATCTGGCGCAACGCTTCTAAGAAAGGAAGACTTTCAATATCTCCGACCGTTCCACCAACTTCTGTGATAATCACATCAGCATCCGTTGTACGCGCTGCTCGTTTAATTTTATCTTTCAACGCATCTGTAATATGGGGAATAACTTGAACAGTCGCTCCTAAATATTCACCTTTGCGTTCTTTACGAAGGACTTCGCTATAAATTTTACCAGTCGTAACATTGGAATACTTATTAAGATTAATGTCTATGAAACGTTCATAATGTCCCAAGTCCAAGTCTGTTTCCGCACCATCATCCGTCACAAAGACTTCCCCATGTTGATATGGACTCATGGTTCCGGGATCTATATTTATATAAGGATCAAATTTTTGAATGGTAACCTTGAGACCACGATTTTTCAAAAGACGTCCCAGACTCGCCGCAACAATTCCCTTACCAATAGATGAAACAACGCCACCTGTTACAAAAATATATTTTGTCATGCAAACTCCTTTTCTGTGATTCAAGCTAATTAGGGCAGACAGGAATGATTTCCCATCAGCTTGAAGAAAAAAACAAAAACAGCTCCCTACGAATAGGGAGCTCCGACCTCAAAAGAGGTGCCCGATATTATCTTATCTCAATTTAATAACCTTGTCAAATAGAAAATTAGTCTTCTTCAATGATTTCTGTAGCGTTACAATTGATGTGAGACTTCTAGAAGTCAAAAAGAAGATTCCTTGATATGATAAGAGTACCACCACTCACCAAAAAAGGAATCTTCTCATGACTAGTATACCACAAAATCTTCGTTATTTGCCACACACCTTGGAAACACGCTACCACGCTGTTAAAACTTACCGAAATGGAGCCTCTGTCGCCTTCATCTGTCGACGTTACAAAGTTTCAAAAGCTTCTCTCATGCGCTGGAACAAGCGTTTTGATGGCACAAAAGAGTCGCTGAAAGACCGTTCTCATCGCCCTCTAACACCGCATCCAAAGGCGCATACCGAGCAAGAGCTGACCTGGATTAAAAACTGCATCAAAAGAAATCCAAACGCAACCCTCATAGAAATTTTTTACAAACTCAAAACGAATAAGGGATATCATAGACATCCTTGCTCACTCTTTCGAATCTTGAGAAAGCTGAACTTCTTCAAATCCCCTAAAACAAAGAAAAAACCTTATGTACCAAAACCATATGACACTCCGACTAAACTCGGTATCAAGTGGCAGATGGATGTCAAATATGTCCCGACTCACTGCTACACAGGAAAACTACCTGACAAGTTCTACCAGTATACCGTCATTGATGAGGCCAGTCGAGAACGTTTTATATTCCCTTTCAAAGAACAGTCGTCCTACTCAACGGTTCAATTTCTCAAAATGGCTATCAAACACTTTGGATACAAACCAAAAATCATTCAAACGGATAATGGCTTCGAGTTCACTCATTTCAAAGAAACCAAACAAGTTCACCCACTAGACTTATTGTGTCAGGAACTTGGCATTGAGCACAAGCTGATTCGTCCTCGAACACCCAGACATAATGGCAAGGTTGAACGCAGTCATCGAAATGACAATCGACGTTTCTACCAGCACTTGACCTTCTACTCCTATGACGATCTGATCAAGCAGATGAAAACCTATCTTTATCGTTCTAATCGACTCCCTATGCAAACTTTAGGATGGAAATCTCCTATCGATATCAGAAAAGCTTTACTAGGAGCTAGCTCCTAGTAAAGCTTAACAAATAGTTATCTTCAAAATAACATTTTGGGTCTCACATCATTGACAAAGGTACAAAAATTAGTCTTCTTCAATGATTTCATCTTCTTCGTCCGAAAAATCATCTTCATCTTCTTCGTTCAATTCAACATCTTCTTCTACCAACTCATCATCTGGGATGATTTCATTGATTTCTGAATCGTACGATTCAACTTCATCTTTTTCGTCGTCTGGATTCTCGTCTTCATAATCTGATGAAGAACGTACAGAATAGCCATCCTCGTCCTCTGGATCATCGTTGCCATAATCAATAGCATCCTCATCTCCATCCATGAAGGCATTAACACGTTTTTTCGTGCGTTTTGGTGCGTCCTCATCATCCTCTTCAAGCGTAATGACTTCTTCATCAATTTCGTCAATGGCATACCATGAACGAAGTCCCCACTTGTTCTCACCAAGCGGAATGAAGCTTCCATCAACATTCAAGTCGGAATAAAAGGTTGGTAAAGCCGCACGAATGTCGCTGTTTGATTTTTCGAGGTAGTTTTGAATTTCATTGACCAAATCATTGAAATACATTTCATTGTCACGGCCACGTTCTTCCAAAATAGCACGTGCCACTTCAATCATGGAAAGTTCACTTTTTTCTTGTCCTGCAAATACGTTAAGTTCCAAGGCTTTTCTCCTTTTTTGTCTTTCCTTACTATTCTACGCTAAATTCTATAAATAGTCAAAGATAATCTTTACCATTTTTCGGTTCAAACTGCTTATCTAGATAGTTTTTCCAGCAACTAATCACTTACTCATTCTATCTAATCTAGAACAATCTACTTCACGTGATGATCGTTTTACATAACGAAAAAATCGAGAACTAGTCTAAACCAGTTCCCTATTTTTTATTATTTTACAGTGGCAGTGCTTGTAATTGCTTCTACAGCTTTCTTCACTGCGATATCATGTTTCAACATTTCTGGCGAAAGCAAGTTACGAACTTGTGCCACTTCCATCTTGTAAGTTGCTGCCAAGTCTTCGATTTCTTTGTTGATTTCTTCTTCAGTTGCTTCGAAACCTTCAGCTTTCGCTACTGCTTCAACAACCAAGTTTGTCTTTGTACGTTTTTCAGCATCTGCTTCATATTGTTTATGAAGGTCTTCACGAGTTGTACCAGTGATTTGGAAGTACATGTCTGGTGAGATACCTTGTTGTTGCATACCACCCAAGAATTCATTGATTGCACGGTGAACTTCTTCGTGAATCATTTCTTCTGGCAATTCGACGATTTCAGCATTTGCTACTGCCAATTCAAGAGCAGCTGCTTCTACAGCGTCATCAAAGGCAACTTCTTTTGCAGCTTCCAATTCTTTACGGTATTTAGCTTTCAACTCATCAAGTGTTTCTACTTCTTCGTCGATATCTTTTGCCAATTCATCGTCCAAAGCTGGCACTTCTTTTGCTTTTACTTCGTGGATTTTTGTCACGAAGAGAGCTGGTTTACCAGCAAGGTCAGCTGCTTGGTAATCTTCTGGGAAAGTTACTTCAACGTTCACTTCTTCACCAGCTGCATGACCTACCAATTGATCTTCAAAACCTGGGATAAATTGACCTGAACCAAGTCCAAGTGAGAAGTTCTCACCTTTACCACCATCAAATTCAACACCATCAACTGAACCAACAAAGTCAATCACAACTGTGTCGCCTTCTGCTGCTGGGCCTTCTTTGATAACCAATTCAGCCAAGTTGTTACGCTCGCGTTCGATTTTCGCATCAACTTCTTCGTCAGTTACTTCTTTAGTTGCTTCTACTGAAACTGCCAAGTTTTTGTAGTCACCCAATTTTACTTCAGGTTTTGTTACAACCTCAGCAGTGATTGTCCAGTCTTGACCTTTTTCCATAGATACAACGTCGATTTTTGGTTGTGCAACCACTTCAAGACCAGCTTCAGCAACTGCTGCTTCATAAGCTGCTGGTAAAAGGGCATTTACTACGTCTTGGTAAAGAGCTTCTTCACCGAATTTTTGGTTAAATACGGCACGTGGCAAGTGACCTTTACGGAAACCTGGAAGATTGATATCTTTCTTAACTTTGTTGAAAACGCGGTCCAATTCTGGTTTAATCGCATCTTGACCGATTGTGAAAGTCAAAACACCGCGGTTTGTTTCTTTTGCTTCAAATGATACAGACATTCTGTCATTCTCCTTAAAATTTTATTGCATACTCTTCATTATACCACAAATGACAAGGATTTCAACGATTTTATAACGGACTTTTGGGAAACGGCAGAGCAGTCCAACGTTTTTCAATAGAAAAACAAGCGAGAAAAAATCTTCTAGCTAATCAAATTAGAAGATAAAGGTCTAATCACCTAAAATAGTGCATCTACAATAACTTCGAAATCTGTTCGCTCATCACGCGCCTTCATACCAGCCTTGACATTGAGGACATAGTCTGTAATGATACCATCCACATCCGAATTGACAAAACGTTGGATAGATTCTTCCGTATTAACTGTCCAAACGATAACTTTTTTGCCCTGAGCTTTTAAGTCTGCTACTTTGTCTGGACTGGCCTCAGCCTCTTCCATAATCAGATAGTCGCCTTGCAAATCCCCGGTCTGACCGATGGAGAAATAATAGAGATAGCCAGACACCATCTCTGGATAGCTTTCCTCGATATAGGTAATCAGACTGTAATCCAAAGACAAAAGAGCCACTTCTTTTTCAACACCATAAGTCTTAACCATAGCAACAATGTCGTCCACCATTTGCTTGTCGGCTGTTTTTCCTTTTAATTCAATAAAGAGGCCGATTTTGCCCTTGCTGGCTTCGATGACTTCCTCAATAGTGGGAACAGGCTGGGCTGGACGGCTAGGATCAAAAGCATCCGCAACCTGCAATTCTTGGATTTCATCCAAAGTCATCTCGCTAGAGCTGCGGCTATCACCTGCGACACGTTGGAAATCACCATCGTGATTGAGGACATAGTGACCGTCCTTGGTCCGTTGAATATCAATCTCCGACCAGGCCACACCTTCCTCGGCAGCTGCTAAAATACCTGCGATAGTGTTTTCCGCACCCAAGTCCCCTCCGCCTCGGTGGGCCACCAATTCAATTCTCTTGTTTACTCGAAAGATTGCATCAAAATCCTGAACCAGTATGTAAGAAAGACCAAAATTTCCAGCCAAGATGAGCAAGACAAGGCTTGTCACCAAGAACTTGGTACGGAGGCGAATGGTTGGTAACCTATCCTCCCGCCACTTACTTGCCTTAGTCGGCAAGGTTACAGCCAGTTCTCGACCTTCAGCCTGCTCATAGTCATAAAAGGCATCCGTCACCCAATAAATCATCATCGGTGGGAAGAGGAAGGTCAAAAAACTGATTATCTCCAAGACTGCAAGGAGGATAAACAAGAGATACAAACGACTTTGATTGGTATGCTCTGCCTGACTGACCAAGACAAAGGCAAGAAGGGCTATCAAGGCAAGGAACAAGGGAACAAAGTAAAGCAGGCCATTTTTCAAAAAAATCCCAACAAGACGCTTGATAAGAGCTCGGCCCTGTTTCTTGGTCAAAGCCAAGGACGATTTGAGTGCCTGTCTAATGCCTTTTTCCTCAACGAGAACATAGTGGAAGGTAAAGATAAAACGATAACTAAGATAGGTTAAAGTCAACAAAACCGCTAAATAAAGAGATAGGTAGAGAGGGTTGGCATAGATAACCGAGGTAATGAAATTAGGAATCTGAAATTGCCTCATAGGACCGATTGTCACCCCAAGTCCTAGAAGTGGAAAAATCAAGGATACATATACCATGAGCAAGAGTCCCACTGGACTAAAGAGGGACTTGAGCGAGGTCAAACCTAGCCAGAGCATGTGCCTAGCTGTCATCTCAATTTTTCCTTCTTTTATCAAGGCACTGGTCAAAATAAAGGTGTTGATATCCAGACCAATCAAGATTACCATCATAAGCAAGGTCACTAAAAGAAAACCTAGTCCTTGGAAACTCAAGAGAAAGGATAGATAATCCCCACTGGAAATCCCTGTCCGCCCTGATAGACCTAAAAAGGTATCAATAGCAAAGGAATACAAGGGATAGAGGACCAAGGCTAAAAGCCCCTTGCTAAGCAATTGGTATTTGGTAAAGAGCCAAACAATCCGACCACGAAAGGCCCAAGAGGTTGAAACCTTCTTTTCCGTTTTCATATCTCCTCCGAAAAACATTTTTTGTTATTGTACCACAAGCCTTGATTGGTAGGCAAATGGGGCTGGCAAACAAAAAGACCGAACACTTGTTCAGTCTTTGGGAGTTACTATAGTCGAATGAATTAGCTTTCAAACAAGGAACTGAGGTGAAGGTTGCTAGAATAGCCTCTAGGCTGTTCTAGGTTGGAAATACGACTTGCGAAGCAAGTCACTTTCGTAGAGTACGGCAAGCCGAAAGTGACGATGTATCAAAGCTAATTCAAATGACTATATTCATCTGGCTGCTGTCCATCGTGAGCCAGCCACTTGCAGTCTGTCAAGCTCATTTCGGAAAAGACGGCTTCAAAAGAAGAATCTTCTGGCGAGCAGGCATAGATTCCAAAATGGATTTTTCCACCGCCTTCATGTAAGTGGCAAATCCGCATCTGCTCAAAATGGACACCATCTTTAGAGTTTTCAATGCAGAAATCACTACTCCGTCGGCTCAAACGGTAATAGATAGACTTAACAGAAGCGGGTATCTCCTGAGTTGCCCAGTCTGAAAAACCGTGATTGGTCACGACACTGCCCAAGTGCTGAAAGTCTTCATTTTCATACTCAATCGAGCCCTTAATCCAGTTTTCCGAATCCTGATAGACCACGACACCACACTGGTCAAAGCGGGTATGACTATTGGAAAAATCTGTCTTAACAGTGAAGGAAAAATACTCTTCCTCCGTATCCATCAAGAGCAGGGGAGCATTGTCATTGACAAAATGGTAATAGGTCTTCTGCCACAAGTCCGTGTGAGCTTGGGTTGTGATTCTGATTTCCTTATCCGAAATCTGGTAGTTTTCTGGCTCTCGCACCCAGTAAAAATCCTTGATATTCATTTGATTTCCTTTCGTTTTAGATTATTATACAGCCAAAAGATAAAGAAGACAAGTAACTCAATCAACTCTTTCAAGAGCAGGCTAAGGTGATTTTGGGGACTTTGCAGGCCTTGTATCATCAAGAGTAATAGGGACTATTCCTCCAAAAAGTCTATCAAGGCTGTTGAAAATGCCTCTGCATTTTGGAAGATAGATCCGTGACCTGCATTGGGATAGATGATCAGTTGGCTGTTTTTGATTTTCTCATGCATGATGTAAGAGTTCTCAGTCGGAACTTGCATATCCTTGTCACCGTTGACGATCAGGGTCGGTTGCCTGATAAAGGTCATATCGTCTTGAGGATCTCTCCCCCAACGTTTGATAGCCTTCAGCTGGGTTAAAAATCCTGGGACATTCATGTCCTTGTCTGCATACTCAGCTTTTCTTTCTCCCATACGCCCCAAAACTTTTTCAGCTTCCAAGCGGCCTGCTTCATCGTGGTTGTAGAAGATGTAGCGTTTTGGATCCACACGCTCGAAACCTGCCTTCAGCATATAGCGGAAGGTTTTTCCTGTCACCTTATCGACTTCAACACCACCACGAGGACCTGTTCCTGCAAGAATCAAGCGGTTGACCATTTGGCTATCGAGACGGACGATTTCTTGGGCAATAAAACCACCCATAGAAAGGCCGAGCAGGTTAATTTTCGTATGCCCCAAAGCCTTGATAATAGCATGAGCCTGTTCTGCCATTCCTGGAATAGTAGAAGCTACCTTGCCTTGACTGGCTCCGACGCCAGGCAGGTCTAGAACGATAATGTGCTCTTTTTCAGCCAGTAAGTCTAGCAATTTTGGATCCCAGTTATCCAAGGTTGCGGCCAAATGGACCAACATGACCAAGGGCAGTTTGGACTTGCCCTTACCTAGTTCACGGTAGGCAATCTGATTGCCAGCGACAGTTATGTATTGATTTTTAGTTGTGATATAAGACATAAGTACTCCTACTATTTAAAACTGAGGACAGTTTTTCCACGTGAGCGACCGTTGGCGACCTTGTCCAAGGCTGCGTTGACTTCTTCAAATGGATAAACGGTGTCGATAGACGGTTTGATTTCTAGTTTGCTGAAAATATCTGCCACTTCTTGCAGCTGTTGCCCATTGCTTTCTACGAAGATGAAATGGTAGTGTACACCGTAGCTTTCCGCCATTTTATCAAACTTGCGACCAACCAAACCAAGCAGGACTTGTTTCCATTTTGGCAAGTTCATGCGTTTGGCAAAGGCACCGTTTGGCATGGCACGGAGGGAAACCAGATGACCTCCTTTTTTCATGATTGACATTTGTTTTTCGGTTTCTGCACCGCCAAGCGTATCCAGCACATAGTCGATTTGGGAGAGAGTTTTAGTATAATCTTCTGTCTTGTAGTCGATAAACTGGTCAGCTCCCAGTGCCAATACCCGCTCTGCATTTGCCCCATCACCGTTGGTAATAACCGTCAAACCCTTGGCTTTAGCAATGGGAATGGCCATACCACCGACACCACCAGTACCACCTGAGATGAAGATGGTCTTGCCAGCTTCTGCACCCATGAGGTCCAGTGCCTGCATAATGGTCAGGGCAGTCAGAGGAACAGCTGCCGCTTCCACATCTGTCAGATAGGCAGGAACTTTGGCAAGGGCTATAGCCTCAACTGCTACATACTCGGCAAAGGCACCGATATTGTCGAGGGGAAGACGACCAAAGACACGGTCACCAACTGCAAAATTAGTCACGCTTGAGCCGACTTCTTCGACCAAGCCAACGACCTCATTGCCCGCTGTTTGTGGCAATTTGTAAGGGACAATCATCTTGACATCTCCACGAGAAATCATGTTATCTAGAGGATTGACACCTGCCGCTGTCACTTTGACAAGGACTTGATTGGGTTTGATGTTCGGTTTAGCAATGTCAGTTAGGTTGAGTGCGATATTGTCTTTGTTATAAGATGTGTGTTGTGCTGCTTTCATGGTTTACTCCTTTTATTTACAGACTTGTATCTGATACAAGTCTAAGTTGTGCGAAATAGAAACTGACTTGTGAAAGTCAGTTGGATTTTTTTGCCTCTTGATACAAGTTGGCAATGACCTGGGCCAAGCTTTCTTGGGATAATCTGTCCTGCAAATCCTGCTCAATGGTCGCAAAGATTGGCTGAACAGCTCCTGCAATGTGCCGACCAACTGGGCAGGATTGATTGGCGTGTTGGTGCTGCTGAAAGAGCTGGATATGCGTGACTTCCTGGGTGGCATAGTAGATGTCCAGGAGGCTGATGTCCGCCGGATCCTTGCTCAACTCATAGCCAGCCTTGCCCTGCTGGGACTGGATGATACCTGCATTCTTCAAGAGAGCGATGACCTTGCGGATATAACTGGCATTGGTACCGACACTGGTTGCCAAGGCCTGCGACGTCATGATATCACTGCTCTCGCTAATCATGGTCAAGATATGCAGAGCTACTGAAAATTTGGTATCCATGGAAACCCTCCTTTTTGAACTTGTATCAATTACAAGAACAAGTTTAGCATAAAGAAATCTACTTGGCAAGGATTTTATTCAAAAAAATCACAACCACTTGGTTGTGATTAGGACGACTATTGATTGTATAGTCGTTTAGTTTTCTTTTAGTACTCGCTCCAACTGTCTGGGAGATAGTTGGAGGTTGGAAATAAAGCGAACAAAGTTCGTGTCAACAGCCGTAGACATAACTGGAGTATGGCAAAGTGAGTTCAAACAATCCAGTGAATTGTTTAAATTTGGAAATAAGGTAACGACGTTTCCTCGCTCGTCGAAGTAATCAAAGATAAACTAAATGACTATTTTCCTATACCGCTCCAATTTCTTACTACTCAACCGACCATCTTCAAGCGCTTGTTTCACAGCACAAGCCTTTTCTGTTTGATGGTGACAGTCAGAAAAACGGCACCAATCGGCTAGTTCAAGAATATCATCAAATAAGATAGGCAGATAAAAGGAATCGTGACGATCAATCCCCTTGAAACCTGGGGTATCAATAAAATAATAATCCAATTCAGGTGAATACAGGAAATAACTCGCAGTTGTGGTATGCTTCCCTTTGCCGTCCGAGCGAACCTGACTGACAGCTTGTAATTCTTCTCCTCGAAAATGATTGATAAGACTGGACTTACCTGCACCTGAGCTTCCCAGTAAGAGCCCAATGCCCTCAGGAGAAAAATGCCGAGCCAACCCTTTCAAACTATCAGGACGATAAATACTAACAGGTATTAGGGTTAACTGGGGATAAAGTTCCTTTATTTCTTGGATAAAGGGGGCCCAATCGTCTACCAAATCTATCTTTGTTAGAACAAATAGTAGCTGGATATTCTTTTGCCCAAAGACCAAGGCATAGCGTTCTAATTTCGATAAAGTCAGATTTTGATTGACCGCTAACAAAATGAAAATCTGGTCTACATTCGTCGCTAGAACTTGACTATCTTTTGAATATCGATAACTCTTACCGGTCTTATTGCGAGCCTTGGATACCAGATTTTTCCTTTCCTGTATGGATTTAATCTTCATCTGACTACCAATCTGCTCCAGTTCGACAATATCTCCTACATAGGAGTTGATTTTTCCCTTATCCACGGAGAAAGTCTTTCCATCTGCCTGACCCACAATATAGGAGGTGCGTGTTTCTGAAAGTACACGTGCCAATTCAGTCTTTCTTGTCATTTTAAGTGCAAAACTCTTTTGTTTCATTTTTCTTCTTTCCATGTCAAAAAGGAGGTATCATACCTCTTGAATTTATAGTCGTTTAGTTTGCTTTTAGTACTAGCCCTAAAGGTTTGGGGAACCTTTGGAGGTGGGAAATAGAGCGAACAAAGTTCGCATCAAAAGCTGCAGGTAGCTTATACAGTCTAATGACTGTATAAGGTTGGAAATAGCACTTGAGAAACAAGTCACCCCTACAGAGTACGGCAAAGCGAGTTCAAACAATCCAGTGGAGTGTTTGAAGTTGGAAATAAGGAAACGGAGTTTCCTCTTGCGTCAAAGTAATAAAAAATAAACTGAACGACTATACCAACAAAATTGTTCTTGCTCCATTTGACATACGGAGCTACACTTAATCTTTCATATCTTAATTATAGCAAACTCCTTCTGATTTGCATAGAAAAAACGAGAAAGCTTCTTCTCGTTCTCCATCACATTATTGCTTCCGTATCTGATCCTCCAGATAAGCCGCACGGGCTCCGCCGATCAGTTTGGGACGGCTGGCAAGAGCTGTAACATGGGCCTGGCCGATTTCACGCAAGCTCGGTCTAATTGGCACTTGAACATGCTTGATGTGCATACCGATAGCCGTATCGCCGATGTCCACACCAGCCTGAGCGGTGATAAATTCCACTTCGACTGGATCCTTCATATACTTGAAGGCTGCCAACTGCCCAGAGCCACCTGCATGAAGGGTGGGTAGGACATTGACCATTTCCAAATCTTTCTGGATAGCCAATTCCCGCTCCACTGCCAAGGCACGATTGAGGTGCTCACAGCCTTGGACAGCTAGGTAAATGCCCTTGGGAGTCAAAATATCCAGAATAGTTTCGACAACGGCTTCACCAACTTCCAGACTGGAATTTTTGCCGATATGCCCACCAATGACTTCACTAGAAGACAGACCTAGGACAAAAATCTGACCCTTTTGCAGATTGCTGAGTTCTAAAACCTCTTCGACAACTTGCTTGGTCTCTTCCTTAATTTCCTTTAATGACATGATTTACTGCACCAATTCTTTCTATTGCCTGAGCCAAGATATAACCTAGTACCAAACCAACTGTGTTTTGCAGAGTATTACTCATCAGACTAGTAACAGCGTCAGCTACATTATACATGAAACTAGATGCCACAAAATAGCCACCAATCATGGAAAGACTGGCAAGAACAACTCCAATCAAACGTTTCTTACCCGTCCATCCTGCAAAATAGCCCTGAGCTCCATGGAAAAGCAAACTAAAGAAAGCCCACTGGGGATAGCCCAGCAAGAAGTCAATCAGAAGCCCTGACAGTCCGCCGACAATGGCTCCTTCTTTCTTGCCCAAGTAAAAGGCTGTAAAGAAAACTCCAACATCCAGTAAAGATGTAAAGCCATTTGGAGTTGGTACATGGATAAATGCTAGAACCAAGGTCAAAGCCGTTAGAATGGCCAGTAATACTAGTTCTTGCGTCTTTTTATTTCTCATACTGAATTACCCCATATTGATCTGATTTTAAGATGGCTGCATGGACAAAGTCCTTGGACAATTTGACCGCCTCCAAAGAGTCCTGACCTAGCAAAAGCTGACTGGCAATGCTGGACGCAAAGGTACAGCCTGCCCCCACATTGTTTTCTGAAAGCAGGGGCGACTTAAGCACCACCACTTCCTTCCCGTCATAGTACACATCGACAGCCTGTGAACCTCCCAAGCGATTGCCCCCCTTGATGACCACCGACTTGGCACCCAAGTCATAAAGCGCCACCGCCGCCTGCTCCATCTCTTCCTCCGTTTGGATGTCTTTTTGGAGCAATAGCTGAGCTTCTGCCAGATTTGGCGTGAGGATGCTGACATAGGGAAGGAATTTCAAGAGTTCATCCCTCAGCTGGCTGACCTCTGTATCATGCGTTTCCTTGCAGACCAAGACCGGATCCAAGACCACTGGAATATCCTGATGGGCCTTGATAAACTCCAAAGCCTGCTCTGCTATTTCCACCGTCGGAAGCAAGCCGATCTTAATAGCTGAAAAGGGCACATCCTTCAAACTAGCCAGCTGCTGGGCAAACACCGCTGTATCTGTCGGAATGACCTCAAAACCTTTTTCCGTCATCGCAGTCAAGCAGGTCACAGCTACAAAGCCATGTATTTTATGGACAGTGTAGGTCGTCAAATCTGCATGAAGCCCACCCCCGCTGAAAATATCATTGCCTGAAAGTGCTAGAATATACTTAGTCTTCATAAATAATCTCCTTTAAATAAAGTCCATTTCCCGCCGCAGTTGGTCCCGCCAAATCTCGATTTTTTTCTGCCAAAATCCGCTTGATTTGCCCAACCGGCATCCGACCATTACCAATTTTCAAGAGGGTCCCAACCATATTACGAACTTGCTTATACAAAAAGCCATTGCCAGAAAAAGTAAAAATCAAGAACTGCCGTCGCTGGTCGTATTCCATGGTTGCTGACGTTATCGTCCGTACCTTATTTTCCACAGAAGTCCCTGAAGCTGTAAAGCCCGTGAAATCATGCGTACCCACCAAATCCTGAATCGCTTCTTCTATCAACCCCAAATCCAAATCATAGGGATAAAAGGTTGCATAGTGACGCATCATAGGATTTTTAGGTCGTCCAATATCCACTAGAAATTCATAGGTCTTGCTGTGCTTGGCACAGCGGCAGTGAAAATCATCAGTCACCTGCTCCACCTGGATCACATCGATGTCCTCTGGGGTTTGGGTATCGAGGGCAAAGCGGAGCTTCTCCACATCTCGACTGCCAGCCAAATCAAAATGAATGACCTGACCGTAGGCATGAACCCCAGCATCTGTACGCCCTGCACCATGAACGGTTACTGGCTGACCACTATTCAATCTTACTAACGTTTTTTCGATTTCTTCCTGAACCGTCCGAGCATGAGGCTGACGCTGAAAACCAGAAAACTCATATCCGTCGTAGGAAATTATTGCCTTATATCGTGTCATGCTACGATTGTAACATAGGAATACTAGGACAACAAGATAAGAAAACTCCATCTGTGCTAGTACAGGCGAAGCCTCCTCAAAATTGACAGTTCTTTATAAAAAGTCTATAATGAGGATAAGTAAATTAGAATTATTATCAAAAAGAAAAGGAGGTATTCATGGAACTACATTCCCATCTCAACGCAAAAAACCAAACAACCTTTGAACATGTTATCCAACATTTGAAGGAAAAAGGCATCCGCATCACAGAGACCCGCAAGGCTGTCATAGCCTACATCATCGAAAGCGATGACCACCCAAGTGCCGAAATGATTTACAAGGACCTCCTGCCCAACTATCCCAACATGAGTCTAGCTACTGTTTACAACAATCTCAAGGTTCTGTTGGAAGAAGGTTTTGTGACCGAACTCAAGCGGTCCAACGATACTACGACATATTATGACTTTATGGGCCATGAGCATCTCAATGTTATCTGTGAAAAATGCGGAAAAATCACTGATTTTATGGACGTAGAAATCCCTAGCCTCAAACGAGAAGCCCATGAACAAACAGGTTACAAGATTACCAAAGAAGTCTTATCCATTTACGGCATCTGTCCTGAATGCCAAACAATAAAAAACTAGTAGCAGAGCGAAATTGATTCGCTCTTTTTTCTTTCCTTTGAATTATCTGAAAACTATTATTTAGAATTGTTCTAAAAAGACTTGACATTTTATTTAGAATTGTTATAATTAATTTATCTTAAATGATAATAATTATAAATAAGGATGCTACTATGACTCTTGTAAACCATCTAAAACACAATATCCACATCTTAACAACTAGCCTTTGCTTGCTCTTTATCCTATCCGGTATCATCTTACTCCAAGTAGGCAATCAAGGGCTGGCTCCTGCACTCTTCATCCTAGCCTTTGTCATCGGAGGCTATCAATCAGCCAAGGAAGGCCTGACTGAGCTAATTTTCGACAAGCACTTATCTGTTGACCTCCTTATGATTTTGGCGGCTATCGGCTCTGGTATCATCGGCTACTGGATGGAAGGAGCCCTGCTCATCTTCATCTTCTCCCTTTCTTCTACTCTGGAAGAATTGGCTATGGAAAAAAGCAAGAATGCTATCGCAGCTTTGATGAACATGACCCCTCCTACTGCTCGTAAAATAGAGGAAAATGGTGACATCACTGTTTTGGATACGGCCGACATTCGCATCGGTGACCTCCTGCAAGTTCGCAAGGGTGATACGGTCCCGCTGGATGCAAGATTAATCAGTGAGCAATCTATCTTTGACGAATCCATGATTACAGGCGAGCCGCTTCCTGCGGAAAAAGTGGCTGGTGCTGCTGTTATCGGCGGTACTATCAACCAAGGTCCAACTGTTACCGTTCAAGTTACAGCTGAAAAAGGCGACGCCCTCTTTGATAAAATCGTTCAAATGGTTGAAAATGCCCAAGAATCCAAATCAAAAACAGCAACCTTCATTGAAAATATGGAAGATAGCTATGTCAAGATTGTTTTGGTGGTGGTGCCACTCTTCATTCTCTTTGCTCACTTTTTCTTGGGTTGGGAATGGTTGAACGCTTTTTACCGTGGCATGATTCTCTTGACCATAGCATCTCCTTGCGCTCTTGTAGCTTCTTCTTCACCGGCAACACTTTCTGCCATCAGCCGTGCGGCACGTAAGGGAATGATTATTAAGGGTGGTGATATTGCGGATAACATCGCCAGTTTAGAAGCAATCGTCTTTGACAAGACTGGCACCCTCACCATCGGTAAGCCTGAAGTTGTTGGAGCGACCTATCTTGGCGATGAAGAACTTATCAAGCAGGTTGTTCAGGCAGTTGAAAAACAATCAAGCCATCCGATCGCCCAGGCTCTCATGACCTATACGGCTGACAGCTCTGCTATTGCCCTCCAAAGCCTAGAAGACGTGACTGGTAAAGGTTTGGTGGCTGGCTATCAAGGCGATAGCTGGAAAATCGGTAAGGCGGGCTTTGTGGTAGATAGCTTAGTTCGTCCGCTGTCTGATGACCTGCTGGCACAGATCGATGAGGCGGAAAGCACTGGAAAAACCCTGGTCTATGTCAGCCAAAATGATCTGCTGGCGGCGATCTTCATGGTGGAGGACAGTTTGAAGCCAGAGAGTAAGCAGCTGATTGCACAGTTGAAAGAGATGGGAGTGACGCCAATTCTCCTGACGGGCGACCAAGAAAAGACTGCTCGTTATGTGGCGAGTCAGGTCGGTATTGACCGTGTGATTGCCAACTGCCTGCCTACGGACAAGGCTGCTGTTATCCAAGAACTGCAAACCGAGTTTGCGTCTGTCGGTATGGTGGGTGACGGTATCAACGATGCTCCTGCCCTTGCCCAAGCCAATGTCAGCTATGCAATGGGAAGCGGAACGGACATCGCTATGGAGTCAGCTGACATCGTGCTCATGGAAGACCTGACACGGATTCCTTACTCCATTCGCCTGTCGAAGAAAATGCGGGGAATCATCAAGCAGAATATCATCTTTGCTCTATCTGTCATTGCTCTTCTTATCATTTCCAATCTCTTCCAGTCTATCAATCTGCCACTCGGCGTAGTCGGACACGAAGGATCTACCATTTTGGTGATTTTGAATGGGTTGAGACTCTTGTATTTTAAATAGCCGAAAACCGCCAACTATTTGGCGGTTTCTTTATTGATATGGAAAAATACTTTTATTATTGAAATGAAGAGAGATTTACAACCTAAGCCTAGCCCTTGCAGAGGGTGCTCCATTCAGTTAGACATTGAACCAGATGGATAAATCCTCATCGGAAGTATAGTATTTCCAAGCAACCGAAAAGCAAGTTAGATGCTGATAGTCTTCTATCCATTCACGAAAATAGGGAATTCCTAAATCGTTTTCATCTACTTCTTCTTCATCGTATGAGTATGGGTGCGCGACAATTCCAATATCATAATCGCCAACTTGCCAATTGTTCCCGTATTGATGTTCACCGCCTAAGTTATCAATCAATCTTGCAGTTCTAAAGTCAATATCTGTACAAATCGATAATCTCTTAAAATCAGTAAAAACCGGCTCAAAAGGTTTCAGATGATAACTTCCTTCCACAAAGTACGTATCCTCAAGATTTGGATAATGGGCTATAACTGACATTTTTATGGGCTGACCATTTAATTCCAACCAGAAATTGCCGACTGGAGTTTTCAAGAGGTCGTAAGCTACCGATGAATCGGCTGGGATTTTTTCTTCCGATAAATCACATATATGGCCGTGAGTTAGTAAATTCTCCAATTTTTCCGCAATCATTTCCGACCACTCTCTTGATTTTCCTAGTACTGTTTTTATTTTATCCAAAGGATAGGGAGGACGGTCTGCTGGAGCGGTAATGATAGCCACTACTGGAACAGCTTTTTTTATAGCTTGCTTGCCAACAAAAACTTCCACCCAGTCTCCCCTTTCTATCGTTTGATCAGGACAATAATAGGAATAAATCTTTCCACCGTTCAAAAATTGAACCTGGCAAAACCGCAACATTTTACTCGGTTTCCACAAGAGTTCTGGCTCCAGAGGTCGTTTTTCAAAGTAATCCAGCTCGTCATCATACCACCATCCATCCGTCAACCAGAGATTGCAATATGGACAACAATAGTCATCATAGTCTTCTAAGTAGCATGTATTTCTACCGCAAGTTGGACAAGGCTTCCCCTCCTCATTGATAAAACCATCTAACTCGACACCATTGATGTAGAGACTATAGTCATCCTCTGGTTCGGAAACAAATGTTTCAACAGAATGGTCGGCATAGCTCAACCAATCATTTAGGGATTGACCTGCTATACTGTAAATTACCACTTCATCCCATCTTTCTCTCAAGGACTTCCCGTCAAACAGAGGAGAAGAAAATAATAAAGCAGAACTTATAAACCTTTTTTCATCCGTTTGCTTGTTTTCCCTTATCCAATATGGCTGCTCCGCTTCTTTGGAATAACCAAAAGAACAGAGCTCTTTCTCTTCATCTGTTTCGAAAGAAAAATTGATCTCTCCGGGCATCATGCCTGCCTCAAATTCTTGCAAGAAATAATCATACTGCAAACGAGTAATGGCTGGACACCCTTCTGTAGTCGGTTTATGGGGAATTCCCAACTTAAAACTTTCTGCTGAGAAGGAAAAATAGCCATTTACAAGCTGAAATTGACAAGTAGTGCCATCATATAAAACTTCATAAATCCACCACCTTGAAAGTCCCTCCATGTCTTGCATTCTAAAATCGGTCACTCCCTGGCATTCCAAATCCCAAACCAAGGCTGGCGCATTAGAAGGACTTTCTGCTAAACAATCCTCCTCAATGGTTAAACGTAGACTAGCTGACTGACTATCATAGGAAAAAGAACCAATCAAATAATCATGAAACTGTCCAACAGATAAGAAATAATCAACCAATTTCCCAGGTTCGGTAATGTAGCCTACTCTTTTTGTCCACATGATATTCTCCTCTCACAAATCACTCCTCATAATATCTCGGTAGGTCAAGTAAGGTAGCCCTGTCGAGCCAATTATTCTTATTCTCCAATAAATAATACCAGACAATATGATCTGAGTCGGCCAGTGCTTCTTCAAACTCATATCTAGCCTCTACCCATCTTCCAAAGTCATCATCATCTAGTAAATAAATCTCTTCTTGGACACCATGATTCCAATAAAAACGAGAAACATAGATACAATTTTCTTCAACCGCATACCACTCCAGACTATGGTCCAGTTGAATAGCCGCTCTAATCGCAGCGATAGGAACATCACGTTTTGTCGCAAACTTTAGGACCATCAAGCCATCTGACCGTATCTTATACGTGAATCCATAACCATAATAGATAAACTCACCAAAAAGTTCTCCATACTCACCAATGTTTTTAACACCCACCAATTTGTTAAAACTAATATACGGTGGATCAATCCTTTTTTCGTCTATCGAGTAGCAATCTAAAAAGTAGGTTTCAAAAAAATCTTTGGAACAAATGACCTGCTGATAAACATAATTTGCCATAACATATCCACCCCTCATTCCTAGTTTTAGTATAGCACCTTATCTAAAAAAACTTGCCAAAAATGACAAGTTTTCATTCAGTTTATCCAAAAGATTTATCGATCAACTCCTGCATCCTGCCTTCCTTGGCATAAGGAACAGTATCCACTTGTAAGAAGTTCTTCCGACTGATGGTGTCAGGTAGGGTGCCAAAGATGAACTCCAAAGCGATCTTATGAATAATAGCCGTTGGCGCAAAGCCGTAAACTTGCTCTTCCAAGATATGCTTGAGCCGCTCATGCCCTTCTGGAAAGGCTGCTTGTAAGCCTTGGCTATTATAGAGGCGTTTGACCAACTCTGTGATATAGAGCCCTGACTTCATATAGAGGTCAATAAAGGTTTTGGACGGGTCATCGAAGATACCAGGATTTTCCTTTTCCAACTCATCCACCATTTTCTGAACCACCTTCTTCGGAGTGAAGATTTGGTTGGTCTTTTGAGGTGGAATATAGTCAAAGATGTCTTCTGTCCTATCTTCAAAATAGTTTGCCAGCTCTGCTTTTTTCCGTAAAAATTCTTGGATGGCCTGATCAAAGGTCGGCTGGTCAAAGAGATGGCCAGCAAACTCAGGTCCACCATCACGCAAATAACGGAATTGGTTGAGGTTGATGCCCGTTACCTCGATGAAGACCTCATCTGGTACGTAGCTATCGAAGTTTGCCAAAGTTAGGTTCTCATCCCCATAAGCCATGATGAAGCTTGGAATGGTCCGTGCAAAGCCACGTAAGTGACCGCGAATCTCGTCCTCAGCCTGAGCCTTGGTTCGTTCTCGCTGCTTGACTTCCTGCTGTTTGACCAGATCATGCGGCAAATCCTGTACTTTTTCTGCCAGCCGTTGTCGCAACTCTGCTTGATGGGCTTGGTGCGCTACTATCTTCTTGGCTTGATAGGCCTGCTCTAGTTCCTCTTGTTGCTGACTATCCACCGTTTCCTTCAAAGCTTCTTGGTATTCATTTTCGAGATGAGCCTGTTGAATATCAAATTCTTTTTCGCTACGCTGGATGAGGGTTTCAATCTCCGTATGAATCTGCTTCTCAATTTGTTTACTTTCACGATTGGTCAAGTCATAGCCAGCAGTTAGGTCTGCCACCAAGGTAGAGGATATTTCTTTCTGAACAGTTTTTACAAAAGTCTTGTCAACTGTTTCTACCTGGTCAACCAACTCTTCCACAGTGTCTAACAAATCATAAACTTTTGTCCCCAAAAGGACTTCTTGACGGTTGATGACCAAGTCTTCTGCCACCTGAACCTGTCCTTCTTCATCCACCTCGATATCTGGAAATTCAAGTGTATCCGGCGCATGACTGATTTTCCCTTGTTGCTCAACAGGGAGTTCATCCAAGATGTCCAAGACCAGCTGACTAGCACGGAAAATACCTGCGATATTGTCAAATAGGAAGTTGGACATAAAGCCACGCTTGATGACTTCTGCTGCTCGTATCTGGCTTGGAATGGTCATGACTGCCTGGGCGTCAATTTCCACCATCTTGCCTTCCCTATCTTCTGCGATAACAGGGAAGAAGTTGAGCAGGTTACGGATATTTTCTTCTCTGGTTTGACTGGTTCCTGCACCACCCGCTGTGGCTAGACTGAGATTGTTGGCAAAGTCACTAAAGAGTGACAGGGTTCGCTCAGGAGCAAAATCAAAGACATAGGCCCGCTCTTTGCGGTAAACCTTGTCTCCTTCCACCCAACTGTAAGGGTTTTGGGCACGAAAGGCAGCCTGCATATAGAGGGCTGGAGATTGAAGATTGCTCAGCATCAAGACTGCCGTCCACTCTGGAATGGTCACACCAGTCGTCAACTGACCGACAGACAGGGTGATGGTATAGTCATGTTCAGCAATGGCCTTCCTGACCATATCGAGTGACTTGCCATTTGCTTCTGTATCCTCAGCTTCTCGCTGACTGGCAGAACCTGCAGCCAGCACAATCTTATACCGGTCAAAGGTTGGATGGTCTTCCAACAAGCCTTTCAAGGCCTTGGCAGAGGCCACTCGGTCTAATAGCCAAAGGCTGTGCTTAATTTCCCGGCGGAGCTCCCTAGTTGAAAATGGGTATTTTTCATTAGAGGTCAGGGTGTTCAGCCATTCTTTGACTTCTCTCTCATGGATAAAGCTACCTGATTCATTGGTCGCAAAAAATTCATTCAAGTCAAAGGCAAAATCAACCGTTTCACTGCCAAAATCCGCACCATCTCGAACCCTGTCCGTGATCATCTTGGACATCTGGTAGGTGAACATGTTGAGCTGGGGAAGGTTTTCATAGGGATTTTCTTGCTCGGAGCTTGAGAGCCAATCTTGCTTGGCAGCTTGCTCATCTGCATAGGACCAGTTGTATATCTGGTTTTCCGAAAACTTGCTCTTGGCTAGAGCCTTGAAGGGAGTCCCTGACAAGTGGAGGGTAAAGTTGCGCTGGATTTGGTGAAAGGCAACATCTGTTTTTTCCGTATCCACTCCTTCATGGGCCTCATCAATGACCAAGAGATCCCACTGGGTCTTGGCTACCCACTGCAATTTATCATACGCGCCGCCGAAGTATTTGGACCCTTTCAGATCTTGAAGGCTTAAAAAGGCGATTTCCTTAGCGTCTTCCTCGGTAAAAAGGAGTTTATGGAAGTCTTCTCGTGATAGGGCTGGTCTGCCCTTGAGGGAATCCGACTCCGAAACAAACTTATAGGAGGTCGTGCCAGCGATAAACTGATGAAAATCATCAAACCAAGAATTGGCGATGGCTGGACGGTTGGTCACAATCAAGACTCGGTCACAGTTGAGTCGTTTGACCAAGTCATAGGTGGCCAGGGTCTTGCCAAAGCGTGGCTTGGCATTCCAGAGAAACTCTTTCTTACGCGCGTCCTGATTGGTCTGGATATAGGTCAAGGTTTGCTGGACTGCTTCTTCCTGCTCCTGTCTGAGCTGGTAGTCCACCTGCTCCCCAGGCTGGTAACCTGAAACATCATGACGGACAAACCGATCAAACAAATGGCTTGCCTTTTCAGGATGACCATTGAAATAGAACCACTCAGTCTTGGGACGGCGTTCAATGGCATGGAAGTTCAGAAACTGGTGAAAATCATGGTCTTTAAAAGGTTTGCCCTTGTCTGGTTCTTCAATATACTTGGCCTCTTGCTGCCACAAAATAGACGGCTCAATCCCCGCCGTGTGGGTCTGCTCCTTAATCCTCTGCTCCACCTGACGCTCGGTATAGCCAATCTTGATCCAGCCCTCATTGGTCGTCACATGGGGCGTGGTATAGGCGTAGATTTTTGGAGAAATCTCTTCTGAAGTTTTAATCAAAACGGACATAGATCACCTACTTCTCTTTTATATATCTTACTCACTTCTCTTCGAAAATTTCAACATTCAAAAACTTAGTCCATTGGTCTGATGTTGGTTTCAAAGAAATCAATAACCTCTTGAGGGAAGTTAAACAAGGTATATAGCTGTGCGTCAATCTCCGCCACCGACTGGGACCAGTCGATGACTGAGCTTGACGCAAAATCAAACAACGGGACTTTTTTCCAAGAGGAAGGAGGGTTGTCTTGAGTCAATTTTAAAATACCTAAAAACCCTCTAGCAAATTTTGTTTTTATATACTTCATACAAGCCTCAGCCTCTTCTTTAGTTTGAAACTGACCAATAGATACAAACGTTTGGGAATACCCGATTAGGGGTTCCCCGATTAGGGGTGTACTTAACACTTCTCCTAAAGCTCCGCTACCATTTGCTTTAGGAACCAATATTTTCCAGTATTTTAAATTGGGATGTTCTCTCACATATGACGATTTAATGTATTTTTTTGCTCGTTCATTTCCATCTCTACCCACAATTTGTAAATAAGTAGTTCCATCTTGTGGTTCTATATCAAAAAAAACTTCTGGATAACGTGAAAAAATATTTGTTGAAACTGATTTCCTATGTGATTCATCTGTTCTTGAGAGTAACTCTGGATTCTCTTCGAACATGACATCTGTTAATTTATAACTGTCTGAGCCATACATAATTTGATCCAAGGTTTGATTCAAATAACCAGATTTTTTCACAATTCGATAGGCTAAATCTAAAAGCGGAGATGAAATAAAGGTATCAATCGGTTCAAAAAAGCTGTCATTATCATGGTAAGTAATCACAACACCACCTTTAATATCGGTTCCAGGAAATACATTGCCACTTTTTAACTCATAGTAGCAAATTTTCAAATGCTCATCTTCAAGCATTTTTTTATTCCATTTTTTAGGAGTGGCTCCTGTATTTGCTAAAAAACGTGCCGGTGTAATAAGAACAGCCTTATCCCCAATTTTATAGGATTCTTCCATGAATAAATTATGGGAACTATATACCAGTTTACACCAATCACAAGATATAGTATTTCCGATAATATTAAAAAAGGCGACTTCCAAGCAGAAATCGTCTTTTAATAATGTCTAAATTCTTCTGGATGTTCGGTCATATACTCTGCCAACCATTCCATACCATAGGCTATTTCAAACACTTCTAAAACCATTGAAATATCAGGTTGAAATCCGTATTCTTTGAGTTTATTGATAACCTCTTTTATAGAACGAATTTTCACTAGTTTAATAATTTCCCCAGCATCTTGTCTATCCCTATCTCGTCCACTTTCTAGCTTCATTCCGAGAATGTAAGATAGTGGTGGTACAAGAATCGTTAGATTTGAATAGTTAAATGCCTTCTCACAAATAGACCGTGGCGGTATTTTATTCAAATTTGCAACATTGTTGTTCAGCCATAATTCATCAGGTTCATTCACACCAAAATCATCACCAACTTTTGCAATAATACTTCTGATTTTAGCATCTTCTTGATAAAAAGCATCGACATCCTGTGTTCCTCGAAGATTATAATACTCAAGGACAAAACCACCAACACAAATGATTTCAAGGTCTATATTTTCCTTGGATAATTCTGTGTTGAGAGCTTCAAATAAAACTTTCTTATCCATAATTCCCCTCTCTAAACAGCTTCAGAATATCTTTTGGTTGGCTCTTACGATTGGCTTGTAAGACGTGTTCCCTTGTATGTGTACCATCTGTTAAGGCATCTTGAAGGGTGGTCTTTTGAAAAGGTGTCAGGGTAGGATTTTTTAACAACTGTTTAACATCATCGGTGGTTAACTTTGTACCATCATCTTGAATAACCTTATAGAGATAGCGAAACCATAAATCACCATCACTTCCAGCGTGTTCGCTGGCTCTTACCATGTAATCATACCAAGTTGTCATTACTGTTCCCCCTTATTTTCTCTAGGGTTATAGTGCATGGCTATCCAAAGTTTCTTATCAAAATCAGATAGTTCTTTTTCCTTTGGATAAACGCAGTCATTCAAATCAGGGAATTTGAGACGATACTTTTTCTCAAAAAAGTTTTGGAACTCCTCTTTATTCTCTGCGACATCAATCAAGGCTTCCAGCTCTGCCATGTGTTTAGCGATTGCTTTTCTATCTACTTTTTTGAGGCTTTCTTTCAACGCATCGTAGACACAAGTCTTTGTTAGTTGAGCGTAAAAAGAACGATGGTTAGTAACAAAATCAAAACTGTACTTCTTATTCCAGAATTTTGTATACTTGTCATAAAATTTATCAGAAAGACTAACCTGATACCCAATTAGTTTACTATCAACTCTTCGAGAAATAGACCTTTCCAATTCAAAATGTAAATCATTTAGTGTATTAGTAGCCATAAATCAGCTCCCTATATTTAGTACGGACACAGGCATTTGAAAGTAAGAGATTAAAACGCTGACTATCCGAATAATCACGAGTGTTATAACGGAAAACAAATTCATCTATATAGTCTTGAAGATATTTCTTAGACCATGAGTGATAAATTCCTAATACTCCACGTTTCAAACCAGCCCAAAATCCTTCAATCGTGTTGGTATAAACATCACCTTGAACATATTCACGAGCACCGTGATTTACAAAATCATGTTGATACATCTTAGCCACTTTATTATAACCTAGCCATTCGTCTGTGTAAAGTTGAGCAGTCTCTTTTACATATTTAACGATTTGCTCGGTTAATGTTTTTGTTTTAGTATCTGGCACATGATGAGCATTGACTTTACCTTGACGTTGCACCATACCTACTACAGCAGATTTATCTTTCAATGAACGCCCTTGAGCATTTTTGATTTTCTTAGAGTTATGACGGTTCTTGTTTTTACCGCCAATATAGGTTTCATCGACTTCTACGACATCATCAAGACTATTGCCGTTTTCAGTACCAAAGCATTTGCGAATACGCTCCAACATAAACCATGCTGTTTTTTGAGTAACACCAATATCTTTTGATAGTTGCACAGAAGAAATCCCTTTTTTGTGAGAAGTTACAAGCCAAATCGCCATGAACCATTTACGCAGTTCAATCTTAGTATTATCAAAAAGAGTACCAGTTTTGACATTGAAGTATTTCCCTGTATTTTTGCAACGGTATTTGTTCCCTTTGCATTTATAGACTTTTGAAGTAGCATCAAAAGGGCTGATAATCACATCGCCCCAAATCATATCTTCTAAATGGTCTATACATGACTGTTCGTCAGGAAAAGCAGATTGTAAATCAAATAGTGACTTAAATTCAAACTTCATAACTGGCACTCCTCACTTCTTATTTATATTATATCGAAACAAACAATATTCGTCAATAAAAATGTAAAGTTCTACTATACAAAATTCCAAAATTTTGATATAATAGAACTATCAAAAAGTAAAGGAAACGATTGGTATGAACGCAATCACAGCTCACAGCTCACAGCTCACGCTGATTATGTAGTCAGACGTGTTTTTTGTCAAGCTCTAAAACAGGCTTTTTCACATTTTTGTGAGAAAGTTTTTTATGTTGAATTTTTTGAGTTGCCTTTAGAATTGTCTTTAGAGAGTAATGGTGAGGTGCAATATGCCTAGTCATTTCTCAAATGAAGTCGATGGACAACTCAAATTTTATCAAGATTATCTACCTCTTGTTGATAAAAACCTGACAACAGATGATATTCTTTCTGACTATACAGATGGCGTTGTCAACGGAAATTTACTAGAATTTAAGGTTATCATCAATGATATTAACACTGTTTTATTCCAAGCCATCAAATACCTATCTTCTCGGAGAATCAAAGGACGAGAAATTCCAAAAAATATCTTATTGGTGTCACTAACAAATCAAAAAATCTATGTCTTTTCTAGCGAAGACTATTTAGCTTATATTGAAAGAGTATATTTTGGTGGTGCAAGTCTTAAAAACTCTGGATTTTCTGCGAGCAATCCGATTGAAATTCTAGAATATGGAAGAAGTCAACTTGATGAAAGCCGTTTAATTACTATATTACGTTCAAAAGAATTTACAAAAATAAACATAGATGAAAACTGTATTGTTGGCTGGGCAGAACGCTTTTATCGTGAAAATAAAGGAGCTAACAAATCCGATTTCATCGGAGACTACACTGGTAATGTTCAAATTATTGGCGAAATTCGGCAACCAGAAAAACTTAAAAATTTCATCAATCCCTATGTTGGAGAAACTAATGTTCAGTTCCAATACTTGATGGATAAACTTAATGATACATTACAAAAGAAAAATCTAGGAGCATTTTATACTCCTGAACCTTATGTTCAAAAGTCATTAGAGTTAGTTCGCCAAGCTATACAACGTGTCCCTGAAGGTAATGATTATATCATTTTAGACAGGTGTGCTGGAACTGGAAACCTTGAAAAATTGATGAGCGATGAAGAGTTGAGCCACTGTGTTCTTTCAACAGTTGAATATTATGAGTACAAAGTTTTACTTGAATTGCTTGGGGATAAAGTTCGTCATATTATCCCTCCTACAGAGAAAGCCGATACTTTTAATATGGGGCTAGTTCGTGGAGCAGATGCTCTTAGCGAGGAATATGTTAATAATGAGGTTATTAAGCAGTATATAGATAATCCAAATACCACCATTATTCTGTATGAAAATCCTCCTTATGCAGATACACGCAGTATAGAACACCAAAAAGCAAAAAAGACTTCTTCGTCATCCGAATGGAAGCAAAGTTATTTAATGCAACAGATGAAGCAAGAAGTTAAGGGGATGGGCATAAATGAGATGGGAAACATCTTTATTTGGAGCGGCTTCAAATACTATCTTCGTCAACCTACTGATAGCTATATTATTTATAGCCCTATTAAATATTGGAAGGAAATCCACCTAATTGATAAAAAATTTGAACGAGGATTTGCTTTCAACAGGAAACATTTTCATACTAAAATTGATGCGTTAGTATCTTGTATTCTTTGGTCAAATGTAGATGAAGAATTAGATAATATTACCCTTGAAGCATTCAATATAGTCAATAACGAAACCTTACAAGAAGAAGATTTAACTATCAATCGTATTTATACTAAATATAGTAACGTGTACTATGACAAACGAAAATTCAATGACGATGAATTTTCTGACTTTGTACTGGGGTTAAATGGAAAAAAACTAGAAGGTTCAAATAAAATTACTTCACAGACGATTATAAATGATAATTTAATCGGATATTTACGAGCTTCTGGAGTAAATTTTGACAATCCTGATTTAGCTTCCTCTCTCTTAGTTGCTAGTCTGTACAACGGAGCAGGATATTTTCCATTAAGGAAAGATAATTTCCTAGAGAAACTTCCAATGTTTGCCGCTAGTCGCTACATTACTTATAATCGACACTGGACACAGCGTGCTAATATCATGAAATCTGCTGATGGTTCTGAACGTTTTAACAATGCTGTATCTGGCAATAAAATCGAACAAGACCTATTGAAAATTTTGCTATTCACAACACTCGAAACACAGAATCACATGAGAAGTCTATACGGTACTGACGGGCGGTTCTACCGAAATGAACTGTCATTAGATACTTCTAACGGAGACACCATAGCAACTATCAAATTAGAAAAATTGAAGCAAGGTACTAAAGAAACTGCGTTGTTTGAACAGTGGACAAAAGTCTTGTCGGAAGCTAAAAAAACAGAGAACTATAATTCCGAATTAACATATTCTGTTTATCAAATTATAGATGAACTCAATACATCTGAAAAAGATGAAGACGAAAAAATTATTTACCATTATCCTGAATTAAATGGACACTTAAATACATTGAAAACAATGACAAAAGAGTATTATAATTCTGAAATTGTACCTTTCTTATTCGAATATGAATTTTTGAAATAAGAAGTAAAAAGACGATTTCCTAAAAGGAAGTCGCCTTTTTTGATGTTGTCGAAATACTACATATTGTGTCTGGTGTAAACAGATATATAGTTCCCCTATTTTTAATAGTTCTTTTTTCTCGGATTGTGATAATTCACTCCTATTAATATCAGATTCTAACTTTATACTTAATTTCATAAATTCTACTTTCTTAGATATTACATCAATAGAATCATGAATTTTCTTTTCAATTGACTCATAGGCAGATTTTTGATTTTTATTCATTTTCCCGGATTTTGAATAATTATCTAAAATCGATAGTAATTCTTCCTCATTTACTTCAGTCACCTTAACTTCATCATTTATTTTATTCAAGGACTCTCTGATTAAATCTAGCCCTTCAACGGGATTAGAAGTTTTTTTCAAATAAGTAATTTCATCAGTAATTTCATTGAAATTATCACCAACTTTTTTCGAGAAAATATCTACATCACCATTATCACAAGCAAACTCTATTTGGTAGTCAATTCCCATACGCTCTAAAGCATGTTCAATAGCACCGATTCCACTAAATACGGTTCCTAATTTTAACATTATTTATTCCTCCACACACTCGACAATTTCAGAAATATCACAATTCAAAACATTACATATCTTAACTAAAACATCTGTTGTAATATTCTCACCATTTTTCAACTTATAGAAAGTTGTCTTACTAATACCTGCCATTTCCATTAATTGCGAGTTATTAATTTCTAAATCAATCATTTTTTTGAATAATTTCTTATAAGTAAACCTAATCATTCAACTACCTCCATTTGATTAACAAGAAGTATTATACCACATTTTGGTACTTTAAGCTTTGCATTAGTCCTTTATTGCGAACTTTTTTCACTCTAGTATAGGACTTTAATTTTAGAACTCATAACCACTTAAACTTTACTTTTGTCACAGTATCCACAATGTTTCACAACAAAATGCTAATTCTCTACCCCTGCAATCTTCAACTCCATGACTTTAAAACTTGAAAAAAAATATTAATTTTGATATATTTGTTGCATAATAAAGCAACAAAGGTGGTGCGTCATGTTTTCTGGAATTCGTCTTAAAGAAAAAAGAATTGAGAGAAAATTTAATCAGTCTGAAATTGCCTATAAATTAGGTATCAATAGAGCTTCTTACAGTAAGTGGGAATCGGGTAAATCAATCCCAAATCAGAAAAATCTCTCGGCTATAGCAAAACTCCTAGATGTACCAGTAACTTATTTTGAATCTGAATACAATATTGTCAATAACTATCTTCAGTTATCTCCTGACAACCAAGTAAAGGCAGAGGAATATGTTGAGGAGCTTCTTCTTTCACAACAAACCTCTAACGTCAGTCCCCTCTTCTCAGTCCAAGTGCTATCAGATATCCAACTCTCAGCTGGTCTCGGAGAAGGATTCTTTGACGAGTTTGAAACTGAAACTGTCTACTCTGATGAAGAACAATACGGCTACGACATTGCAGCTTGGATTGAGGGAGACTCTATGGAGCCCGTTTATAAGAGCGGTGAAGTTGCGCTTATTCGCTCGAATGGTTTCGACTATGATGGTGCGGTCTATGCATTATCATGGAAAGACTCTGTTTATATCAAAAAACTCTACCGTGATGAGGATGGATTTAGAATGGTATCCTTGAATAAGGACTATCCAGAGAAGTTCATCCCTTATGAGGATGAGCCAAGAATTGTTGGTCTAGTTGTGGGACACTTCATGCCTGTAGAGGGGGTATAATCATGAAGCTAAAGGATATTTTAGAACTTGGAACGTATGGTTTCAACCCTGATTGTAAAGTTGAAATTTTCAATATGGACAACTTTGAAGAACGACTAGAAAATGAAGATTCGATGAAATTCTTATTCCTCAAAATGAGGATGCTAAAATCTATCCTTACGCTTTTTTGATAGAAGATTCTATTTTAATTACTATGACCGAGGAGGATGACAATACCAATGAATGTTAAAGAAATGATTTACATAAAGGATGAACGCATTATCTTCACTCCTGATAAGTTCGAATACGACATCACCGATTACATCGGTGAACTTATCGAAGAGCTAGAAAAACTCAAAAGGAGATAATCCTATGGGCTATATCGACTACTCTATAGAACCTCAAAGTGACATAGCCTTCCTCGATATGAAGTCCTTTTATGCTTCTGTTGAGTGTGTGGATAGAGGTTTGCATCCACTCTACACATCTCTATGCGTCATGAGCCGAGCGGATAACTCAGCAGGATTGATACTCGCTTCCTCACCCATGTTTAAGAAAGTATTCGGAAAAGCAAACGTAGGGCGTTCCTACGACTTGCCTTTTGACGTAAACACTCGTAAATTCAGCTACCAGAATGCGTGGAAACAGGGGATAGACGTAACACCAAAGTATAAATCTTTCATCGAGCACTGGGCAAAGCGTACACTCATTGTTCCTCCACGCATGGACAGATATATTGAGAAGAATCTAGAGATTCAACATATCTTTCATGACTATGCTGCTCCAGATGATATTCTCCCCTATTCAATCGATGAAGGTTTTATGGACCTTACTAGCTCACTTTCTTACTTTATTTCTGATAAATCAATGTCAAGGAAAGATAAGTTAGATAATGTTTCGGCTATGATTCAGAGAGATATTTACCGTAAAACAGGTATTATCTCAACTGTGGGAATGAGCAACTCCAACCCTCTTCTAGCAAAACTAGCTCTAGATAATGAAGCAAAGAAAACTGCTACAATGAGGGCTAACTGGTCATACGAAGATGTAGAAACTAAGGTATGGTCCATACCAAGATTAACAGACTTTTGGGGGATTGGTGGTAAAACCGAGATTCATTTACAAAAACTTGGTATTCATTCAATCAAAGAACTGGCTAATTTCAATCCTGATATTCTCAAAAAAGAATTCGGTAAAATCGGTGTTCAACTTTGGTTTCACGCCAATGGAGTTGATGAGAGCAATGTCCATGAACCCTATAAACCAAAATCACGAGGATTGGGTAACTCACAAGTACTTCCTAGAGATTATAGAACCCAAAGAGAAATTGAAATCGTATTGGCTGAAATGGCTGACCAGGTTGCTAACCGTCTTCGCTCGGTACATAAAAAAGCTACTGTCGTCTCCATTCATATTGGCTATTCTAGGACTGAGATGAAAAAATCAATTAATGCTCAGAAAAAAATTGATCCCAACAATCTTCCAAAAACAATGGTAAGTCATGTACTTGAATTATTCCGAAAAAAATACTCCTCTGGAGCAGTGAGACAAATTGGTGTATCTTATAGTGGTTTCGTAGATGAAAGCTATACTCTACTATCACTCTTTGATGATGTAGAACAAATTGAAAAAGAAAATAGACTTCAGACAGCAATTGATGTTGTCAGAGAACAGTTTGGTTTTTTGGCCATACAAAAAGGAACCGTCCTAACTGAAGGTTCCAGAAATATTGAACGTAGTAAACTTATCGGCGGTCATTCCGCTGGTGGATTGGAGGGATTAAAATGATTGATCGTTCATACTTACCATTTCAATCAGCACGAGAGTACCAGGATACTAAGATGCAAAAATGGATGGGCTTTTTCCTATCTGAGCATACATCAGCACTCACTGACGATGCAAACAAAGTAACGTATATGTCAGATTTGTCACTAGAGAAGAAACTGTTACTACTCAGTCAGGTGTATGCTGGGCAACTGAACACCCGCATTCATGTCGTTGAAAAAAACAATCGAGTTTCCTATACTGGAACAATACCAAGTCTAACCAAAGATTTCATTTTAATAAAAACCACAACAGGTCACATCAATTTGAAATTGAAAGATATTGTTAGTATTGAACTTGTAGAGGAGGTGCTCTATGAATCAGCTTGAGTTTCAACGTAATCACCTGCAAATGGACTATTACAGCGTGAGCTACCAAGATTTTGAACGTGACTTCTACCGCTACTCCAATATGAATATTCCATTGACCTTTCTGACCGATGATATCCTCAAAACAATGGCGACTTCACGTAAGAATTACTTTGTCCTGAATAAGGAGAAGTCCAAAGATAACCGCGATCACTTCTTCATATTTGAGGTAAGTACCGTAGATGAAAATCCGCTAATCTACCGATATTCGTATAAGAAAACTACAACCTACTTAACACAAAAATAGGAGTTCATCAAGTGATGACTCCATTTTTATATATAATATCCTAAGAAAAAAGACTAGCAGTATTTGGACTGCTAGCCCTTCTAAACATATTCGTTTTGTCTTAACATAGCAAAAATTTTTCTAAATACAATCTAATAATAAAGGTGAGAAAATTTAGATTGACATTTAAAGTGTAAACACATTTACTTCAATAATCAATCTCAGATGTAATTAATATTGAGTATAAGTCAGAGACCATTTCAATCAATTTCGATGTTTAACAACGAGAAAGCCTGTTCCATTTATCTACATTCAACTATATCTTGTTTCCAAATTCGAGAAACTCCTTCCATTTTTCTTTGCAAGTCACATCTCTTGCTGAGTGAAAGACAAGTCTTCTGCTGTAATTAGCATCAATTCATCATCATTAATCTGCTCTTTCTGTGCAAGACGATTAGCTTGAAGGGACAATGAAGTTTCAAAAATATTTCGAACCGCTCGGCCATTTGCAAAATTTAGCGGCTTCTTGTCACAAATCTCTTGTAAATAATGTTTTAAAATAAGGCTTGCATCGGATGAAATTCGCATCTCATTTGTCTGGCAATATGAGTTAAAGATTTCCAATAATTCTTCTGCAGTGTAATCGGGAAAATATATCAACTTATTGAAACGCGACCTTAAACCAGGATTTGATTCCAGGAAATCATTCATTGGATCTGAATATCCTGCAGCGATAACTACAAAATCATCGCGCTTATCTTCCATGGCTTTTAAAATTGTATCAATCGCTTCTTGTCCAAAATCTGTCCCACCTTTAGCCAATGTGTAAGCCTCATCAATAAATAAGATTCCACCCAGTGCCTTGTCAATTACCTCTCGCGTCTTGATTGCCGTTTGCCCAACATAACCAGCTACTAAGTCAGCCCGATCTACTTCAATCAACTGCCCTTCTGATAAAATCCCCAAAGACTTGTAAATCTTAGCAATAAATCTAGCAACGGTCGTTTTTCCAGTTCCTGGATTTCCTAGGAACACCAAATGATTGGAGGTTTTTAGGGTTTTGAATCCCCGTTCTTGTCTCATTTTATTGAGACGTAGTAAGTTTGTTAAATTATGAACCTCTTTTTTTACGGCATCTAGTCCAATCAACTGGTCTATTTGGTCTAAAGCTTCTTCGATAGTTTCAACAGTTACAGAAGAAGAAGTTTCTTTTGATCCAACCTCTTGTTCTCTTTTGTTGACGACCAACAATTTCTCAGCAACTGCTGCCTCTGTTAAATCCGAAATCAGACCATTCGTCATATATTGTTGTAGGTATTTTACATGATCAACAAAACCTTGAATATCCGTCGATTTTTTCCGATTTTTACTTAATGTATAGTAGCGTCCAATTGAAGTGATGGTTGTTAGATAGAGTTCAGAAAGTGTAATTCCTTCAATATCCTCATTTGTTTGATCTATTTGACATAGAAGTTTGAAAGTTGAAGGAATTTTTTCTAGTTTATTAAATTCAGGAACTTCAACTTGAATCCCCAAAAGATAAGTGTTAACAAAAAGATTGATTCGCTCTGTACCATCAGTCAATGATATTCTGTGAATAAAAGTAAGGATTTCTTGAAGAACCAATTGCTTCAATGAAACTGGCAAAGATATTGCTAACTGTTTGCTTTCAACTTTTTCACATGCAATCAACAACCTATCCATAGCATTTTTGATTTCTAAATCCATTTTCAAACCTCAAATTTAAATCAGAGCGACTTGATCCATGATGGCCTGATAGACTTGACGCGAGGCAGCCGAATCTTGATCTAAAGATTCGTCCAAACTGGATACAATAGTTTCTTTGAATTCAGCTGTATTAACTTGATTTAATGTTTGGAAAGTTTGTTGATCATCCAAAGCAAGAATGAGTGCTTTATTATCTTCAACCACTTCTTTCTGCGAGGAAACTTCTTCCATTAATTCTGCACAGTAGATATCCATTTCAACTGTTGTCATATTAGACTCCAAAAAAGCATAGTCTTGTAATCTTTCCAGAAACCAACCTGATTGTAAAATATCATATACACTCATCCATCTATCATGAGAAGAATGCCATACACTTCCACTATTTAATTTTACCTTGTTATTAAAATAGTAGAGCTCATCATAAAACCGTAATGACATGGTTAACATGGATAAAAGCGAGAAAATTGACAAGATGATTGAACTTTTATCTGTTGCAATTTCCTTCTTAAAAACAGCAATTAATAACTGTAAGACATTGTATAGTTGATCAACTAGTTCACGCATTTTTTCTTCAGAATAAGGATTTTGACGTCTTCTAGCATCCAACATATCTGTATATGAAGAAAGAACTTTATTAAATTCATAGCCAGTCTGAATATCATGTCCTTGTTTTACAGTTTGATGGAGATGTTGAATTTGTTGAGCAATTTCCTCACTCATTTGTTCGAGTTTAGCATATAAAATTGCAAAGCCTGCACAGGTTGCAACCAGATTCAAACAATTCAACGCAAGGGTCAGATTTTGTAAAACAGTAACATTCTGAAGCAATTGAAGCGCATTATTGGTTAATTGTAAATTTTTATGTATTGCTTGAAAGGCCTGGTTTACCAATTGAGCAGCCTCTTTATTTTGAACTTGATTAATCGCAACTTTCTGAATCGCTCGTATTTGTTTATTATTCCCTCTCAATACTATCTCAAGGACACCTTTTTCATTAAGGAAACTATACAGTTCATGCAGACTATGAATATTTATTACTTTAGACATTGTTAATCTCCTTGAGTTTTACTCCCCATTAGCTCACAATATACGATAATTGTCATGATCAGATAGAATACTTCACTTGAATATATTCCATTCTTTGAGAAAAATTCTGCCACTTGATAGTTCAATTTTTTAGCTTGTTCCTGCTTCATATTGAAAATAATTTTTTCAATAGATAGAGCATCAATAGATAGATCAAAATTTTCAAATTGCTTTGCATCAGATTGGAGAGCAGTATTGTAAAGACAGAACATAACCCTGCAATAATCAATCAATTGATGGACAGAATGGAATTGTTTTTTTCCAGCTAGCTTAGCTTTATCATAATACCGTCTAGCTCTAGGTATAAGATGGGGGGCCATGGCCTTCAAATTGCCTTTTGGTGCTTTGGCAATTTTATTTGTAACCAATTTATCTAAGAAAATACTGTAATAAACCAAGTGTTTTTGAAAAGGTATCTTGGTCTTCAATTCCAATTTTTCTAAATAATCACATAATTTTTCAGAAAAAATATACTGATCAATCCGATTATCCTCCAAAAAGGAAAATTGAATATACTCACCAATAAGTAAAGTTTTGATATTCTTAAACTCTATAGAACCGAAATCCATTATAGTTTCGTTTATGAAGTCATTATATTTCATACTCTCTTCTCATTCTATACAATAATTTTTCTTTTATTATATCACATTTTATATCTACTCATTTCCCTTTATCTCCACTTTCAGGGGCAATCATTTAAATGATATAAAGGTGGGTACGTTTCTATTCCCAAAAACTCCTTGTCAATGGAAACAAACACGTACCCACAGGGTAAATGGGAATAAAAACTGATAATTTCTAGCTATCACTTCTACCCACTCCAAAAAATTCCTCACTCTGATACTTCCCCCATACGACAAAAATCCTTGGTTTCAAGGCTTTTCAGTATCCCTTTCGTTCCAATGTTTCTAGGCTTTTACGAGCAGAGCAACACACTCGACGTGGCTCGAGTTGATGGCATTGATGTCATATTACTTTGCCCGTCTGTGGAAACATATCAGCAGCATTTTTGGAACTATCGGTAGACGGGAACATATCCAGCGGTTTTTGACCATTTTAAGAAATTTCGGTATGAGAGAACCTATCAATGGAATTCTCAACACCAGCCTTTTAGAGATTAAGGGAAGATTCTATAGACTTCTTCATATAATTAACGAGTTCAGTCACCTCAGACTCCATTCCTTTCCACTTATCAATATACTCTCCCAGATAAGCCTTGCTTGCTTTGTCAAGTAAAATGGCATACTCAAAGGGTAATTGAGGTATTGCCCATTCAGCTGCCAGATCTTTTGATCTGATTTCACCAGTAGATGCTGTCAGCCACATTCTGGCTAAAGTTAAAATCACATTGCGTTCATCACCTTTAATGCTAGCTATCAACCCAGGCAAAGATTCTTTAATTGCTTTTCGAATATCTGTCATTGGCACAGGCTCAATTACTTCTGTTGCCTTTGGTCCCAAAAGGTTAATACTATTTTTTCTTAGTTGTGCTAAAAGTATTGCTAAATCCGGATCATAAGTCGGCTCAGGAATTTCTCCCTTTTCAAACTGCTCTCTAAGCCACTCGCCGTACATAAATTCATATTTGGGAGGAAAATGCCAAGGAATAATATCTTTTTGATTAATGACTGTAACTTCAAGAGGTCTCATATCTTTTGTGTTTCCTATTTTCCCAGATATAAGCATTAGTCTGTCTGTAAGATCTCTTCGAGTTCTTTCAGATAAACTACGATTTATTACAACCAAAATATCTACATCGCTATTAATGCGTAATCCTCCCATAACAGCAGAACCGTACAAATATATACCCACTAATATACTATCGAGTAGCTCCTCTATAATTTTCGATGCTTGAATTGCTTCTTTCGGTATTTCTTTGTTATTCATATTCTCGAATGCGAGCTCCTTTCGCGCAAACTTTCTGGGCATCCCGACACATATCTCGAGACCTTTATGGATGTAATTGGGGATGATTCCTTGGGCTTATCCCGTACATTTAAATTCCCGTACATTTAAATTAAAACTGGTTTATTTTAGAAGATTTTACTGCTTTCAAAAAATCCTCAGGTGCTTCTGCAAATTGCAGCTTTTCAAAATCTTTTTGCGGCATATGTTCTTTTAGAATGGTTAAACATTCCTCCAAATCATTTTTTCTATATCCGATTATTGGGTCTGTTAAAAAAGCAAATCCAAAATCAGAATACAATTTTATTGCTCGAAAGCTGGATGGTTGTGTATGAAGAAATACCGGATAGTCATTCTCTTTAATACTTCTCATAACAATGGAAAGTAAAGCTCTACCAATGCCTAATCCTTCATAGTTTTTCCGGACTTTAAACCAATGTATTGTAGAAATTTTTTCATATGCCTTCCACGCAAAGCACGTCCCTATAGGAGTATCATTTTTATCACAAACAAATAAACACTTCTGAAAAAATAAATCTTCTTTACTTCCGTATACATCATTAAAGTATTCCGTCATAAACCCATTATATTCTTTGGCAGATTTCACATCGTCAAACGGCATCTCTTTCCATATATCCAGTTCATCTCTTCTACATGTTCTAACATGATACTCATCTGACAACTCAGAAATGGCATTGAAATTTAATGCTTTGCACATCATAAAAAGATTTTTCTCAGGAATCCCATTTTCTAAATTCAAACTAGCTCGTTCCATGATTTTCTGTATTATGGACGTTTTGGCGTCCGCATAGTGTTGAACATGCCTCCATTTATTCTTTGCCAAGTTTCGCTTAACTTGTGCATATTTGTCTCGATCAGCATCATTAGTCCGCAACCAATCTCGAAAACGGAACATTCTATCAATCTCTGATGTGCCCGAACTGAACACATGCAGATTGATGTCGGTATCGGGTCCTTTGAACAGGCGGTGTTCGAACCACTCGGGTTCCCGAATCCGCAATATATAGCCAGCTGATTCCAATGCCGGAACATAGGATAGCTCGTCGGCAGAGTCCTTCACAACCAGCAGCATATCAATTATTGGTTTGGCACAAAGCCCCGGTACCGAGGTCGAGCCTACATGTTCAATCTGCAAGGCTTTGTTGCCGAGTACTGAACGAATCCGGTTCGCTTCCTGTTCAAACAAATCAGACCAACTTGGATCGTATTCGACAAGAGTAATCGGTGCATTGTGCGGCTTAAGTTCAGCAACCATGTTTTTTTGCAGCTCTTCATCACTCCTTGGTGTGGAGTTATTTTCAGATAGCATCATATCGCACTCCTTTGCTGTTTATGTTGCGGGTGTTTCAATTTTATCTTTTCTCTTTTTTGTTGGCCGATACAATCAGCATCATGGGACGGCGCATTTCATCCTGCATCCCCGGAATATCCATCATGTTTTCCGGAGGCTGCGGCTCCACAATATGATTTATTATAAAACCATTTGAAAGCAGTGTATTTAGATATGTGGTCAGTGTTCTATGATATTTTGTAACCTTTTCTCCCAAAAACACAGCTGTCCGTTTGCCCTCATAATAATAATTATCCACCGGAAAATGCAGTATTTCTCCTTTTTCGTTATAATGCCAGTCTTGTGTTCCATAGGCAGTAAAAACAGGATGTTCAACCGTAAAAACTAGCTTACCACCAGACTTCAGTATTCTATATATCTTTTTTACTAACTCAACTTTCGCAGCATGAAATGGGCAAACAGGCCTTGATGTAGCTGGGTAAAGTTGCAATCCATTGCTGGAGTTGACGTTGAATCAGAGCCGAAAGCTTTTTTCCTGCTTTCGTAGCGATTTCGTTGATCAGATCGAGCAGTTGCTGCAAGGCGATGGCCCAGTCCAATGTGCCAACTTCGTCGCACAACACATAAAACAGACCGCCGAACGAGCGAGCATCCGTACTTTGCCGATGCTGCCAGGCCAGCAAAATATAGCGGGAGAATACCATCGTCGTATGGCTGATCAGTAAATCATAGGAGCGGCCTTGAAACTCCTTCTGCAAACGAAGCAGCGACTTGGTGCACTTGAAGAAGACCTCGATGTCCCAGCGGATCCCGTAAATACGGATCACGTCCTCCACGGAGAGGGAAAGATCCGTCGTCAGCACCGCGAGCCATTCGTTCTTCTTCGTGCGATGACGGACGAATACCACGTGAACCGGTATGCCGGAGGCAAGCTCGGTTCGAATCGAACGAAGGATGCCTCGTTTCTTGCTTTGCACCGGAGACGCTGCGGTGTATAGTTCTTTGAGCGACAGCTTCCGGCCTTGAACAAGGAAACGCTTATTGTCGTTCTTGACCATGCCGATCACGTCGAGCCCGCGGGAGGCGATCTCGCCAATGAGGGGCGCGTGCGTGAACCAACTGTCCATCAAGACATAGGAGGCCGTGGCTCCGGCGGCAAGCGCGCGATCCAACATCGATACAATCACCTGCGGAGCCGACAGGAGTGCTTCTTGACGTCGCTTATACCCGTTCGTCCGTTTGTCGATCTTCTCGTTCATGCCGTTAATGGCAGATTTGCCGGAACTGATCAGCGCGAAGTCCAGCGGCAGGAAGGTATGGCCGGTCGGACCATCCCATGGCGAGCATACGAAATCCCTTGTAATAAGCGCCGGTGGCATGACCTTTGAACCTGGCCAGCAACTCAACGGCTTTGCTGCGGTTGCGTTCGAACATGGAATCGTCGACGATGAAGACGGTGCCCCGATCTGCCGACGTAAGCACGCTGACCTTCTGCACCGTCGCGACGCTGAGCGACGTCAGAAAACGACGCCAGGCAAAGCCTGCATGGTTGAGGAAACGATAGACGGCATCCTTGCCGGGAAAGGAGTCGCCCTTGCTGCTCTCGAGCAGTCGAAACCAATTCTTCTGGTGAAACAGAAGGACAAAGACGAGTTGGAATAGCCGAGCACAGCTAAAGCCAAATCGCTTACGGAATCCGGCTTGTTGAAGATGTTTCATCACTTTCAGTTCTTGAAAAGCAGGCTTTAATTCGTTTGGCAGTTGATTCAGATCGGGCTGATGGTCTATCATGATGGAAGACACCTCTTCTGTCTGGTAGTGATGGCTTGACACTCTCACTTTACCAAACGAAGTGGTGTTTTTCTATTTTGGCAAGCTGGCTATTCAACAGACCGTAAGACCGTTCTACAACTGGTTTTACATTGATTTTCTAGGTGCGAAAGTTGAGTTAAAAATATATAACATAAAACAAATTATATGACAAGGTTGTCACATGACAATGTTGTCATGTGTTGTCCGAAAGATGTTCTGCGCTCACGTTAAGATTTCCAAAATGTTTGCCTCAAATTCCGTTCCTTCTAAAGTGCTTTAAGTCTATTGAGCACAGTATCAATACAGTTTTTGTGCATACCGTGTTATTGGGTTTTGACCATGCGGAATTACAACCTTATAATATTGGGAGGCGTGCCGGTTTGTGGCGATGCTGTCCTACTCACCTGAGTAATGGAACTGATACAATGTCATACAAACCGACGCACATCAATGATTGCCGCACGGATTTTTACTGGCCTGACGGTTCGTTTGTCAGCTTTTCATATATCCGTTTTCGTAGATCATTAATACAGTGGAACTCCTCTGGTTTACCGAGGTATTTTCTGACAACATCTCCACCGAAATCGTGGATTAGCAGACCATCCGTGATGATTCCAACAAGCTCTTCTTCAGAATAATCACTGAAATAACCACGTAGCAGTACAGAATCAAATTTGAACAGTTCGGCTGCAATATACGCATCCTCGTAAACCTTCGGCGCAAGAACGGCATCTGCAAAGTCAATAATACAAAGTTTACCGTCATCGGTAATGATGACGTTGTTGCTGTTTAGATCGCCGTGGACATATACTTTCTCGCCGTAATCGTGAGAAGTGATGTAAATAAGTCTTTCCGACCTAAAGGAATCGGGATATATACTCCACCTTTCAGAACGATCTTCATCGGCAAAGATATCAATGTCATTGAACCGTGGGCAAGAGGTGTTCATTATATTCGTGAGTTTGCAAAGTTGCTTTGCTGCTTCAGATTTTTCAATGTGTGCCATGCTTTTTACGGCTTCGCCGAATGCGGTCCCATGAACATATTCCATTATCATGTAAACAAAACGATATTTATCCTCCACAAAACCATGTGCTATCAGTTTAGGGGAATGAATTCCGAGCTGATTTGCTCGCTGCATGGAAAACAATTCTGTCTGTATTTCCGTTGCCGGATCCATTCCTCCCTCACGCGGAACATATATTTTTATAACAAAATCACCAGATTTGAAAACAGCATTCGTTGCCGGTGGCAGGTTTTCGAGTTTCGCGAGTGGCAGGTTTTCTTTTTGGAATATGAAATTAGTAAGAGCAGAAAAAGCAAATAATGATTGAGAGACATTGCTCCAATCTTGCCAGTTTCCGATTTCTTCTTTAAAAAGATTCATGGTCAATAGCGCCCTCCAACAAAAAATCGTTTAGCCTCAATTTCACTCTAACATTGTGCTACTTGCAGTCTGATCGAAAGTGTCGTCCCTTCGTTCGGTCTACTGCTGACACTAAAATTTCCGCCATTTGCTTCAATGAATTTCTTGGCAATGATGAGTCCCAAGCCCGAACGTTCGCTGGATGTTTTTTCTGCAAAGCTTTGAACAAGTGTCTCACTGAATCCGACCCCGTTATCTTCGATCCGGATCTCCACCGTCCGATCATGGAGTTGCGAAATACAGATCTGTTTTAATATGTACACCTAGCCAATCTCTAATATAATCAGGATTAGTTAATACGTTCCAAACAACTTTCTTACTCAACTTTCGCACCTTGAAAATCTGTACTAAGCCTTGATAGGGCTAGGATTTTCTCTTGAAAAATCTCGTTCTTGACAGAAAAACACCTTTCTCGTTTGGTAAAATGGAAGTTGGAGAAGCTTACCATTCCAAACAGAAAGGTGCGTATCCCTATGGTACAACACAACTCTCTGTCTGAAAAGGGCCAAGAACGTATTTCGGCTGTATTCTCTACTTTACAAATCGGGCAACTGTTGCGGAAAGCAGGCATTTCCAAGTCGTTCGGATTGTCCAGTCTGGCCATCTTTCGGCTGATCTTTACGCTCGTGTTTGAAGGGCGTAACTGGTTTCGTCTTCTCCACAGCGATCGCCGCGAGTCTTTGCCTGGCAAAGATGTGGTCTATCGGTTTTTAAACCACCCGCGTTTCGCATGGCGACGATTTTTGCATGCCTTGAGTCTGAAGATCGTTCAGCATTTTGATTCCTTAACCTCTTCGTCCCGCGTTCGAACGTTCATCATTGATGATTCGGTTCTTCGCAGGGATCGCAGCAAGAAAGCCGAGTTGCTGGCCCGCGTCTTCGATCATACGACGGGGAGATATACCCGCGGCTACAACATGCTCACGCTCGGATGGTCGGATGGCTTCAGCTTCGCGCCCATTGATTTTGTCATGCTCAGCTCGGCCAAGCTGGCGAATCGCTTTTGCGAGATGAAGGAGCGTTTGTCCAAGCGTACGCAAGGCTACAAACGCCGCATCGAGGCACTTTCGCGTAAGCCGGATGCGGTTGTGGCTCTGCTTGATCGAGCGATTCAGGCTGGATTCAGCGCTGACTTTGTCCTGATGGACAGTTGGTTTACCCAAGCGCCTCTGTTGCGTGAACTGATGGCTAAAGGTCTGCATGTCATTGGGATGGTCAAGGCGATGAAACAACGATACCGGCTCGACGGAAAAAGCCTAACGCTCCATGAACTGTATGCCCTGTTGCCAAAGCAGAAAAACAAAGAAATTCTTGGCTCAGTCATCGTTCAAACCGCCTGCGGTTTACCGATCAAACTGGTCTTTGTGCAAAACCGCCATCGGCGGCGGGATTGGCTGGTTCTGCTCAGCACTGATTTGGCGTTGGAAGATGCCGAGATCGTTCGCATTTACGGCATGCGTTGGAGCATCGAGACCTTCTTCAAATTTGCCAAATCGTATCTGAAGCTGGGAACGGAGTTTCAAGGTCGTTCGTTTGATATGCTCATCAGCCACACCACGATCGTGTTTACGCGTTATCTCGTGATGGAATGGGAACGTCGTCACGAAAACGACGCGCGGTCGTTGGGCGGTCTGTTCTTCCTGTTTTCCGACGAAGTTCGAGACCTGGATCTCAAAACGGCTTTGCAACATCTGATAGCATTTTTCATGGCGTTCACGGAAGCCAAGTCCAAACGGGATCAGTCTGCCGTTTTTCGTCAACTCCAGCATTGGATTTCGAGTTTGCCCAATTATATCAGATGTCTAAAAAGCTTGTAGTTAAAGCTTTTTAGACATCTAAATCTAGGTACTAAAACAATTCATCCAGTAAAATATAATATTTTATTTTCTCCCAATCAGGCTTGATCCCCAGTAAGTCAAAAAATAGCTCGACATACTGTTCTTCCCCGATATCCTCCCTGATCGACCGGACGCAGAAGGCAATGTCATACCACTTGTCCGCCCTGCCGCTTCTCCCAAGATCAATAAAGCCACTTACTTTGCCATCTTTCACAAAGATGTTGCTGTCTCCCAGGTCGCCGTGGGAAAAGACAAGTTCCTCTTCGGGCTTTTCCGTCTTTAAAAAATCATACAGCTCGCGCGGATCTTTAAATGGAGTGTCTTCTTCCCAGTTTTCGCAATCCACATCGGCCAGATCGTTATTCAGTAAGTAATCCAATTCGGCTAAGCGGCTGTCTAAGCTATTCGTATAGGGACAATCCGATATGTCGATGGAGTGAAAGAGCCTGATGCACTCCGCATACAGCTCGATAATCTTTTCAGGGCTTTGTTCATCTTCATACTCTTCCGAGCAAAGGACGCCATCGGCCTCACTCATGAGCAGATTGCTCCAGCCATCATGCCGTTCAAAGTGCAGGACCTTTGGAACAGGCAGCTTTCCTTCCAGCCATAGCATCATGTCCTTTTCCCGTTCCACATCATAGGTGGTCCCTTTATACCGGCTGTCCGTCATTTTTAAATATAGGTTTTCATTTTCTCCCACCAGCTTATATACCTTAGCAGGAGACATTCCTTCCGTATCTTTTACGCAGCGGTATTTTTCGATCAGTTTTTTCAATTCCGGTGATATTCTCATTTTAGCCATTTATTATTTCCTTCCTCTTTTCTACAGTATTTAAAGATACCCAAATTTATAGTATAACACAACAAGATGATATGTTCAATATAAAAGTTATGGGAATCATTCCCTTTGTTGTATTTTTCAAAACCCGTTCGCTTTTCTGACAAAAATATTTGGTTTAACTCTCTTAAACTCAAGAATTTTCCTCCACTGATGGATTGAGATGGCTCGAAAACTGAAAAAAAGGGCGTACTACCCCCTTGGTTTTTGAACTATTTTTTATTTTTAGACTACCCAGCTGGCTAAATGAGTATTCTGGCCTTGTTTGAGTTTGGCTAAGGCAAATCCAACCATCACTAAAAAACTCATGGCAATAGCTAGACTCATCTTCTTAAGCCCTCGGATAGTGTGCTTCTCGAATCGAAAGTCGCGGTCTATACGCCCATTCACCCTCTCCACAGCTGTCCGCTTCTTGTAGAGTCGTTTAAACTTCTGACTATCTCTAGCTACTTGATTAAAGATAATAGGTTCTACCGACCGTTTTAAACGGAAGATGCGATTGTCCTGATAACGGGGATGAAAACCATACCGCAAACTGTCACAAGACTTATCGTACCCCTTATAGATAAGCTGAATCGCTTTGCCCTTGTCATCCACCCAAAAGACTTCTCCAGATTGATTGTAAATCACATCCGTATCAAGGTATTGCCTGGTTTCATCTTCTTTCCACTTATGAGGATGATCAATGATAGGAATAATCGTGGCTTCTTCTATGAGATTCTGAAGAGGAATTCCACTATAACCACGGTCTGCCATCAAATATTCCGCTCTCTGCATGGTCGTTTGACGCATGTTTCGAATCAGCCTTTTGGCAACAGTAGGTTCCCCTTCTGAGGCCGTCGTCACTTCCCAAGCAACAGGCAGTTCATAGGTCGCATCAACCACAAGATGACAACGATAGCCATAGTGTTTCTCCATAGAGACCGTTCCATTTTTATGATGACGTTTTTTTATAGCCATATCGGCATCACAGTCAGAGCGTCTATCCTTTCTTTGTTTCTTACCATATGGTGTTGCATAACTATCAATGAACTTGCCATCTAGGGCTAAGTCAACACCAAATTCCGGAAGAAGGTTGTATAGTTCAGATATGCCAGATAAAACCCACTCGTCAATGTCTGGACAGACCTCTTCCAAATCCTGAATAAAACGAGAATAAGCAGACTTAGAGGGAGCATGAACAAGTTTAATAGTACCATTTTTGAGCTTAACACCGTGAGTTTCAAAGCCACAGATTTGACGGAGCTGGCTATTCATATTAAGCTGACGAATCAACTGTTGATCGGTTTCCAATTGAAGAACTATTTTAGCAATATAGGCAATGAAGTAAGATTGAACAGAATAATCCTTACGCCCGTGTTTGCGTTTGGCTTCTAACTCATCAAATAGACCCGTTTCTGGAAGACCATCTAATACCATCAAAATTTTTTCTAAATCACCTAGTTCCTGATCCTCAAAAAGGTTAAGCTGTGTTATAATTTTCATAGTGAGACCTCGCTAATAGAGATTTTTGACTTAAAACTATTATAACGCTTTGACGTTGCATTGAGGCTCACAAAAGGGAAAAATCGCTACTTAACGTGGCGATTTTTCTTTTTATAGCGTGCTAATCTGGTGATAGGACGGGAATAAATAACTACGGGAATGATTCTATGGAATGAGTCTCATACTTCCAATTCGATGCCAGATTTAAAGGATATGACGAAGTGTTCTTCATAGACTGTAACGCTCTGGATTATCTTCCTTAGTAGCAAGCGATTAGCTTTCACAAAATCTTCTGTTTGTAGTTTTAAAAATTCATCAGGATTTTCTAACTCAACCTCAAAATATTTCATTTTACATTCCCTCATTTCATTTATTGATAAATTGAGTTTACAAAAAAGAGTGGACAATTTTTGTCTACTCTTAACCTTTAAAATAGTTTTTTTTAATCGATTTGAAGTTGCCTAAATTATTACTTATTCGGTAAAATGAAGTATTGCTTTCAACAGATTTCCTTCAACTACACTTCACTTGATTCAAACAAGGTGGGTACGTTTCTATTCCCACAAACTCCTTGTCAATGGAAATAAACACGTACCCACAGGGTAAATGGAAATAGATTTTGATAATTTCTTGCTATCACTTCTACTCACTCCAAAAAATTTCTCACTCTAATACTTCCCCCCATACGACAAAAAGCCTTGCAATCAAGGCTTTTCATTATCCCTTTCGTTCAAAGGTTTCTAGGCTTTCACCAGCAAACCAACTACCTCCACGTGTTTTGAGATGAGGGGATAGCTGTCAAAAATTAGTCACTTGAACATTATTGTCTTTGAGGGAAGATATCCACTGAGGGCTTGCGTATGTGGGAACATATCCATAGACTTCGCTGTTTTTTGAAAACCGAGGTATACTGTTAATTCTTAGTAACCAATGCTCTAAATAACGTTACTCTTCTATTCACTAATGTAATTCAACAATCTTTCTAAAATATCATGTGTAACTTTTAAGTTGTATTGTTCAAGAAGGTGACTTCGCAAATCTATAACTAACAGTAAGGAATTTTTATAGGCTTCAAATAATTCTACCTTATCTAATCGAGCAGTGGTCTTTGCAAACTTTTTATAATTTTCAAGGCTAATTTCTTTTTCAAGGTTCTTACTCATATTTAGCCAATTATCCGCATTTTTTTCTACCATACGTATAAGTTGTAGTATATTTTTTTGAAGCTGTGATAAGAGTTCTAAAGAACGAGCATATTCTCCTCTTTTTAGAACATTGATTCCCATCAACCATAGATTAGAGAAATCACACAACAAGAAATTAGCATTTTCTTCAGTAAGTCTATTTGGTCTTGCACCACTTATCTCTAATAAATAATTTTCTAATTGCCCTGTTTCATCGTAAATAAGCATATCCTTCATATCAGGAATATAACCTGAATCTTTAAACGAGGGGATTATGTTCATATCTTTTTCAGAAAGGAAATGAAATTCCCCACGTATAAGATTATCAAAAATAACTACCTCTGTTCCATACTCATTTTTATAAAGCATCAAGTACTGAGCTACGTCAAACAACCAGTTGGATGAATCAAAGTTCGAGGTTATGCTATCTTTCAAAAATATATAGAACTCTATATCCGAGTATTGGTCACCTTCTCCTTTGGTAAACGATCCATACATCATACAAGCTGTAATTCGTTCATCTGACTCAGTAAGATTCTTAACATTTGCAATTAATTCTTTTTGTTTTAACATTTCTTCACCCTTTCATCTAAATATCTTTTAGTTATTGTGGCAACTCAAAATCTCTATAGACATAAATTGATATTTTTCGTACAAATATTATTGCAAAAAGCATCATCATGCTCCACAAACAATAGTGTAGGACAATATTCTAAAATCATTTTTTCAATTTGGATACGTGAAAAAATATCAATATAGTTCAATGGCTCATCCCATATATACAAATGTGCACTTTCACACAGGCTTTTAGCAATTAGTACTTTCTTTTTCTGACCAGCACTAAAATCCTCCACGTTCTTATCAAACTGTTCTCTATTAAAATCCAGTTTACGAAGAATCGTTTTAAATAAAGTTTCGTCAATCTTATTATTATAGGCAAACTCAGATAGATTACCTTTTAAATATGAAGTATCTTGCGAAATATAAGAAATTTTTAGTCCACTTGCTAAAATAAAATTTCCGGTAAATTTAATATCATCTCCATTAATCAATTTTAGGATACTAGACTTACCACTCCCATTTTTTCCGATAATGGCAACTCTATCACCAATATTGACTCTGAAATTAAGATTACTGCATACTTCTTTATCTCCATAAGACAATGATAAATCATTCGCTTCTATTAAGCACTCTTTGTGAAATTCAAGTGGTGAAATTTTTAAGTCATCATATTGTTCAATGTTGTGGAGCAGTTCTGATTTTTGTAAAACGGCTTCCTGATGTCTTGACTCAATATTTTTGGCACGTTTCATCGCTTTTGCAGCCTTATGTCCAACATAACCCTTATCCAGTTTTGAACCAGAATTTGTTGTTCCATATTTACTTTTTTCTACTTTATTTGACCAGTTTGAACTACGTTTTGCTGCATAAGACAACCTTCCTATTTCTTTAAGGAGTTTCTTGTTTTCTGCCAGTTCAAAATTATCTTGTAACGTTTTGTTCTCCCACCAAGAAGTAAAATTTCCCTTTTGGATTTCGATATTCGTTTTATTGATAGATAGTATATGGTCAACACATTGATCAAGTAAGCTTCTATCATGAGATACCAAAATAAACCCCTTCTTGCGTTTCAAATAGTTTTGCACTACATTACGTGCATCGATGTCAAGATGGTTTGTAGGTTCATCAATAAGCAGGAAACAACTCGCTGTAAGGAATAAAGCTGCAAGAAGGACCTTCGTTTGCTCACCATTTGACAATGTATTAAACGGACGATATAAAGCATCTTCTTGAACATCAAGCAATGATATTTCACGAAAAATCTCCCAATCCATACATTCCGTACAAATACTCTTCATTACTTCAATTGTATATAGACTCTTATCTTCCACATCATAAGGAAAATACTCAAACTTAACTGTAGAACTTATATTGCCGGAATACGCATATTTGCCAAGCAGTAAATTTAAGAAAGTAGTTTTACCGCGTCCGTTTCTTCCAATAAAACCGAGTTTCCAATCTGTATCTATCTGAAAACTTACATTTTCAAAAATATTGTCATAACTTCCTTCATATGAAAAAGTTAGATTTGAAACATTTATTAAGGACATGTATTTCTTCCTCCTTTACATTATAAAAATTTTATAAGCAAAGTTGGTTTTCGGCATTAATTACTCTACAATGTTATCCAACTCTGCATGGATTTTGTCATGGATGGCATAGTGTTATTGTCTATCACATTTATCTTCCTTTCTTTTACAAATATTAAAAGCCGCAAGAAAGTAAATTCTTACGGCTCAAAAACAAATACTATTATTACCTTTTGTAATATATAAGGTTACTGTAATGTATTATTGAGTGTCGAATACTTAACTTTCTTGCAATTTGCACAACAAAACAAACGGTTCTATATCCGTTTCTTTAAATATCTTATTATGCATCATATAATTAGCAAGAAAAGTTATACATTCTTCCACCTCCAAGTCTTTTTATTATATCATATTATCTTCAAAAATCCAATATAATTTTTCTGCTTTTGTGATTTTTCTGTTTTTTTCTAAAGATTACAACTCTATATCAATTCTGACTTTTGACTTGAATTTATCGTGAGTTTATCTTCATATTATCACAACTTTTTCATATTTCCATTTCGATGCCAGATTTAAAGGCTATGACGAAGTGTTCTTCATAGACTGTAACGCTCTGGATTATCTTCCTTAGTAGCAAGCGATTAGCTTTCACAAAATCTTCTGTTTGTAGTTTTAAAAATTCATCAGGATTTTCTAACTCAACCTCAAAATATTTCATTTTACATTCCCTCATTTCATTTATTGATAAATTGAGTTTACAAAAAAGAGTGGACAATTTTTGTCTACTCTTAACCTTTAAAATAGTTTTTTTTAATCGATTTGAAGTTGCCTAAATTATTACTTATTCGGTAAAATGAAGTATTGCTTTCAACAGATTTCCTTCAACTACACTTCACTTGATTCAAACAAGGTGGGTACATTTCTATTCCCACAAACTCCTTGTCAATGGAAACAAACACGTACCCACAGGGTAAATGGAAATAGAAACTGATAATTTCTAGCTATCACTTCTACTCATTCCAAAAATTTTCTCACTCTGATACTTACCCACCATAAAGCAAAAAGCCTTGCAATCAAGGCTTTCATTATCCCTTTCGTTCAAAGGTTTCTAAGCTTTTACAAGCAGTGCGACACACTCGATGTGTGCTGAGAGCTTTCTTCTATACTAATAGACGAAAGTGAGTAAAAGTGATTTTAGAATTATACTGTGGAACGAAACAGTAGTCCTAGTATTGACTATCTTTCTAAAATCTCTTCAATAAGCGATTCTCCCCCTCTAGCTAATAATTCCTGAATTTTATCCTATGTATGAAATCAATTAACTTCATAGGTCACAGGCCTTAGCATATCTGCTGCAATCTCATTTATTGGGTAAGGATAGTTCCCCTTCAATATCTGATAAGAGAGATTTGCAAATACATCCGCATCTTCAAAATCTTTTAGAAAAACTCCTATAGCTTGAATGGACCGATTGAATCAACTTTTTACCCTGTTCCTCATCAATTTGCATAAAGCGCAACAACGCTCTTACAAGAACACTACCTTTAAAGATACATTTTTTACACAAGTTCGCACCTGTCATTTCATAGATATAGCTCTCAACATCAGAATCAAAATCCCTGCTTTCGATCTTATCCCAAATCATTGTCTCAAAGTTTTCAGCTGTTCTAATATGGAACCACCTATTTAGGTAATTTAACATATCAATTGCATCGTCATATCTATAGTCCGGATTAAGATTTGGAGCTTTTTCACTTACTGGACGCAAGAAGTACGAAAAGTCTTCTGGATTTCTCGTCATTACAAAGTTAATAATACATCCTAATGGAAAAACATCACTTCGTTTATCAGCATCTTTCAATAAAGTTAGTTGCTCGGGAGCACAATAGAAAAGTTCCCCAAAGGACGCAGTACCCATAGTTTGGTGGGAAGTTAGAGTATTTAGGTTCTTTCCTAATCCAAAATCAGCTAGTTTTATGATATTATCCACAAAGAAAATATTTGTCGGGCTTAAATCTCGGTGTAGGACACCTCTTTGGTGAACGAGGGAGATTGTATGCACAATTTGTCGAATAATGTTTATTTTAGACTCATCACTTAAAGAACTCGCTTTTACAAAATTCTCTAATGTACTATCAGCTCTCTCCATAGTATACGAACAGCTATCTAGGTCAAAATCATATACACGAATAATACCATTGTTCTTTTTAGAAAGTTGATAGACTTTGGATAATCTACTCAAAACATTATTCATGAAAATCATAACTTCTCGCTTATTCCAAAGTTTAGGTAAAGTTTCCTAACCATCATCTTTATAGTTAATAATCACATATATTATTATTGACTATGATAATGTTGATGTGGCTGTGTTCTATCTTCGATATGACAATGACTATCTATGCATGCTTCACCTACACGCTCCAGTTCGATGTTCACATGTTTGATACCTTGTAATTTTAAATTTTCTCGAATGACTTTTTTTATATCACTTTTATCTTTATTTAGCACGATATGCATCATTGCAAGAGCATTAACACCATCAAGTGTCCATACATGTAAATGGTGGATACTTTCAACCCCATCAATCGCTAACACATTTGAGATAATCGCATCAACAGGCATATTAGTTGGCGTTTTTTCCAACAAAACATCAATAATCTGCTTACCATTTTTTAAAGCATTAGACAATACAAACGCCGATACAGCAACTGACATTAAGGGATCAATAATAGTCATATTGGTAAATTTCATTATAATTGCCCCTAATAGAACGACTAGCCATCCCAATACATCTTCAAGCATATGTAAATTTACTGCTTTTTGATTAAGTGACTCGCCTGACCTTGTAAAATAAGTAGCGCCTGCATTCACTGCTACACCAACGATGGCAAAAATAATCATACCGTCATAATGTACATCCACAGGTGTCGCGATTCGCATGACACCGTTATATAAGGTGATTATTGAACCTACGACCAATACTGTTGTTGTCACCAAACTTCCTAATACAGAATATCTACTATATCCAAATGTATAAGCAATATCTGGTTTTTGCTTACTTTTCTTTTCTAATAAATAAGAGATCGCAATACTGATGGCATCACCTAAATCGTGTATGGCATCTGATATAATTGCTATACTCCCTGTCAATAGTCCGCCAAGTATTTCAAAAATTGTAAATGATAAATTTAATAGTAAAGCTATCAAAATATTTCTTTCAGTTTTCATTAAGTACAACTCCCTTCAAAAATGAGCTAGAAATTAGATAAACATTTTGGTATACTTGTAATATAAACTATACCTTTACGGTAATGTCAAGAGGAATTTCATGAAATCTTTTTTAACAATCGGTCAACTTAGTAAACTATCGAATATACACATTAAGGCTCTACGTTACTATGAATCCATTAATATTTTAGAACCAACATACATCGATCCAAATAACTCATATAGGTACTATTCTCATGCTACCGTCCTATATGTAAAAACTATTAAAATATGCGCTGACTACGGGATTCCACTAAAGACATTTCGTCATTTTATCAACGAAAAAAATGAAATACTAATGGATGAAATACTGCAGTTAGCACAAAAAATTATAGAAGAAAAAGAACAGACTCTAAAAAAAGATAAAGCCCATATAGAAGATTTTAAATTGCAAATTAAACTATCAAAGCAGTTAGATCAAACATCTCACTATCATATGGAAACTAATGATGAGGATTATCTATTAATTCCTTTCGAAGGGGAGATGCTATCTGATGATTATTATGTTAAGATAAATGATATACTTACTGCGTTATCGTTGTCGTCAGCAGCTTTCAATCAAAGAGTTGGATGCTATTTTAAAAGGAGTAAAGATTCTTGGATACAGTATTTAGCTTGCAAAATAAAGCATTTTTCTAATCATAAACTAGAAAATACACTCTGCCTAAAGGGGGCTCATGTACACGGAGAGCACATCACAAAGGAAAATATCATTCAAAGGATTAATGAGCTAAATACCGATCAAGATATTCAAGAAATACTAATCTTAGAAACTATCGAAAGTCCTTATAAGTTTACTAACCCTCACTTAGAATTAAGATATTTTTTATGAAACGATCACACCTCTTCTCCTATTCGATATAACCATGCACATTATTTAATCTCAAAAAATCTCAACTCCGAAATACTCCAAGAAGTCTTGGAGACAATTGACATTTGTAAAAAATGGCAAACTACCTACCACCTTTCTTATCACTATCGGAGATACTGGCGAAAGGTTCTTATCCGCCTAAGAACGAAGGGAATACTTTTTAGAGACCAAAGAAGTTTGTAAACTATTTGGTAATAAAATGATGCTGATGAAAATCAATGAATACTTACAAAAGTTTGACAAAGATAAAGATTTATCACATTACTTTTAGTGTCTCTATCTACAATTTTATTAGTTGCATGTTCTAACCAATCAAGCAATTCTTTAGATGGCGAATGCCGTTGAATAAACGAGAGTAGAAATGAAGTTGCCTTTACCATTTCAGGTAACAAAGGAAATAGCAACAAAGGAGAGGCCGACAACTTTACAATTGATAAAGACAGTGCAACAATCGAACTGACTGGCTCTAATATCATAAACCGAAAAGAGAATTATACCTTCAAGGATGACGTATTCACTGTAGATATTTCAGGAACAAAGCAGGAGTATTACAAAAAGGATAGTGAAGAAATACAGCGACAAGTAAAACCCTCAAACTATTTGATATTCTTTATACAATAAAAACGCTTTTGTACTGACCTCAAAAGTTAGATTTTTCTGTCTAACTTTTTGGGGTCAGTACACACCCGCATAGCGGGTGTTTTTTTGTCTCGCACATAGCGGAGTGAGACAGACTAATAGTCACATAATAAAAAATTTACTTAAAGTCAGATTTTAAATACTGTAGAATAGTTCTTTCTAAAACTTACTCCCAAATTTTTTTGCTCGTATAATTCATCAGGGGTTTGGGGATTCTCCCCAAAATAAAAAACAAATATAAGCTCAAAAGTGTCAGTCTGACCTTTACTGATGTTTGTTTTTTGCGATAGTGTGTATACACTATCTGAGCTCGCAAAGACCTAACTCCATTTTCAGTGATTTCCCGTACTTTATCCGGTGCCTCACATTGTCCGTACAAGGATTTTTAACGACTACATGATAAAAACGCTGACCACCATCAGCGTTTTTGTTGTTTTATTTAAAACTATTCTATCAAAATGACTGGAAGACTATCACTTCTTAGCTATTCGTTGCTTGTCTTCCTTCACTTGTTTCTCTACCAGTTCTACAAGTTCCTCCATCAACTGACCTAATTCCATCAAATCATGTTGGGAAATTTTCCCAAACTGTGTTGCGCTTTTAGCGATGCTATTAATTGCTCTACCAACAGATAGTAACCTGTCAGTCAGCAGCTGATATTCTGGAAAACTAACTAGCCAAGTTTCAAAATCAGGTTTTAATAATTGCTTTCTAGCAAAACGAGAAAAGTTTGAAAACCCATCTTGCTTCATTTTCTCTAACAGTTTTTGATTTTCTTCTTCAGACAAAAAGACTTGTTTAATTACGTTCCTAATTCTCCTTTTATCCATTAAGCTCCCTTAGATAATAATTTCCGTTTCTTTTTCTTGTGGTAACGAGTTAACTCCTTTTCATAATGTGAAACTAACCTTCTGCTATAGTCCATAGCTCTGTAGGCTTGACTATCTTGAGACTGATCTGCAATTTTAGATAATTGCCTTAAATTATTTTGAATACGTCTTAGAGAATAAATCAATTCATCAAACTGAGAGTCATCAAATTGAATAAAGAGTGACGTTTCCTTAAAAAGCATCCGACGAGCGTAATTAGAGAATGTTTGTAAGCCTGTATCATTTACTAGTTGATTAAGTACTTCATTCTGCAATTCCGTCACATAAAACTTCTTTAAAATAGTTCTGATACGTTCAGACATAACGGACCATCCTTAAATATCGGTCTGCCTGCTTAGTATCATATCGTCTCAACTCTCCTACCAGTTCTAAATAATCAATCATTAATGCTTCTGATAAGTTCGGAAAATCGTTATCTGAGGTCTGACAAATGATTTCAAGTTGATTTGTGATTTCTCTGATAGAAAAGCTGTAGTCCTCCGTCTCACTTTCATAGTCTCTCTTGAGAGCCTGATAGCGGTCGTACTCCTCTTGTGACTTAAATCCAGTCACTAACATATTTTCTAATTGATAATATACTGTCATCACTTGTTATCCTCCTAATCTTTCCATATATCCATAGCTGCTATGAAATCTTCAGATACTTCCACATTTGAAATTTCTAATGGACAGTAGTCTTTTTCAGATGCTATCACTTGGTCAGCAGTTATAAACCCTCTAGCTTCCCAATTCATTAGTATCCCTTTAACATAACTCATGTTTTGTTTCTTTGGCTCAAGCTCAGCTGTTTTCTGAATAGCTAACTGCAACAAGGAATGATTAACCGCGAATCCTTCTAATAATACTTTCTCCTGTTGGGTTAATTCTCGATGCCATAGTGTTTCCATTAACCAGATGTCATCAGTCAGTCGTGATAAGATTGGATTATTATCTAATCCTATCTTATCTTGACTTAACTTATCTTTACCTATCCTATCTTTACTTATCTTATCTTTAATTATATTGTGGTTCTCATCTGGATCCAGACTGGCTCCAACTTGGAGCCGAGTATTTTGAAGATAATTAATCAAACGTGGTCCTAGATTTAGACAGTCCAACAACTGATGATCCTTCAGATAATCTATAAGAAGTTGACGGTGACTACTCGGTGTGTAACGATCTGCTTTGATGGTATTCTGCTCAAAGAAATCCTTGATAAAGTAAACCATTTCATTGTTTAACAAAAGTAAATACTGCTTAAGAGTTAATAAATTCAAACTGTCCTCATTAGCATTAATCATCCGCATAACAGGAAAAGCTTCAACAATACCATCATCATCTGCATTGACTACCAAGTGACAGTAAAGCGCCTGCGCTTCAAGTGGTAGGCGTAAAAATCGTTGTGTCTGCACCACCGTCTTACTCAACATTCGTCTATTAGCCATCCTTTACCTCATCTTTCATATTGCTTCAACCAACGTGTAACCGCACGTTTATCGTACAGAGTCACACCATCAATAACCATTGTAGGCATTCCTTCTCGTGTCCACTTTTGAAGGGTTGTCGTTGACACATCAAGCCATCTAGAAAGGGCTGCCATCCGAACCATAGGTTTATATAATTCTTTATCCTCTAGCGCTCTTTCAATAGCTGTAGAGACCATTTCATCATAATGTGCCCTTAACTGTTTTTCCAAAACTTTGGGAAGTTGAACAACTAAAGTCGCTTCTTCAGACATATTATTACCTCGTTTCTATTTCTCAATTAAATAAACTCCGAAATTTGTATATTTTATTATACATTTTAAATTATAAATACTTTTTGTATTCTTGTCAAGTGACATTATACTTTTTGTATTAAATGTGTTAAAATATCAAGTAGGAGGTAACTATGACTAATAATATAGCTAAACTTATCGAAGAAAGTGGCAAAAAAATAAAAAGTATCAGTGAAACACTAGATATATCCTATCCAACATTATCTAGCTATAACCAAGGAATACGAAAGCCAAAAAAAGAAAATGCTCAAAAACTGGCTGACTATTTTGGTGTCTCAGTAGCATACATCCTTGGGATTGATGATGAGAAACACGCTCCATCAAAACTGAAGATAGTCGCTGATAGTTTTAAAATATCCGAAATTACTTCTGTAACGCCTTTTAAGAGTGATATGGAAAAACTTAAGAAAAGTATCGAGCTTGGAGAAATTCATTTGTCTATGCCCTTAAACGAGGTTTTCTCAGATGACTTTAGACGTATTCTTTCTAACTACTTGGTGGATTATGAAGAAACGTTTATCAATGACTTAATTAAGTTTATGAATAACCAAGGCCAAAAATCGGATATTTGGAAAACATGGATACAAACCGAAGAGTTTCAAATTAGACGAGCAGATCGCGACAGAAAATAGACTAATATTTCTCAATTACATAAGCTCCGAAAACTTAGAAACGGAGAATGATTATGTCTATTCATAAATACGAAACAAAAAAAGGATTTTTTTACTATGTCAGCTTTTATATCGGTTTAGATGAATACGGCAAAAAGAGACGACATCTAAAACGAGGCTTTAAAACTAAGAAAGAAGCAAGGCTATATGAAGCTAGGCTAGAAACTGGTCAACTTTCAGAAGTACTAAAAGCATCCAAGCAAAACACCAATATCAGCTATCAGGATTTATATCAAGAATGGTTTCAAGCTTATCAAAACACTGTCGAAGCCACCACCGCTGCAAAAACTAAGGATATATACCGTATTCATATCCTTCCAATATTTGGTCATAAGTCAATTAGTAGTATCAGTCCATTGGAGTGTCAAAATTTTATTACAGAAAAATCAAAAACCTTCAAAAATATGAAGCATATCAAGTCTTACACATCTAAAATATTTGATTTTGCTATCAACATGAACTATATTGACAAAAATCCAATGTCAAATGTTATCATGCCGAAAATAAAAAAAGAGAAATCAGAAAATTTCTGGTCTCTTGAAGAATTGCATCGCTTTTTAAAAATCGTAAAAGAGATTGAACCCTATAAGCATTTTGCTTTATTTCGCTTACTGGCTTATAGCGGTTTACGAAAGGGAGAACTTTACGCTCTCAGATGGGGAGACTTAGATTTTGATAATAATCTACTGACCATCAATAAGAGTATCGGTAGAATTGATGGTCATGCTATTGAAAAAGGTACTAAAAATAGCTTTTCGGTTCGCTCGATTTATTTAGATAGCGAAACAATTGATATCCTAAAGCATTGGCAAGAACTTTATAGGCAGGAACAAAATCAGTTAGCGATTTCAAAAATAGACCTTTCTAATGAGTACATGTTTACCTACTTGACAAACTCTGACCAGATTGAACCTTTACATGCGGACTATCTCAATAATATCCTCAAACGGATTATCAGAAAATACAAGTTAAAACCTATCAGTCCACACGGATTTCGACATACTCATGCTACCCTTATGACAGAAATCGGAATTGACCCAACTAATACCTCTAAACGTTTAGGACATGCAAGTAGTCAAATGACACTTGATATTTACACTCATACTACAAAAACTGGAGAGCAAAATTCCATCAAAAAATTTGCGGACTATCTCAATCAAGCAAAATAATATCTCTTGATTGAGATTTTTTCTAGAATAAAGTTTCTAATAGGTTATCAAAAAGGTTATCAAAACATCAAAAATATCAAAAAAGCACCTTGCGAAATCTTCGCAAAGTGCTCTGAAACGTTGATATAACTGAATATTAACGTTTTGAGAATTGTGATGCCTTGCGGGCTTTTTTGAGCCCTGGTTTCTTACGTTCAACCATACGAGCGTCACGTGTAAGAAGGCCTGCGCGTTTCAATGAATCGCGGAAGTCTGGGTCTACTTGAAGCAATGCACGCGCGATACCGTGACGGATTGCACCTGATTGACCACCGTAACCACCACCGTTCACGTTAACGAAAACGTCGTATGAACCTTGTGTTGAAGTTACTGCGAATGGTTGGTTGATAACCAAACGAAGGTCAGCGTGTGGGATGTACTCTTCTACATCTTTTTTGTTTACTGTAATTTTACCAGTACCTGGGACCAAACGTACGCGTGCAACCGCGTTTTTACGACGACCAGTACCTGTGTATTGTGCTTGTGCCATTTAGATTACGTCCTTTCCCTTAGATAAGACCTGAAATATCAAGTACTTCTGGTTGTTGTGCAGCGTGAGTGTGCTCAGCACCTACAAACACTTTCAATTTCATGCCTTGTGCACGACCAAGAGTGTTGTGTGGAAGCATACCTTTAACTGATTTTTCAATCAAACGAACAGCGTTTTTAGAACGCAATTCACCAGCTGTGATTGATTTCAAACCACCTGGGTGCAATGAGTGAGTGTAGTACACTTTGTCAGTTGCTTTTTTACCAGTCAATTTCACTTTCTCAGCGTTGATAACGATAACGAAGTCACCAGTATCAGTGTGAGGTGTGAAAGTTGGTTTGTTTTTACCGCGAAGAACGCTAGCAACTACTGCTGAAAGGCGTCCAAGAGGTACATCAGTAGCGTCTACTACATACCATTTACGTTCAACTTGGCCTGGTTTAGCCATAAATGTTGTTTTGTTCATGATTTCTCCTATACGAATCGTTTTTGTTTACTAGGCGGATGTTCCGGTCCGCGGGTATTTGGAAGGTTCCGGGGCCTTTCAAATGGGGTAAACAATACCGTTTATTATAATACCACATTCAATCTTGCCTTGTCAACGAATTCTAGCTGTTATTTCAAGTTTTTCAACAATCTCAAAAGGAAGTAAAATACGGAGATAGAAATCAAATTATTCTTACACTTTAAAATATAACAACATCTAAAGAGCAACTCTCTTATTCCGTTCACAGCAAAACAGAAGTTATTGCTTCTATCATTTTAAACACAAAAATACCCCAATGGCTATACTCAACCATTGAGGTCTCACTTATCAATTGATTTATGTATTAGTAACCCATGCCCATTCCATCCATACCTTGTGGCATAGCTGGGGCAGCTGGTTCTGGTTTGTTGGCAACGACTGCTTCAGTTGTCAAAATCAAGCTGGCTACAGAAGCCGCATTTTGAAGAGCTGAGCGTGTTACTTTAACAGGGTCGATAATCCCCGCATCCATCATGTTAACCCATTCTCCTGTTGCAGCATTAAAGCCTGTGCCAAGTTCAGAGTTTTTCAATTTATCAATGATAACAGAGCCTTCATAACCTGCATTATAAGCAATCTGACGAACAGGTTCTTCTAATGCACGAAGGACAATGTTACGTCCTGTTTCATCATCACCAGTTAATTCAAGTTTAGCCACACTATCAATAACATTAACAAGGGCTGTACCACCACCGGCAACAATTCCTTCTTCAACCGCTGCACGAGTTGCGTTAAGAGCATCTTCAATACGGAGTTTCATTTCTTTCAACTCAGTTTCAGTAGCAGCACCGACTTTGATGACAGCAACCCCTCCAGCCAACTTAGCCAAACGCTCTTGCAATTTTTCACGGTCAAATTCTGACGTTGTTACTTCAATTTGTGATTTGATCACTGCGACACGGTTAGCAATGGCATCTGGATTACCTGCACCTTCTACAATAGTTGTGTTGTCCTTGTTAACTACAACCTTAGCTGCTTGACCAAGTGCTTCAATGGTCGCATCTTTGAGATCCAAGCCCAAATCTTCTGTAATCACTGTTCCGCCTGTCAGGATAGCAATGTCTTCCAACATAGCCTTACGACGATCACCAAATCCTGGCGCCTTAACAGCCACAACGTTGAAGGTACCACGAATCTTGTTGAGCACAAGTGTTGGCAAGGCTTCACCGTCTACATCGTCAGCAATAATCAACAATGGACGATTGGTTTGTAGAATATTTTCTAACAGTGGTAAAATATCTTGAATGTTTGAGATTTTCTTATCTGTAATTAAGATAAATGGATTTTCAAGTTCTGCTACCATTTTTTCATTGTCAGTAACCATGTATTGAGATAGATAACCACGGTCAAACTGCATTCCTTCAACCACATCCAGCTCAGTTTCCATCCCGCGTGATTCTTCGATGGTAATAACACCATCATTCCCAACTTTTTCCATGGCTTCTGAGATGTATTGACCGACTTTTTCAGAACGAGAAGACACAGCAGCGACTTGAGCAATAGCTTCCTTGCCTGAAACTGGTATAGCCTGTGTTTTCAAGGCTTCTACTGCAGTAGCAACTGCTGCCTCAATTCCACGACGGATACCGATTGGATTAGCACCTGCCGTTACGTTTTTCAATCCTTCACGGACAATCGCTTGTGTCAACACGGTTGCGGTTGTTGTTCCATCACCAGCGATGTCGTTGGTTTTTGATGCCACTTCTGATACCAATTTAGCACCCATGTTTTCAAAGTGGTCTTCCAATTCAATTTCTTTTGCAATGGTTACACCGTCATTTGTAATCAATGGTGAGCCGTAAGCTTTTTCCAAAACAACATTGCGACCTTTTGGACCCAAGGTAACTTTGACTGTGTCAGCCAAAATATCCACACCACGGACCATGCTTTCACGTGCATCTGCTGCAAATTTAATTTCTTTTGCCATGTTATATACTATTCCTTTCCTTTGAACTCTTACTCAACAATTGCCAAAACGTCTGCTTCACGGATAATGTGAACGGTCTGGTCACCATCTTTGACTTCCAAACCAGCATGCGCATCAATCAAGACAGTGTCACCAACTGCTACCGCTGGTGCAACCAAATCACCATTCAAAGTACGAATGCCTTGTCCAATCGCAAGGACGCTGGCTTGCTTGGTCTTTTCTTGGCTTGCTCCTGCTAGGACAAAGCCGCCTACTGTTTGTTCTTTTTCTTCAATTTTTACGACGATACGATCGCCCAATGGTTTCAACATTGTATTACCTCCTGGTTTTTTAGCACTCTTTTATAACGAGTGCTAATTCACATTTCCTATTGTATCACTTGGTCAAAAATAGTCAAGAAAATTTTATTTTAATTTACTTAAAATAGGTCTCAGGTCCGAGAAAATTCAAGTGCATTTTCATAATTGTAAATATATGTTATACTATTTTCAAAAAAGGAGGACCTAGCCATGAAATACTTCCAACACTTAATACTCTTCGAAAATTAAACTCAGACGTTGTTGACTTGATTTGATGACTGATAAGCTCCAATGGAGGTTTTCATCCTACTACTTAAAAATGCGAAAGTAGTAGAGTTCTATCTGCTCTTGGAGAAACAAACTTCGTTCGCTCTATCTCCAACCTCCAAATGTTCCCCGAACCTTTGGAACTAGTCTGATTTTCATTTTCATTGAGTATAAACCGCAAAAAAGCGCCGACCTTCATCGGAGCTTTAAGGAGATTATGAAAAATATTTAGGATTGAATAGAGTATACCCTACTTTTCAACATTCTCCATCGGTCTTGGGACCGATTTCGCTTTAAAACGGCAATTCTTCCTCTTCCAGTACCAAATCGGCTAAGTCATCACCTGTATTATTTTCACGCATGGCACGTTGGGCACGGCTTTCAAGTAATTGGAAAGATTGTCCTAGAATTTCCGTCACATAATGGTTGCTACCATCTTTTTCATATTTGCGTGTCCGCAATTCGCCATCCACAGAAATCAAACTGCCCTTGCTACCATAAGAGACAAGTGTTTCTGCCAATTTACCCCAGAAGATGACATTGAGAAAATCTGCTTCCCGTTCGCCATTTTCTGTCTTGAAACGACGGTTTACCGCGATAGTAACCCGGGTCAGATTTTTCCCAGTTGGTGTCTGAGTGAGTTCTGGCTGGGCTGTCAAGCGACCGATTAAAATTACTTTATTATACATTTTATATCCTCCTACTTATCTATTCGTAGAGGAAATGATAAAATGATAAAAAAGGAGAACATTTATGAAGAATATTCTTACTTCAAAGCTACAATCCACCCAACCTTATACTGATCGGAAGCTAACTTGGTTGCTGGAAAACATCGGTCATCCAGATCCTGCTATACGTGATGAATTAGTTTACACCAATTTTTACCACATCTTCCTATAAGGCTTGGTTACAAGGGGACAGGCAAGGTTAGCACTTCAACTATCCCAAGAAACCCAGCCGTTTTCTCTAGCAAGACCCACACTAACTCGAAGTTTTACTTGCTTGTTCTAATGCCTCATTCTATCTATTGATAATGACCAAGTTTCTGTTTGCTTTACATTTTTAGATGCTGACGACCGCGAACTGCTTTTCCAACAAGCTATTGAAAGAAAAATTGAAGTAGCATAAAAGAATTGGCCATGAGACCAATTCTTATTTTTTATCCCTTCCAGTGTTTAGCTGGATCAAGTGCTTCTCCGACCACTGCGGTGTCGTCTAGTTCGATAATACCACGGACTTGTGGTGCGTTTGGTAGAGCCAATTCACGTGGGCTACACATCATACCAAAGCTATCTTCCCCGCGCAATTTCCCTAGGAAAATCAGGCTTCCGCTCGGCATCATTGCTCCCGGAAGAGCCACAATGGTTTTCAATCCTTGGACTGCATTAGGTGCACCGGCTACGATTTGCACTGTTTTATCACCAACATTGACCTGGCAAATATTGAGGTGGTCGCTGTCTGGATGCGACACCAAGTCCACAATCTGACCGACAACAAATTTAGGAGCATTGTCATTGACCAAGACTTCCTCGAAACCTTCTTTTGCTAACTCAGCATTCAAGGTCGCCACTTGCTCGTCTGTCAAGAACACTTGACCATTTCCTTCTATGCTAACCAAGCTGGATACTTCAAAGATATTCCAAGCTACTGTTTTTCCAGTTTCTTCTAAGAAAACACGCGCCACCTGTCCCTTACGTTCAAAGGCAACAGCTTGACCCTTATCTTCAGCCACAATCACCATGAGAACATCACCGACATGTTCCTTATTATATGTAAAAATCATCGTTCTATTCCTTCTAAAAATTCTATAATCTCTTCTTTTGTCTTGCGGTTTTTATCGACAAATCTGCCGATTTCTTGAGTATCTTTCACGACAACCAGGCTTGGAATTCCAAAGATATTCCATTCCTGTGCTAACGGCATGAAGTCATCACGATCCAACTGAACAAAGCGCAAGTTTGGAAAACGAGCTTCAATCGCTTCTAAATGCGGTTTGATATAGTGACAATCCCCACACCAACTGGTCATAAAGAGAAAAACAGTTGGCTGTCCGTCAGCGATTAGGCTAGCAACTTGCTCATACTGCTCAGGGAAAATCATCTAACTTCCTCCTGATAGGTAATATCACCTCTGGTATTGTCAAAAAGAAAAACTCGACCATCTTCCATGACAACACCACCAGTCAGATAGTTCTTATTAGACTCTGTTTCATTGACATAGACCGTTGCAATGGTACCTTTATCCGCAAAAAAGTCACGAACAGACTGAAGGGCCTGAGCTTTTTTCCGTTCTTCTTGCGTTTTTCGGTAAAACTGAGCGCTAGCGGCGAGCACTCCTGCTCCGACTAAGCCTGCTAGCAAGGCTGTCTTTTTCTTATTCATGTTATCCATTTTATCACATTTCATGGTAAAATAGTAGCAACAACTTCATGGAGGAGAATTTCAATGACCCTATTCAATAAGATAAAAGAAGTGACAGAACTACAAGGTGTGGCTGGTTTTGAAGGACCAGTTCGTGACCATATCCGTAGTCGCATCACACCTCATGTCGACCGTGTAGAGACAGACCGTCTAGGTGGCATCTTTGGCATCAAGGATTCTGTTGCGGAGAAAGCCCCACGTGTCATGGTAGCTGCCCACATGGATGAAGTCGGTTTTATGATTAGCCAAATAAAAGAAGACGGAACCTTCCGTGTCGTCGAACTAGGAGGGTGGAATCCTTTGGTGGTGTCTAGCCAATCCTTCAATCTTCACCTACAAGACGGGCGCATCATTCCAGCAATCTCAGGCTCTATGCCTCCTCACCTTTCCCGTGGTGGCAATGGTCCGAGCCTACCAAGTGTTGCAGAGGTTATTTTTGACGCTGGCTTTGCTTCAAAAGACGAGGCTCTGGCTTTCGGTGTCCGTCCTGGCGACCTTCTCATCCCTAAAAATGAAACCATTTTGACAGCTAACGGAAAAAATGTCATCTCAAAAGCCTGGGACAACCGCTTTGGTGTCCTCATGGTGACCGAACTCATAGAAAGCCTTTCTGGACAGAGCTTGCCAAACCAACTCATTGCTGGGGCCAATGTCCAGGAAGAAGTTGGTCTGCGGGGTGCCCATGCTTCCACGACCAAGTTTGACCCAGAAATTTTCCTAGCGGTTGACTGCTCACCTGCTGGGGATATCTTCGGAGAACAGGGCAAAATCGGCGACGGTACCCTCTTGCGTTTCTACGACCCAGGACACATCATGCTGAAAAACATGAAAGACTTCCTATTGACAACTGCTGAAGAGGCGGGTGTTAAATTCCAATACTATTGTGCCAAAGGCGGTACGGACGCAGGAGCTGCCCACCTGAAAAATCACGGAATCCCTTCGACAACAATCGGAGTCTGTGCCCGTTATATCCATTCTCACCAAACCCTCTACAGTATGGACGATTTCCTACAAGCTCAAGCATTCTTGCAAGCTATCGTCAAAAAACTGGACCGTTCAACTGTCGATTTAATCAAGAATTACTAAAAGGCCTGGACATTTCGTCCGGCCTCTTTATTATTTCTGGCTCAAAATATATTTGCGTACTGGGTCAATAAAGTAGAGGGAACCTGTCACGACATACAAGGTGTCCGTTCGAGTTGGGTCAATCTCAGCCAACCAGTCTTCAAAGGAAGCAATCGAGGGATAGTTGGTTGGATAATTCTCCAAAGCTAGAGCTCGCGGGTCATCAAAACTCGTGACAGTCACCTGACCGACTGTAGCTAATTGGCTGAGCATGGTTTCAACTGGTTTGGTCGCAATAGCCGCAAAAAGAATGGCAATTTCCTTATCTGCATACTCCGTCCGCAAGGTCTGGCAGAGAGCTGCAATGCTTTCGTCATTATGGGCTCCGTCTATCAACAGATTTGGTCCAATCAATTCTTGCCTGCCTGGCCAAAAGGCCTTTGCCAAGCCTGCTCGCATGGTTTCTGGGGTGAGTTTGGGAAACTCTTCTGCCAGTAGAAAGGCTGTTGTGACTGCTAGAGTTGCATTTTGAGCCTGGTGCTGACCTGTCATAAGCAACTGCACATCCGTTAGACTACCTTGTGGGGTCTGAATCTGCCAGCCTGCTCTGCTATCTTCCAAAACCATATCCCGCCCCAAACGGTAGGTGGGACTGTTTAAGCTGTCAGCAACCTGCTCAAAGACCGTAGCAACTCCTGACTGCTCCGTCGCGTAGATGAGGGGGACGCTGGGCTTGAGGACGCCAACCTTGTGACCAGCAATGGCTACGTAGGTCTGGCCCAAAAAGGCCTGGTGATCCAGTCCGATGGAGGTGATAATCACCGCCAAGGGATGTAGAACATTGGTCGCATCCAGCAGACCACCCATACCCGCTTCAATGAGGACCAGGTCTGGATGAACGTAGTCGGCAAAATAAACCAGCATAGCCACGACCAGAATTTCAAAGTCAGAAGCCTCTTGCAAGTCTGTTTCTTTCGGCAGACGAGCGATGAGGGGCTGGAGTTTGGTCACAAGAGCCAGTAAATCCGCCTCGGAAATCATCTGGCCCTGATAGACAATCTGCTCGCGGAAGTCAATGATAGAGGGCGAAGTAAAGCGACCAACCCGATAGCCTGACTCCTGAAACATGGCTTCCAAGTAGGCCACGGTCGAACCCTTCCCGTTGGTTCCGACCACATGAATCGCGGCCAGGCGTTTTTCTGGATTGCCCAGCTGATCTAAGAGCCACTGAACACGGGCCACTCCCTTATCAAAGGCCAGCTTGGGCCGCTGGTCTAGCCAGTTCATGAGTTCTTCTAGTGTCATAAGACCTCTTTCTACAAAAGAAGCAACAAGGGGATGACCTGTTGCTTGGAAATATCTATTTTTTCAGACCCATAAGCTTACGCAATTCTGGGATGCGTTGAAGCTGTGGGAGTAAAACCATGGTTGCCAAAATACGAATCGGAATTTCAAATACCTTGAAGATTCGGCCGGCTGCGTACTGGGCTAGGAATGGCGTTTTGAAATAAATCTGAATCAAGAGAGGGGTCATGATAAAGGTGCTAAAGAGCATGATGACCAAAGTCGCTCCTGTTACATACAGCCAATCCTTCTTTGAGGTCCAGCTCAAAGCTTTTCCGTAGAAGAAATAACCATATAAAAGACCAGTCGTCGCTTCCATAAGAGTCCAGGCAGGCAGGAAATTAGCCGCATCTGGCGATAGGAAAATCGTTGAAAGGTCCAAAATCGCAAGGCTAACAAAGCCCCAGATTGGTCCTGCAACGGCTCCGATAACCACATTCACAAGGAAGGTAAAGGTCACTTGCAGTTGTGGTGTAATTCGGATATCAAACTGACTGATGACAAAGGCAAGTGCAATCAGCATGGCCAGGGTGACCAGGCGTTGCGTTGTCAAAGACGGCATTTTATGTTTCACAATAGGCTCCTTTTCTAATGGAGCTGTCGTTTTTTCCGACAGCGGATGCAATGGTTTACCGCGCTGTTAGCTTCGTTGTGTGACAACATCCCATTCACACACACTTGACGCAAACCACCTACTCTGTGCAAGAAGGATAGGAAACTACCCCTGCCTTCCTATTCTACCATATCTCCCCATTTCTGACTAGGTGTCACAGCATAGAAAAAAGCTGGAAATCCAGCTTTTTCATCTTATTTCAATCGTTCAACGTCACGTGCGATCACTAGTTCTTCATCGGTTGGAACAACGAGGACTTTGACACGTGAATCCGCAGTTGAGATATCTCCTTCGGCTCCCCGCACGTTCTTGGCAGGGTCTAATTCCATACCAAACCAGGTCATGCCACCAACAACTGCTTCACGAACTAGGGTTGAATTCTCACCGATACCGGCTGTGAAGACCAGAGCATCTGCCCCATTCAAGACAGCGAAGTATTGACCGATGAATTTTTGTAGGCGGTTGACCAGCATATTGAAGGCCAGAGTACACTTCGGCTCACCTGCTGCAAATCCTGCTTCAACGTCACGCATATCGCTGGACACTTCTGCAATTCCCAGAATCCCTGACTGCTTGTTAAGAGCATTGACTACATCTGCTGCGTCTTTCAACTCATCCACATTTTCAATCAAGTAAGGAATGATAGCTGGGTCAATATCTCCTGAACGAGTCCCCATCATTGGTCCTGCAAGCGGAGTGAAGCCCATTGAAGTATCAACTGACTTGCCACCGTCAACGGCTGTGATAGAAATACCATTTCCAATATGAGCTGTGATGACTTTGACTTCTTCCAATGGTTTACCCAATACTTTAGCCGCTTCGCGTGACACGTAATAGTGAGAAGTTCCGTGAGCTCCGTATTTGCGGACTTGGTGGTCTTCATAGTACTTGTTCGCGATTGGGTAACGATATGCCACCTCTGGCATGGTCGTATGGAAAGCCGTATCAAAGACTGCTACACTGGTAATGTCTGGCAAGATGTCCTTGAAGGCACGGATACCTGCTGCATTGGCTGGGTTGTGTAATGGTGCCAGGCTAGAAAGGTCTTCGATCTGTTTCAAGACCTCATCGGTAATGACAACCGAATCCTTGAAGATTTCGCCACCTGCAACCACGCGGTGACCCACACCTGTAATTTCTGAGAAATCAGCAATGATATTGTGCTTGAGCAAGTCTTCTAGGAGAATTTTCACAGCTTGCACATGGTCTGTAATGTCCAAGACCTGCTCTGCTTTTTCATCTCCAAACTTAACCGTTACAATGGAATCCTTGAGCCCAATCCGCTCTACAATACCCTTTGCAAGAACGGTTTCTTCTGGCATTTGGTAAAGTTGCCATTTCAAACTTGAGCTACCTGCGTTAATCGCAATTGTTTTTGACATAGTATTCCCCTTTAAAGCGTTTTCCTAACTAGTATAGCAGAATTTTACTTAAATTGCATTCTCTTGCTTCCATTTTTTGAAATTCTCCATGAAGTCATGAACAACCTTGGCTTCCTGCACGCTCTGCAAGGGATAGACAAAGGCTGGGACAGGATTTTCCGTTCTCTTCTGGAGGACAAAAATGGACTTGGCCATAGCCTGCTGACCAAAGAGGGTTGGAGGCAGGGCAATCATACCAACAATGCTGGCCTGGTCCTGCAACCATGCCTTCAGCAAGTTACTTTGAGGGCTGGTCAAGAGATCATTGGGAGCTAGCAAAATAGCATAGCCATCCTGTTCTAGATATTTGAGAGATTGTTCTATAAGTAAATGGTGGGCGTAGGTATGTTCTAACTGACTAGCCATCTGATACCGACTAGCAACAGCATCATCTGGATAGTAACCAATTGGTAAATCCGCGATAATCACCTGGCTTTTTTTCAAAATCTGCGGTCGTACCGCATCCCCCTGAGCAAAACTAATCTCCGCCTGCATAACATCTGCAATACTAGCTGATAAGTCAATCAGAAGGTCATCAATCTCTATACCTAAATAATCTAGTTCTTTTTGACTGTGATTAAGCAAGGTTTGGGCTAAATTCCCTGTCCCTGACCCAATTTCCAAAACTGTAATCTTATCCCCAGTCACCAACTGATCCAGTAAAAAGGTCATGATAAAACCAATCGAATCCGGTGTAAACTGATGATTATACTGCATGGGCTCTGTCTGATTAGCCTTAATAAAGAGGAATTGATAGGCACGGCGCCACTCTTCCTTGGTAAGCTGCAAATTGTTCAAGGACTGGTTATTCTTTGCGACCACAGAGTTATCATGTTCTCCTGCAAGATAAGCTGCATTTTGCTCAATCAAGGCATCGTAAATATTCGTCCCCAAGAGGTTCTGTATGGTCTGGACATTTTCTAATAGCAGGTCATAAGCCTGTTCGATTTTTTCAAAATTCATATCCCTATCATATCAAAAATCCCTAGTTTTGACTAGGGATTGGAAAGGTGTAAGAAAATTCCCTACCGGTTGTTAGATGAACTTGGACCTGCAAATAGCCAGTTGTTTGAGAATAGGTGGCCTGTCCCTGTACAAATTGGACAGAACCTGTCAACTGAACCGGCGGCGACTGCGGACTTGACTCCCTTGGTCCAGTGGCTTCGTCAGTGTTGGTCGAAGTTCCTTCCTCTTCGGTTTGACGAGTCGCAGGCTGTTCTTCAAGAACTCCTTCCTTCACCAGTTGAGCCATGATGTAGGCCTGACTGGCTTCTCTTTGAGCCAGAAGATTGGTCTGGTGGGCAGCTTGTCGGTTGAGATAGAATTGCAGAAGTAGGCTAAAAATGGCTAGCATGAGCAGGGCGTAGAGCAAGACTCCTCCCTTAACTTTTTTCCTCAAAAGCATACAGTAAGCTTCTCTCCTCTCCATTGGTAAATCGAATCTTCAGCCGTACCACTTTTCCTTCTTGCGAAAAACTAGCTTCTGCCACTCGATAGAGCATGGGTTGGTAGCCCTGCCCCTTGTCATTGGTCTTGCGGAAATCGTCTGACTTGGACTTGCCGAAGGCCAAAGCCTGCCCTTGTTTGTCTAAGTAGAGCCTGTTGTTCTCCACTCTTACCAAGTGACAGCTCTGCCATTCCGCCCGTAACTGCTGAGAAAAAAGCTGCCAATCCTTGTCAACAGTCGTAACCTGCCACTGACTTTCCTGGGTTAAGACCTTGGTCAGCCCATCAAATACCAACAGGCTCCCTGAAATAACCATGAGTGCAACCAGACATTCCAACAAGGTAAATGCTGCCAATTTAGTTTTTTTCAACTGCCAGCACCTCCTGTCCCTCGTGATAAACAAGCAACCCATCTTCCGTCCGTTCTACTCTGACAGTGATACCATTCAGAGTTAGTTGGTCCCGCTGAGTTTGGACAGCCATCTGAGCAACTTGGAGAATGTCCGTCTGGTGCGATAGCGCCGCTTCTTGCTGACGCCCGTGATCTACTGCCGTCAGTATCAAACTGCAAATGGTCACCAAGGTGCCCAGAGCAACCAGGCTCTCTAATAAAATGTAGGCTTTATTCTTCTGTTTTTTTATAACGGCCACTCCCTATATATAGTTGATATGTGATTTTCTTATTGTCAGTGACAAACTGAACTTTTGCTAAAGACGAATTCCCTCCACTCTTGTCAAATATAATAGCCTGCTCCTTAGCCAGCTCAATATTCGCAGGAAGTTTAAGTTTCTGGTAACCATTATTGATTTCTTGGTCTGTCAACTCAAGGGTTAATATTTCTTGGTTGCTCGCAGCCAACTGCTGGCTCTCTTTATACATATATTCAAACTCCCAGAAAAAAATTGTTTCCTGAACAGACTGAAAAGCCGACTGAACCGATCCTGCTAGACTAAAACTCAACAGACTAACTACAAACAAGGTTAGAAGGCTCTCCATAAGAGTAAAGGCTTCAAGGGTTGACTTGACGAGTCTTGTCTGTATGTTTCGCATAGTATTCATTGTAAGATTGGGATTGTTCTGCTGTAATAGCTCCACTGTCAACCAACTGGGAGAGAGTTGCCTGACCACTGTGGTTTAACTCATAGAGTTCAGCCTGGCTTTCCACAACCTTCACAACAGCCGCACCTCCTGCATCTGCAACGGCATCCTTTTGTTTACTAAGATTCGGAACAAAGAGTAACAAAAGGATACTAATAATACCCAAAACGACTAACATTTCTACCAGAGTGAAAGCGCGTGCTTTCAATTTTATTAACTTTTCCATTATTACATCTCCATATTTTGATAAATCGGTAGCAACATGGCTACGTAGATAAGAACGACCATCAAGGCCACAAAGAGAAAAACCAACGGTTGAATTAACTGCATGGCTCTATTGACCCGAGAGAAAAAGTCCTCCCAACACTCCGCCGCATAAACAGCCAACTCACTACCCAGTTTGGACTTAACCTGCCCATATTCAACGATTAAGCTCAACTCTCGCTTAAAAAAGCGATAGGTTTGGATATGAGTATGAAAGCTCTGACCATTGGACAGCGACTTCTCCAAATCTGCACCAATCTCCCGAAAAAGCTGCGATTGTTGCTCCTGCATCAAGCTTACAATCTGCGGCAGTTCCAAGCCCTGACCTATCAAACTTCCCCACTCCCTAGCGTAATAGCCCGTCAGATAGGTTTGGATGAGTTTCCCGAAAAATGGCAGAGCTGCCAAGCGGGAAAAGACCTTGATTTTGTTGGTTTTGCGATACCAGACTAGTCCTGCCAAGACAGAGGCCAAACCAAGACCACATAGGGATAAAAAGATAGTCGGCAGATGGTTAATGACCACCGTTGCTATATTGCCCTCCTCCAACTGGGGTAGGAGATAATTTTTCAAACCCAGCATAATCAAGAGAAGAAATCCTAGTAGGATGACAGGATAGGTCGCCACTTCAATCAATTTCTTACGAACCTTGCTGACATTTTCCAGATAGGACTGGATATGACTCAGACTCAGGCTGGTATTGCCATGAACTTCTGCCAGAGCCACCTGCGTGACCACCGCATCTGAAAAACGCAAATCTGCCAGCAAACTTGAAAAGGTTTTTCCCGCTAGAAGCCCATCTGACAAGACTTGTGTGTATTTGTCAGCCAAGAGCTGACTACGCTTGAGGAAATCCACAACCTCTCCCAAATGAAAGCCACTAACAAAGAGGTTATTAAACAGCTCAATCACCTTACGCTGGCGATCCAAGGGCAATTTTCTCTGTCTCTGCCTGCCGAAGACTGATACGTCCTGCTGCAAAAAGGCGATCAATTTGTTCATTCCACTTTTCTGGGGAATGGTCTTGGTAGTTTCCACTTGCAAAATCAACAACACCTCCTCCCCCAATCAAACGTTGATAGGCAATGCCTTGAAGAGCACTATTTAACTCTTCTGGACTGATTCCCAATTCTAACATACGGGCATAGACACCCGAAATACTTCTGGCATGTACCGTTGAAAAGACGGTCGCTCCAGTTAAACTTGCTCGAATAACCGCCCGAGCCGTTTCAGCATCCCGAATTTCTCCGATAATGAGCAGGTCTGGCCTGTGACGTAGGGACAGTTTTATCAGATTGTCATAAGTGGCTCCAATAGATTCATTAAGTTGGAGCTGAAGCATATCCTCCTGTTTGATCTCAACCGGGTCTTCGATGGTCAATATCTGCTTATCTGGGAATTTCAGCCTGGCAAGATGGTACATAAGTGTGGTCTTGCCAGAGCCGACTGGACCCGAAAAAAGGTAGAGCCCCCGTCCCTTGATTTCTTCTGCAAGTCGCTCGGCAGCTTCAAACCAAAATTTTAGTTCTTTATCATTATCATAAAGTAGGCGAATGACCAAGCTTTCCCTACCACGATAGTCACCAACAGTTGATAGACGAAGGGAAATTTCGCCACTTCCATAGTCATAATCACAGGAACCTTGCTGGCTACGGCGTTTTTCACCAACATTCAAACCAGACAAAAACTTGAAATGACTGATGATGGCAACCACTTCCTCTTCTGCCAATTCCTGAATAAACTCCCGTTCATCCATAATGCGATGGTAAAGCTGATAACTATCGCCTCTAGGAACCAGATAAATATCGCTGACCCTATCTTTTACCGCTTGCTCAATCATTTTTCTAGCTTTTTCTTGAATCATAAAACCTCCTCACCCTATCTATTCGCAAACCAGCTTGATTTTTTCCTTTTTTATGATAGAATAAGAAAAAAATTTGGAGGTTTCCTATGAAAAAATTAAAAAAAGGGGACCACATTCGCGTGGTCAGCCCATCATCTTCTATTGAGAGAATCGGTGGCTTCGAGGCCAATCTAGCTGCTAAGGAAACTTTGGAGAAACTTGGCTTCAAGATTTCCTTTTCAGAACACTATTTTGAAAACGACATCTTTGATTCCGCTCCGATTGCCAGTCGTGTTGCGGACTTAGAAGCAGGATTTGCGGATGAATCGGTCGATGCCATTCTGACGACAATCGGTGGTTTCAACTGCAATGAACTGCTGCCTTATCTGGATTTTGATTTGATTGCACAAAATCCGAAAATTTTCTGTGGTTATTCGGATACGACCGCCCTGCTCAATGCCATCTACGCCAAGACAGGCATACAAACCTACATGGGGCCAGCTTATTCTAGTTTCAAAATGGTGCTAGGCCAAGACTACCAAACAGAAGCCTGGCTCAAGGCTGTAACTCAAGATTCCTATGAATTGACACCTAGTTCGGAATGGTCTAGCGATGCTTGGTACTTACCAGACGCCCCTCGCACCTTTTACCCAACTGAATGGAAAGTCTACAACCCGGGCCAGGCCTCTGGTATTGCCATCGGAGGAAACATCTCAACCCTCAACCTACTGACTGGGACAGAGTTCGCACCCAAACCTGATAAGTATGTGCTCTTTTTAGAGGAGGCGGAAGACGACGACTATCTCATTATCGCTCGTCATTTGACTGCTCTTCTACAAGCTTATCCCAATCCGCAGGCTGTTGTCTTCGGTCGTTTTCCAAAAGAAACACAGATGACTGAGGAGATTTTTCTAGCTATTTTAGACAAACACCCGATTCTCAAATCTATCCCTGTTCTCTATGACTTGGATTTTGCCCACACTCAGCCACTCTTCACCGTTACTATTGGGGGTCAAGTGGAACTCGATAGCCGGACCATGAGTATCCATTTTAAGACAGCAAAAAGCTCGGACTAACCGAGCTTTTCTTTGTTTCTAAGTTGACAAGGGCGGACACGAGAAAGCCTCTCTTTTTTCCGAAAACCTTGTGGCAAGATCTCCCTGGACTCCACCAACATCAAGGAATGAAAGTGCTGAAGGTACTCATCACACTCATCACACCAATATTGGTCTTTGGGATCCCAAAAGGCCGTCATCATACCGTTTTGACTCTTTTTTTCTGAAAATTCTTCGGATAGGTGTACCCATTCCTTTTGGTAATAACGGAGCGCCTCTTCATATGAAGAAAAGTTTTTTAAACTGACAATGTCTTCTTCCCAACCGTCAATAAACCACCAGGGCTCAAAATCTCCATACATTTTAATCACTTGATACATAGACTCATACTTCCTTCGTGGTCTCATTATATCGGATTTGTATGATTTTAGAAAATATTCTGCTTGTAAATTCTCTAACACTCTTTGAATCCGTATCATCGATAGGAAGTGGCTGATAACGCATAGTCTATGACCAGCCCTAATTGATCTAAGACAATACCGTGCAAAACTCCTCCATAGACCGCACCTCCATCTATCCCGATTTTCCCATCTGAACTCTGCCAAATCTGGTTGGTCTTGACGGGGGAATTGAAAAGCTTGTAAACAGGGGTATGCCCAAAAACAATGGTTTTTCCGGTTGTATTGTTGGCCTCATGAAAAGGTGTACGAAGCCAAACCTTATCGTGATTGCTGGTGTTTCGCCAATCATCACATTCCAAATCCACACCAGCATGAACAAAGATATAGCGATCCGTCTCAAGATGATAGGGACACTTTTTCAGAAATGCGATCAATTCAGGATACAATTCTTGCACCTTTTGCGCATCCAAAAATGCATCAACAGGGGCGTCTAAAGAACGACCTAACAAGGAATTAATTGTGGTATCTCCGCCATTCCGACGGTAGTGGTCATAACGTTCCGCTGGATTATCTAGCCAAGCTAAGAACATTCGCTCATGATTGCCAGTAAGGCAACGCGCGCCTTCCTCTGTTACCAGTTTGCAAACCAATTCTAAGCAAGACTTAGAATCTTCCCCTCGATCAATCAAATCTCCAAGAAAAATTAGCTGCTGGCTATTACAATCCCACTTTTTCAATAAGTCGGATAGTAGGGAATATTTCCCGTGCACATCACCGACGACAAAGTACTCTTTTTTTGTATCTATAGTTTGTTCCATACCTACTATTGTAGCATAGAATCAAAAAGAAGCTTGCCTAAATCCCCCAAACCGTTACTTGACAGGTCCGTGTGCGTGCGCGTGTTTGGTCAAAATCAGCAAAGTAGTAATATCCTGTCGATCCGACACCTAGATCTCCACCTGTCACATCAACCAATTGGTTAGAACCAATCAGGGTGGCTTTTAAGTGAGCATCGCCATTCCACAAGGCCCTGCGGTCACCGCCTGGCAAATACACAGAGGCATTTGACCAAGACTCTACCTCGCGATAATGTTCCTCACCTGGATAGAGGTAGGTAGAAGCATCAGTGTGGTTTGGAATAATCTTTTCTAGCACATGGTTCAAATCCACCTGAAGAAATTCATCTCCCTCTTCTGTTCGATCATGGACAAATTCCTCGAAAAAAACACTGCATGTCGTGTGGGGGGTTAATACAGCGAGCAGTCCATTCTGAATCCCACTTTCCTCGACAATCTGTCGCAACTGAGGAGTAATATCCACATAGGATACCTTGCCCTCAGCTGTATCTACTGTAAAGCTAGCCTTATGTAGTTTCATACTTCCTCCTATCTAGCCTGTCCCGTCATTTGAATCATGGCTTGCAGCATCTCCGCTGGATTTCTCGCCTCCGTGATACCGCTGGTACAACCTGTCCCATCTGCCCCCAACTCAAATACCCGCTTGACATCATCTGGACTAGAAATTCCTGCAGCCTGCATGACGAGGGTAGTTGGTGAAATGGCCTTGATAGCTTGATTGGTGCTGGTAATATAACTACTGTCGCTTGTTTGCCCAGTTCCAATCAGCTCGGTCGGTTCACACAAAATAATATCTGGTTCCAAGGTAGCGATAGCCTTGGCCTCCTGTAACGAATTGGCGCAGACAACAGTCACCATTCCCAAGTCACGGGCCCGTTGAACTGCCTTGATAATCTCTTCAAATGTGATGGGACGTTCTGCATGATTGATAAAACTAGCTCTAGCCCCTGACGCATAGAGAGACTCCGGTAAGACATGACCCATACCACGCCCCAGACAAATACCGTCCATGTGCTGGGCCGTCACGATGACCCGCCGGGTGATCTGTGAGACAGGAAAAATATCTGCAAAAGGACAAGTGAGAAATACGGAAATCTCTGGATAACGCTCTGCCATTTTCTCCGCCACCTCTGCTAGTTTGAGCAACTCTTCTCCATACAGATAAGATTTGGGGTTAAACATAAAGAACGGGGATTTTACTCTTGGTTTTGTCATTCTATACCTCCACTGCTTTCGTTCCAAATACATCATAGTAACGATGCAGGACTTTAGCCATGCCTTGATCAGCTGCCTCTTTTATAGAAACATAATCTTGAGCACCTTGAGCAATAATCTCCTGCTGAGCTCCTACAAGAAAATCAGAGTAAATGTTGATTTTGGAAATTCCTTCACGGGCACATCTGCCTAAATTTTCATCTCCTGAAGAAGAACCTCCATGTAAGACCAGGGGTGTACTGGTCAGCTCTGCTATTTCCCCTAAACGCTCAAAGTTTATCTTTGGTTCTCCCTTATAAATACCATGAGCCGTTCCAATCGAGATAGCGAGAGAATCTACCTGAGTCGCCTCTATAAAATCGAGTACTTTATCTACTTCTGTGTAGACAGAGTTCGTGAGCTTGCTTGACTCTGATAGGTCATTAGAGCCCACGTGGCCCAATTCTGCTTCTACCACAATCCCCTTGGCATGAGCCAGTTCGACCACCTGCTTAGTCAGTGCTACATTATCCTCAAAAGACTTTCTGGAGGCATCTATCATCACAGAGGTAAAACCGAGCTCAATAGCCCGCTCGACGTACTCCAAATCTTCTCCATGATCTAGATGGAGTACAATCGGCACGCTGACTTCCTCTGCCACCGCCTTTCCAATAGCTGCTGCCTCCTCTAAGGTTAAAAAATGTCTATGGGATTGAGCAAAGGCCAAAATCAAGGGCAAGCCTCGTTCCTCTGCCACTCGGCAATAGGTTCGAGCAGATGAACTATCAATAAAATTTGTAGCTGGAATAGCAAATTTTTCCAACTTTGCTTGTGCAAATAATGGCTTTGAATGGGTTAACATGATTTTGCTCCTTCTTCTTTTTTCACTGTTATTATAGCTCTTTTTTCCTTCAGTAAAAATAGTTTTTAGCAACTATTTACAAATGTAAAATTTTAAGATATGATAACTATAAAAATATGGCTAGGATTTAACAAATGAAGAATCGAGATGAGTTAATTTACCAAACCGCCCTCCTCTATTATCAGGAAATGCGGACCCAGACAGAGATTGCCAAGCAACTCCAAATCAGCCGACCGACAGTCGCTACTTTTTTAAAAGAAGCCAGAAATCGGAAGATTGTACAAATCCATATTGCTCCACAATCTGCCTCTCTCCTGGAACTAAGCCAACAACTGATGGAGAAGTACAATCTACAGACCGCGGTCATCACTCCTCAAGCCCAAACGGATTTACAAGCTAAATTGAATGTCGGTCAGGAGTTGGCTGAGTTTATTCAGCACCGAGCATATTCCCTCAGTTCAATCGGAATTGGTTGGGGAACAACTCTATACGAGTGTGTTCAAGCGGCTCTTCCGGCTTCCTATCCTCACCTGACAATCGTTCCCCTAATGGGGGGAGCCAATGTGGAAGCACTCCATCTCCACTCCAACCACCTGTGTTTTCGTTTAGCTGAAAAATTCCAAGCTAAGGCAAGTTACTACTATGCCCCAGCCATTGCAGATACCGCCCAACAAAAACAGGACCTCCTCCAATCCAGCTTCATTAAAGAAGCACATAAAAAAGCCTTGTCTGTAGACTTGGCCATCGTGAGTATTGGTAATCCTGCTCTTTCTTCTACCTATAAACAACTTGGTCTTGTAACAGAAGCTGAAGAGGCGGATATTTTAAAGCATCAGGTCATCGGAGATGCCTTGGCTACCTTTTATGATTTTAAAGGAGACACCGTTCAAACAGATCTATCCAACCGCATGGTTGGCATTACTCTAGAAGAACTTGAAATGATGAAGGAGATTATTATTTTAGCGACAGGAGAAGGCAAGGCTCCAAGTCTATTCGCCCTCCTTCAAAAAGGCTGTGTCGACCACATCTTTATCGACGAACCTGTCGCCCGCTTTCTCCTCTCCCAAGATTACTAAATAGCCACCTCACCTACTAGTCCGTCAAGGCACGCAAAAACCAGCTTGGTTAGCCAAGCTGGTTCATTTTTATAGTCGTGCGTTCAATTCTGCACCTAGTTCTTCAAATCCTGGTTTGCCAAGAAGAGCAAACATATTTTTCTTGTAAGCTTCTACACCCGGTTGGTCAAATGGATTAACACCATTGAGGTAGCCAGACAAAGCAATTGCTAATTCAAAGAAATAGATAGTATAACCGAGCGTGAACTCATCTTGTTGCGGAAGGGTCACAAACATATTTGGTACACCACCGTCTGTGTGAGCAAGAAGTACGCCATCTGTTGCTTTCTTGTTAACAAAGTCAACATCTTTTCCTTGGAGGTAACCAAGGCCATCTAAGTCCTCATCCATTTCTGGAATCAGGATATTTTTACGTGGCTTGTCGACACGAATAACTGTTTCAAAGAGATTGCGATAGCCTTCTTGGATAAACTGACCAAGTGAGTGCAAGTCTGTTGAGAAGTTTGCTGAAGTTGGGTAAATTCCTTTTTGATCCTTGCCTTCAGACTCACCTGCCAACTGTTTCCACCATTCACTGAAGTATTGAAGTGATGGCTCGTAGTTAGCCAAGATTTCTGTCACGTAGCCTTTTCTGTAAAGGATATTACGGACAACAGCATACTGGTAGGCTGCGTTTTCAGCAATCTTGTCAGATGAGTAGTCCTTACGAGCTGCATTGGCTCCGTTCATCAAAGCTGTGATGTCTGCACCTGCTGCGGCAATTGGCAAAAGACCAACGGCTGTCAAGACTGAGAAGCGTCCGCCAACATCATCTGGGACAACAAAAGTTTCCCAACCGTTTGCATCAGCTTCAACTTTTACTGCACCACGCGCCTTATCAGTTGTTGCATAAATACGTTTGTTAGCCTCTTCTTGTCCATATTTCTTAACAAGTAATTCCTTAAAGACGCGGAAAGCAATCGCCGGCTCAGTTGTTGTTCCTGATTTGGAAATCACGTTTACTGAGAAGTCCTTATCAGCCACATAGTCTACCAAATCTGCCAAGTAGCTAGATGAGATAGAGTTTCCAGCATACAAGATTTGTGGAGCCTTACGTTCTTCCTTGGTCTGCAAGTTCACAAATGATGTGTTTAAGAAGTCAATGGCAGCTTTGGCACCAAGATAGGAACCACCGATACCGATGACCACCAAGACATCACTGTCTGCTTGAATTTTCGCCGCAGCATCCTTGATACGAGCAAATTCTTCCTTGTCATAGTTTTCTGGCAAATCAAGCCAACCGAGCATTTCTGCACCAGCACCAGTCCCTTTACGCAAATCAGCATCCAGAGCCGTTACCTGACTTTGCAAAAAATCAATTTCTTGAGGGGCAACAAATTGTCCCAATACTTTTGAATAATCAAATGTAATGTGTGTCATATTATTCCTCCATTTATGTACCATATTATGATAACGCTTTATCAGTTTTTTTTCAAGGAATTTGTGAATTTTCATTCATTTTCATAAAATATTGTTTTGAAAATTAGTCATATGCCTACATAATAGAGAGATGCTAATGAAAATGGCCACTTTATATCTTGCTGACAGCAAAAATCAAAGAGACTAGAATCGAGGGATTAGATGGAGATATTTATTCATTTACAATAAAGTTGTGAAAAAACTGTTAGATACACAAGGAAATATGATGAACAATCATTTATCCTCACTACAAGGACGGCTCCTTTGCAAAAGCTTTTCGGATAGATAATTTTGTGACTCCTTGATTTCCTAGCTCATAATCAGAAAGTGTTTCTCCACGTTTTGTCACAGTTATCCATTGCGGAAATACTTTTGATAAGAATACTAGCGGAATTAAACTGAGGTACCAAACAAACATAACCTCCGAAATGAACCGTGTGTTGTTCCCACGATGAATATATCGTTGGCGGTATTCTTCTTTGAGGGAGGGATGTGGAATATAGATATGAAACGGCACTTGCTCGCGAATAATAACAACTAGTAACATTCTAAACAAAAAATTCAAGGCAACCAGCACAGTTTTTCCTTCTCTATGCAAAGATAAAGCTTTTTGAATATAAATCTGTTTATAGTGTTTATCTTTAATCGGCCGAGGTACGGACTTACGTTCCTCCTTCGTTAAATGACTAACATATGAATTATCATACTTAATATCAGACATCTCTAAATCTACAATTTTCGAATTATATTTTGCTAACGTAGTTTTTCCCATACCTGGAAAAGCGAATACAAACATAGAGCACCTCCTTAATGTAGCTAAATACTACTATTTTTTCCAAAAAAATAGCTTAAATCTAGCAAATTTTAAGAAAAACAGGGAAATTATGAACAATCGAATCTTTTAATTCCCATCTCCGTAGCAGAAATTTGTATTTCATCTCCAAACTAGATAAAATTAAATCAGATTTATTTGAATGTGAAGGAATCCGCATGTTACAGAAATTATCACCAAATAGTCCCATTCTCCAAGCCACCTTTGGTTTGGAACGGGAATCCCTACGAATCAACTCGGACAATCGTGTCGCCCAAACTCCCCATCCCAAGACACTCGGTTCACGCAGTTTTCACCCCTATATCCAAACGGACTACAGCGAGCCACAGTTGGAGCTGATTACACCAGTGGCTCATTCGACCAAGGAAGCCCGCCGTTTCCTCGGAGCTATTACGGATGTCGCTGTTCGCTCTATGAACAAAAGCGAATATCTCTGGCCCCTGTCCATGCCACCTGTGATTTCGGAAGATGAAATTCAGATTGCCCAGCTGGAGAGCGACTACGAGTACCAATACCGTATCGGCTTGGCGAAACGCTACGGCAAGCTACTCCAGTCCATGTCAGGCATTCACTACAATTTTGAGCTAGGTAAAGACCTGACCCAGCAACTCTTTGCAGTCAGTGGGCATGACGACCTTATCAGCTTTAAAAATACCCTCTATCTCAAGCTTGCTCAGAATTTCTTACGCTACCGTTGGCTTTTGACCTACCTCTACGGAGCTAGCAGTCTGGCTGAGGAGGGATTTTTGGCAGATGAGATTGGTTGCGTCCGGTCCATCCGCAACTCCAACCACGGCTATGTCAATGCCCCCGATGTCCACATCTCCTTCTCTTCTTTGGAGCAATATGTGACCGACATCGAGCAGGCCGTGGCTAGCGGTCAGTTGTCTGCTGAAAAGGAATTTTATTCAGCTGTCCGCCTCCGTGGTGCCAAGACCAGCCGAGATTTCTTAACCAAGGGCATCACCTATCTGGAGTTCCGCAACTTCGACCTCAACCCCTTCGAGCCACTGGCTATCAGCCAAGAAACGCTAGACACCACTCACCTCTTTGCCCTGGCACTGCTCTGGCTTGATGATATGGACCAGGTCGATGAAGAGTTGGCTCAGGCGGCAGACCTCAACAACCGCATCGCCCTCAGTCACCCCCACACTCCCCTACCAGCAGAGGCGAACGCCAGCCCTATCCTGACTGCCATGACAGAAATCGTCGCCCACTTTGGATTAGATGACTACTACAGCCAGCTCATCACTCAAGTGAAGGCTACTCTTCAAGACCCACGCTTGACTCTCTCTGGAAAAATAGCAGAGCAGGTTGAAGACGGATCTTTGGAAAGATTTGGCCAGCAGCAAGGACAAATCTTCCATGACTATGCTTGGACAGCCCCTTACGCCCTTAAGGGCTATGAAAACATGGAACTCTCCACCCAGATGATTCTCTTTGACGCCATTCAGCTAGGCTTGAATGTAGAGATTTTGGATGAGGAAGACCAGTTTCTCAAACTTTGGCATGGTGACCATGTCGAGTACATCAAAAATGGTAATATGACCTCCAAGGACAACTACGTCATTCCACTCGCCATGGCCAACAAGGTCGTGACCAAGAAGATTCTAGACCAGGCTGGTTTTCCAGTGCCTGCGGGAGCGGAATTTGCTAACAAGAAAGATGCCCTGCGGTACTACGGACAGGTAGCTAGCTCTGCTATTGTTGTCAAACCAAAATCCACTAACTTCGGCCTCGGCATCTCTATCTTCCAAGAACCAGCCAGCCTTGCGGACTATGAAAAAGCCCTGAACATCGCCTTTTCGGAAGACAGCCATGTGCTCGTGGAGGAATTCGTGGTGGGGACCGAGTACCGCTTCTTCGTCCTGGACGGCAAGTGCGAGGCTGTCCTGCTCCGCGTCGCAGCCAATGTCGTAGGGGACGGACAGTCAACCATCCGAGAATTAGTCGACAAAAAAAATCAAGATCCCCTGCGTGGGCGTGACCACCGTTCGCCGCTGGAAATCATCAACCTGGGGGACATCGAACTACTTATGTTGGAGCAACAGGGTTACACGCCTGATACAGTTTTGCCAGAGGGCATCCAAGCCTTTCTGCGTGGCAATTCCAATATCTCAACCGGTGGCGACTCCATTGACATGACCGACCAAATGGACGAGTCCTACAAGCAACTGGCTGCTGATATGGCGACTGCTATGGGAGCTTGGGCTTGCGGTGTGGACTTGATTATCCCCGACCGCACCAAGCCAGCCAGCAAGGACGACCCCAACTGCACCTGCATCGAACTCAACTTCAACCCTGCCATGTACCTGCACACTTACACCTACGCAGGACCTGGGCAAAGCATTACACCGAAAATCTTGCGGAAGCTGTTTCCTGAACTTTAAACTGGCTAGCCCTAGTCAGTTTTTTCTTATAGTCATCTCCTTTCCCCATTTTCCTCACTTGTGCTATAATAATCCTTATGGATAAAATTATTAAAACACTATCAAACAGTGGGCATTTTCGTGCCTATGTTTTGGACAGTACAGAGACTGTTCGAACAGCTCAAGAAAAACACGACACCATGGCTTCATCAACCGTGGCTCTAGGACGGACCCTTATTGCCAATCAGATTTTAGCAGCCAACGAAAAAGGTGACACCAAAATCACCCTCAAAATCTTAGCCAGCGGGGCCGTTGGGGCTATCATCTCCGTTGCCAATACCAAAGGTCAGGTCAAGGGCTACATCCAAAACCCAGACTTGGACTACAAACGAACATCAACAGGTGAAGTTATCGTTGGACCACTTGTTGGCAATGGGCAATTCCTCGTCATCACAGACTACGGTACAGGCCATCCTTACAATTCCATGACGCCCCTGATTTCAGGTGAAATCGGCGAAGACTTTGCCTATTTCCTAACCGACAGCCAACAGACACTATCTGCGGTGGGGCTCAATGTTTTATTGGACGAAGAAGACAAGGTCAAGGTAGCCGGTGGATTCTTGTTGCAAGTTTTACCAGGTGCGACCGAGGCTGAGATTGCCCGTTTCGAGAAACGTATCCAAGAAATGCCTGCCATTTCGAGCTTGCTGGCTTCTGAAAACCATATAGAAGCTCTGCTATCCGCCATTTATGGCGACGACGACTTCAAACGCCTGTCAGAAGAGGAAATCGGCTTTGTCTGCGACTGCTCTAAAGACCGTTTCCTCGATGCTCTGGCTAGTCTGCCAAAAACCGACCTGCAAGAGATGAAAGACGAGGACAAGGGCGTGGACATCACCTGTCAATTCTGCCAGACCCATTACCACTTTGACGAAAACGATTTGGAGGAACTCATCAATGGCTAATCTCAACACCCCTTTCATGATTGGTGATGTGGAAATCCCCAATCGCTGCGTGCTGGCCCCAATGGCTGGCGTGACCAACTCGGCCTTCCGCACCATTGCCAAAGAAATGGGCGCTGGTCTGGTCGTTATGGAAATGATTTCTGAAAAAGGCCTTCTCTACAACAACGAGAAGACCCTCCACATGCTCCATATCGACGACAACGAATACCCCATGTCTATCCAGCTTTTCGGCGGTGATGCCGAAGGACTGAAACGGGCTGCCGACTTCATCCAAACCAACACCAAGGCTAATATCGTAGATATTAACATGGGCTGCCCTGTCAACAAGGTCGTAAAAAACGAAGCTGGTGCCAAGTGGCTCAAGGACCCCGACAAGATTTACCACATCATCAAGGAAGTGACTTCTGTTCTCGATATTCCTTTGACAGTTAAAATGCGGACAGGTTGGAACAATACCGACCTAGCGGTCGAAAATGCCCTGGCCGCAGAAAGTGCCGGTGTGGCTGCCCTAGCCATGCACGGACGAACCCGTGAACAGATGTACACAGGCACAGTTGACCTCGAAACCTTAACCAAGGTGGCTGCCAGCCTGACCAAGATTCCCTTCATCGCAAACGGCGACATCCGCAATGTAGAAGATGCCCGTCAGCGTATCGAGGAAGTCGGCGCCGATGCCGTCATGGTCGGACGAACTGCTATGGGAAATCCCTACATCTTCAACCAAATCAACCACTACCTTGAAACAGGTGAAATATTACCCGACCTCTCCTTTGAAGATAAACTTGATGTCGCTTTTGACCACCTGACCCGATTGACCAATCTCAAGGGCGAGTCAGTTGCCGTCCGCGAATTCCGTGGTCTTGCTCCCCACTATCTCCGTGGATCAGCAGGTGCTGCCAAGATTCGTGGCGCCGTTGCCAAGGCAGAAACCATTAAGCAGGTCCAAGAACTCTTTGATCAGGCCAGAGAAGCCTATCAAGAACGGATTGCCAAATAATGTCCTTCAAAAATTAAAACTAACCGTTGTCAAGAGCCTTGATGAGTGAAAAGAGGCTGGACAAAGCTCAGTGCCACTTCTCAGAGTTCGTGTCAACATCTCAGCGCAGTGGTTGATTGACAAATTTGTTCGCGTAGTACACGCCAAATCTAACCATTACGACTGTTGCGAACAAAGTTCATTTCATCTCCAACCTCTAACTGTCTCCCAGATAGTTAGAGCTACGCGGGGGTGGGAGTGAAACAGTCTGGTGATAGACTGTTTCAGATCAACAACTTGAAACAAAAGATTGTTCAAAGAACAGTATATAACTTTTTTATACTGTCCATTATAAGCGATTCTTTTCATAATCCCCTCTTCTTTAGACCAGTCGAGTTCTTTCTCACTCTCTTTACAGCCTTCCACCTGAAAAGAGTAGTAGTTTGAAACTTCGCTTCCTTATTTCCAACTTCAAATAATTTCATCATTAGAGAACTCGCTTTGCCGTACTTGTACGATTATTACTTGCTATCGTAAGTACAACTTCCAACCTCCAACAGTTTGCTGGACTGTTGAAGCAACCTGCAGCTTTTTGATTCGAATGGTATTCGACTTATCTCTAACTTCTAATCGTCTCCCAGACAGTTAGAGCAAGTACTAAAAGCAAACTAAAAGACTATAAAAAAAAACGCTCATTTTCACCTGCAAGAGAGAATCGTGAGCGTTTTTTTAATTCAATGTAAAACGCCTGCTTACGAAGTCATTCTCATATAGGAGAGTGATTTCGTAAACAAGCGTTACGTCTCATCTGATGAGTGTTCCCGCTGGGACGAGCCCAGCGGTAGACCAGAGCTAGACTAAGAATTCAATCGAATTCCATCATCATAACACTCAACAAAATTGATGATCTTATACAAGTTCAATGATTGCCATTGGAGCAGCATCACCACGACGTGGTTCTGTTTTAAGAATACGAGTGTATCCACCATTACGATCTGCATAACGAGGAGCAATTTCAGAGAACAATTTTTGAAGTGCTGTAGTAGCAGTGTACTTATCAGTAGCTTCGTCATAGTTTTCAGATGCAATTTCGTTACGAACAAATGCTGCTGCCTGACGACGAGCGTGCAAATCGCCACGTTTACCAAGTGTAATCATTTTTTCAACTGTTTTACGGATTTCTTTAGCACGAGCCTCAGTTGTTACGATTGATTCATTGATCAAAAGGTCAGTTGTCAAATCGCGCAACATTGCTTTACGTTGTGAGCTAGTGCGTCCTAGTTTACGGTATGCCATTTTTTCCTCCTATATTATTTATCTTTTTTCAATCCTAGACCTAAATCAGCCAATTTAACTTTGACTTCTTCAAGACTCTTACGGCCCAGATTGCGTACTTTCATCATTTCAGGTTCTGTTTTTTCTGTTAAATCAAATACAGTATTGATTCCTGCACGTTTCAAACAGTTGTATGAACGGACAGATAAATCCAATTCTTCAATAGTACGATCTAACATTCTATCATCAGCTGCTTCTTCTGTTTCTTTCATTACTTCAGCTGATTTCGCAACTTCGGTTAAGTCTGTAAAGAGACCAAGATGTTCCATCAAAATACGTGCAGAAAGTCCCAAAGCATCTTCTGGAATAATAGTACCATTTGTTATGATTTCAAGTGTTAATTTGTCAAATCCATCGTTACTACCAACACGAGCTGGTTCAACTTGGTAATTGACTTTTTTCACCGGTGTGTAGATTGAATCTACAGCCAATGTCCCCACAGGTGCATCATCTTTTTTATTATCATCAGCTGATACATAACCGCGACCTGAGCCGACAGTTAAAATGGCTTTGAAGCTTGCACCTTCAGCAATTGTAAAGAGATAATGATCAGGGTTTACAATTTCAATATCACTATCTGTGAGAAGATCACCGGCAGTTACTTCTGCTGGCCCTACTACATCAAGTTCAATTTTCTTTTCGTCTTCGACATAAGATTTTACAGCAATGCCTTTGATGTTGAGAATAATCTGCATAACATCTTCACGGACACCTGGAACTGTGTCGAATTCGTGTAACACTCCATCAATTTTGATTGATGTAACAGCTGCACCTGGAAGTGAAGCAAGGAGTACACGACGAAGCGAGTTCCCCAGAGTTGTACCATAACCACGTTCAAGTGGCTCTACTACAAACCTGCCGTAATCTTTATTTTCATCAATTTTTGTTATAGTTGGTTTTTCAAACTCAATCATTTCTTACTCCCTCTTAAACGAAAAGCAGTGTATCGTTAAACTGATTATACACGGCGACGTTTTGGAGGACGAGCACCATTGTGTGGTACAGGAGTCACATCACGAATTGCAGTTACTTCAAGTCCAGCGGCAGCAAGAGCGCGGATAGCAGACTCACGACCTGAACCTGGGCCTTTAACGGTAACTTCAACTGTTTTAAGACCGTGTTCTTGTGCAGATTTAGCAGCAGCTTCAGCAGCCATTTGTGCAGCAAATGGTGTAGATTTACGAGAACCTTTAAAACCAAGAGCACCAGCTGATGACCATGCGATAGCATTACCATGCACATCAGTAATCATAACAATAGTGTTATTAAATGTAGCGTGAATATGTGCGATACCAGATTCGATATTCTTTTTCACACGACGCTTACGTGTTGGTTTAGCCAATTTTTCTACCTCCTATTTTATTTTTTCTTACCAGCGATCGCAACGGCTTTACCTTTACGAGTGCGGGCATTGTTTTTAGTATTTTGTCCACGGACAGGAAGTCCACGACGGTGACGGATACCACGGTATGAACCGATTTCCATCAAACGTTTGATGTTCAAGTTCACTTCACGACGAAGATCACCCTCAACTTTAATTGCATCTACTTCACGACGGATAGCATCTTCTTGATCTGATGTCAAATCTTTTACGCGGATATCTTCTGAAATACCTGCTGCTGCAAGAATTTTCTTAGAAGTTGTAAGTCCGATACCATATACGTAAGTCAATGAAATTACTACACGTTTGTCATTTGGAATGTCAACTCCAGCAATACGAGCCATGTTTTCTCCTTTCTATATTTTAACCTTGACGTTGTTTGTGTTTAGGGTTTGCTGGGCAAATTACCATAACACGACCATTACGACGAATAACTTTGCAGTATTCGCAAATTGGTTTGACCGATGGTCTTACTTTCATGTTTACTCCCTCCAAGTATTTCGATTATTTAAAGCGGTATGTGATACGGCCACGTGTTAAGTCGTAAGGACTAAGCTCAACAGTTACACGGTCACCGACCAAAATACGGATGTAGTTTTTACGGATTTTACCAGAAACAGTTGCAAGGACTTGGTGTCCGTTTTCCAACTCAACAGTAAACATAGCATTCGGCATTGTATCAACTACTTTGCCTTCAATTTCAATCACATCTTCTTTTGCCATGCAAAAGTATCCCCTCTCTAAATTCGATTTGATGACCTCTGAACACAGAGGTAACAATTATAAGTCAGACTAGGCTATTTTATCACATTTGACGTCTAAACGCAAGCTAAATCCTTTGATTTATTGCAATTTTGATAAAATAGTATCAATCTCTGAAAAGACAACTTCGATATCTTGGTCACCTTCAATATCATGGACCAAACCTTGTGCACGATAGTGCTCAATAATCGGCTGCCCCTGCGCGATATTCACTTCCAAACGACGTTGAACAGACTCAGGTTTGTCATCTTCACGTTGATAAAAATCTTCTTCTTTATAGCCTGGTGCTGGTGGATTAAAGATTTTGTGGAAGGTTTCACCTGTTTCCTTATGGATAATACGTCCGCTTAATCGTTCTACCAATTTCGATGGATCGATTTCAATATTGATAACACCATCTAGTTTTATTCCCAAATCAGCCAAGTTGGCATCTAAAGCATGAGCTTGCTCAATTGTACGAGGATACCCATCTAATAAGAAACCTTTTTCCTTGATATCATCTTGAATCAAGCGTTCTTTAACAATGCCATTAGTGACTTCATCAGGAACAAGATCGCCTTTATCGATATACGACTTAGCAAGAACCCCCATTTCTGTCTGATTAGCCATTGCTGCGCGGAACATGTCCCCTGTTGAAATATGAGCAACATTAAATTTTTCAACAATCTTTGCGGCCTGTGTCCCCTTACCGGCACCTGGTAAACCCATAATTAAAAGATTCATGATAAACTCCTTATTTTGTTTTCATATAAATTTATCAAAATTGACAAACTTATACAAAAACAAAATAGTGAGGTAGAGAATACTCTACCTACTATTAATAAAAATCAGTAAAGCAAACTATTCGCTTACTTCCATAAAACCTACATATTTTCTCTTCAATAGGTAACCTTCTAGTTGTTTAATACCTTCAATACTTGTCATAATAATGATAATCAAACTAGTACCGAGAAAGGCGATATTAGAAGATAAACCAAAAAGATTTTGCGCTAAAATCGGCAACAAGGCAACAAAACCAAGGAAAAGTGACCCAACAGTTGCTAAACGTGTTAATAATTTGGAGATAAATTTCTCCGTACCATTTCCTGGGCGTACCCCGTGAATATAAGCTCCGCTCTTTTGAAGATTTTCCGCTGCTTTCTCAGGATTAACCTGAACAAAACTATAAAAGAATGTGAAAAGGATGATAAGAACGGCGTAAACAATCATTCCACGAACAGTAGTATAATCGAAGTATTTCTGCACTTCCAACAACCATGAAACGCTACGATTTTGACTAGCTAAAAACTGAATAATAGAAGTCGGAATGGCTGTTATCGATCCTGCAAAAATAACCGGAATAACGCCTGCGGGGTTAAGTTTCAAAGGTAGGTAGGAGCTAGACGGTGCTCCTTGAGCACGTTTTGTATATTGAATTGGAATCTGATACTCTGCTTGCTGAATAAAAGTCGTAAAATAAATAATGACTAAAACTAAAATAACAAACAAAGCTGTAAATATAGCGGACTCTACTAATCGACTAGAATCTATGTTAACAAATCGATCAACGTAGATATCGTAAATCGTTCCTGGTAATGACGAAATGATACCAGCAAAAATAATCATAGATGTCCCGTTGCCATATCCCTTATCCGTAATTTGTTCACCCAACCAACTCACAATCATAGAGCCAGTTGTCAACACAGTACCAATGATGAGATAGGTTTTCCATGTCAAGGTAGTAGTCGTCAACTGCATCCCTGTTAAAGCATGAAAGCTAGCAGTAATACCAATAGACTGTACAAAGGCTAGTCCTAAAGAAATGTAGCGCGTCGCTTGGTTCAACTTACGACGACCTACTTCTCCCTGCTTACCCCATTCAACAAACTTCGGCAATAAATCCATTTGCAAAAGCTGAACAATAATCGAAGCTGTAATATAGGGGCTAACACCTAGAGCAAAGACCGAGAAATTCCGCATCGCATTACCAGATACTAAACTCATCATGTTTAAAAACGGCACATCTGATAGAGCTTGTAAACTTTTAGCATTAATTCCCGGGACAGTAATATGTGTGCCTACGCGGAAGACCAAAAGGATAAATAATGTAAAAAGGATTTTTTTACGAACACTCTTTTCCTTTAAAGCATCGATTAGAAGTTTAAAAAACATAGGCTGTCACCTCTTAGATGACTTCTACTGAACCACCTTTAGAAGTGATTGCTTCCTCAGCTGATTTAGAGAATTTAGCAGCTTTCACTGTCAATTTTTTCGTCAATTCACCGTTCCCGAGAATTTTGATTCCTGATTTCTCAGCTTTAACGATACCAGCTTCGATCAATACAACTGGTGTTACTTCTGCACCATCCTCAAAAGCGTTCAATTGATCCAAGTTCACAATTGCATACTCTTTTGCGTTGATGTTTGTAAATCCGCGTTTTGGAAGACGACGGAACAATGGAGTTTGTCCACCTTCAAAACCTGGACGCACGCCACCACCGCTACGAGCTTTTTGACCTTTTTGACCACGGCCAGAAGTCTTACCGTTACCTGATGATGTACCACGACCAACACGGTTGCGGACTTTACGAGAACCTGTAGCAGGTTGTAATTCATGAAGTTTCATTATTTTTTCTCCTCTTATGTATGCTAGCGCCTGTGAAGTGCAAGAGTCTTCCTCCACAAACTCGCTGTATGTAAAATTGACTAGAAGTCGCAAAGATTTCTCTGCGACTTAGTCTGTTTGTATAATTCGAAGTTATTTTACTTCTTCTACAGTTACCAAGTGAGAGATAGCATTCACCATTCCAAGAATAGCTGGACTATCTTCCTTAACAACTGAAGAGTTCAATTTGCCAAGTCCAAGGGCAACAACTGTTTTCCGTTGTTCTGGTTTGCGACCGATTGGAGACTTAGTCAAAGTAATTTTAATTTGAGCCATGAGTATCTCCTTTCTTATGCTAAATCAGAAACTGAAATGCCACGAAGTGCAGCCACTTCTTCAGCACGTTTCAATTGTTTCAAACCTTCAACTGTTGCACGAACAATGTTGATTGGTGTGTTTGAGCCAAGTGACTTAGAAGTCACATCAGCAATACCTGCTAATTCGATTACGGCACGAGTTGCACCACCGGCAGCAACCCCAGAACCTTCTGCAGCTGGTTTCAACAATACACGAGCTCCACCAAATTCTGAGCGAACTTCGTGAGGAATTGTTGTACCAACCATTGGTACCTCAATCATATTTTTCTTAGCAGATTCAACTGCTTTACGGATAGCTTCTGGTACTTCTTGAGCTTTACCAGTACCGAAACCTACGCGACCGTTACGGTCACCAACAACCACAAGAGCTGCGAAACGAAGACGACGTCCACCTTTAACAACTTTTGTAACACGGTTGATGGCTACTACGCGTTCTTCAATTTCAACTGCGTTATCTTTGAATGCCATTTCTTAGTGTCCTCCCTATTAGAATTTCAATCCGTTTTCACGAGCTGATTCAGCCAAAGCTTTCACACGTCCGTGATAGAGATATCCACCGCGGTCAAAGACCACTTCAGAAATACCTTTAGCTACCGCGCGTTCAGCAACGAGTTTACCTACAACAACAGCTTGTTCTGTCTTAGTACCTTTTGAAACTTCTTTATCAAGAGTAGAAGCGCTTGCGAGCGTTACACCCGCTACGTCATCAATCACTTGAGCGTAGATGCCTGTATTAGAACGGAAAATGTTCAAACGTGGGCGAGCAGCAGTTCCAGAGATTTTACCGCGAACGCGACGGTGGCGTTTTTGGCGGATTTTGTTTTTATCTGGTTTTGAAATCACAATATTCACCTCTTAATGTATGATTCTGTTTTCTTACGAAACATTTTGAGAAATAGTCAGCCAGGTGGCATAGCCACCCCAGCAAGCTATTATTTACCTGTTTTACCTTCTTTACGGCGAACAAATTCACCAACGTAACGAATACCTTTACCTTTGTATGGCTCAGGAGCGCGAAGGCTACGGATGTAAGCTGCTGTTTGACCAACAACTTCTTTGTTGATACCAGACACGACGATTTGTGTTGGTGTTGGAACTTCAAATGTGATACCTTCTGGTGCAACCACTTCATCTGGATGTGATTTACCAACAGCAAGTGTCAACTTGTTACCAGCCAATTGAGCACGGTAACCGACACCACGCATTTCAAGTTCTTTTTTGAAGCCTTCAGAAACACCAACAACCATGTTGTTGAGGTTAGCACGGCTAGTACCGTGAATAGTCTTCATTTCTTTTGAATCGTTTGGACGGTGAAGAGTAACTTCTGTACCTTCCACACGGATTTCAATAGCAGTTGGGAATTCACGAGTCAATTCCCCTTTAGGTCCTTTTACAGTTACCACGCCATTGTTTTGAGCAATTTCAACACCAGCAGGCAATGTAATGATTTTATTACCAATACGTGACATATTTTAAATTCTCCTGTTAAATTATCAAGCCGTCAAGCGACTAGTTTTCACGGGGTGAACAAGATACAAAGCCGTTAAGCAACTCGAAGAAAAATAGGGAACTCGACTGCAGATGCCTTGCATCTATGGAGAGTTTCTCTTTTTTCAAAGAGTTGTAGGCGTGTTCAATTAGTGAATCTTGCTCTAGTTGGTTCCATGATACAAAATAATCAGTCAATCTGATTTGAACACGCACGAAGAACTGGTCCCTCCGCGTTTGTATCATGCTTTTAGGTTTCAATTTCTAAATGTGGCAAGGCAGAGCGACGCAGACCATACTTGAGTATGTCAAGACGAGACGCTCTAACACAGGCACATGACGGAATTGGAAGCTAAAAGATTACCAAACGTATGCGATAACCTCGCCACCAACGTTCTTTTGACGAGCTTGTTTGTCAGTCAAAAGACCTTCTGATGTTGAGATGATTGCGATACCGAGTCCGTTAAGGACTTTAGGAATATCTTCACGTTTTGAGTAAACACGAAGACCTGGTTTTGAAACGCGTTTCAAGTTAGTGATAACTTTTTCACCGTTTGGTCCGTATTTCAAGAATACACGGATGATGCCTTGTTTGTCATCTTCGATGAATTCAACGTTTTTCACAAAACCTTCGTTTTTAAGGATTGTAGCAATACCTTTTTTGATGTTTGATGCAGGTACTTCAAGCACTTCGTGTTTTGCTTGGTTAGCGTTACGAATACGTGTCAAAAAATCTGCAATTGGGTCAGTCATAACCATTTGTTGTTTCTCCTCTTACTAGCAGTTTGATTAGGTCACTTGCTAGTTAATTCATGATACAAAGGGCGCTAAAAGCCAACGTGAAAATAGAAAACTTGACGTAGAAACTCTGGTTTCAAGAAAAGTTAGTCTTTTTCACACAGGCTTTCGCCCGTGTTCAAATCGGCAAGCAAACTTTGTATCGAGTTTGTTTATAAAATTGAGTTCGAGCTACAACCTTTGCAAAGAAGATAGACTTTTCCTAGAAGTAAACTTCTGCGTCAAATCTCCTATCTTTGCGTTGGTTGCTGAACGCTCTCACATCTTATCTTACCAAGAAGCTTTTGTTACGCCAGGAATTTGTCCAAGGTAAGCCAAGTCGCGGAAGCATACACGGCACAATTTGAATTTGCGGTAAACTGAGTGTGGACGTCCACATTTTTCACAGCGTGTGTAAGCTTGTGTAGAGAACTTAGCTGGGCGTTTGTTCTTAGCGATCATTGATTTTTTAGCCATTTATTCTCTCCCTCTTATTTTGCAAACGGCATACCAAGGCCAGTAAGCAATGCACGTGATTCTTCGTCAGTGTTAGCAGTTGTAACGATAACGATATCCATACCGCGAGTTTTATCAACATCGTCGAAGTTGATTTCTGGGAAGATCAATTGCTCTTTCACACCAAGTGTATAGTTACCACGTCCGTCGAATGACTTAGTTGGTACACCGTGGAAGTCACGTACACGTGGAAGTGAAACTGTAACCAATTTGTCCAAGAATTCATACATGCGTTCGCCACGAAGAGTTACTTTCGCACCGATTGCAACACCCTCACGAAGACGGAAGCCGGCGATTGATTTCTTAGCTTTAGTGATAAGTGGTTTTTGACCTGAAATCAAAGCCAATTCTTGAGCAGCTTTTTCAAGGTTTTTAGCGTTAGAAACAGCGTCACCAACACCCATGTTCAAAACGATCTTATCAACTTTTGGCACAGCCATAACTGAAGAATAGTTAAATTGTTCAGTCAAAGCAGGAACTACTTCATTAAGATATTTTTCTTTTAAACGATTTGCCATTATACTTCTCCTTTCCTTCGTGATTAATCAAGCACTTCGCCTGATTTTTTGTTGTAGCGAACTTTTTTGCCGTCTACAAATTTGTAACCAACGCGACCTGCAACACCATTTTTATCAAGAACTTGAACGTTTGACACATGGATTGGAGCTTCTTTTTCAACGATAGCGCCTTGAGGGTTTTCGCTGTTTGGTTTTTGGTGTTTCTTAACGATGTTAACACCTTCAACAATAACTTTGTTTACTTTTGGAAGTGCTGTTACGACAACTGCTTCAACGCCTTTGTCTTTACCAGCGATTACGCGAACTTTATCGCCTTTTTTTACAAACATTTGATTTCTCCTGTTATTTCTTACGCCCTAATGGGCACCCTGACCACTAGAAGGCCAGGGGACTTAGTTTGTTTTCTAGTTTACTAAATTCGTCACAGACTTCGTTAGTTTGTTTTGATGTACCCAAGTACTATCTACAACAAACTGCCTAGTCTGTAACAAATTTCCTAAAACTATCTGATTAAAGTACTTCTGGTGCCAATGAAACGATTTTCATGAAACCGCCGTCACGCAATTCGCGTGCCACTGGGCCAAAGATACGAGTTCCGCGAGGAGTTTTGTCTTCACGGATGATAACTGCAGCATTCTCATCGAATTTGATGTAAGAACCATCAGCACGACGAGCACCTGTCTTAGTACGAACGATAACGGCTTTTACAACGTCACCTTTTTTAACCGCACCACCAGGAGTAGCTTGTTTTACTGAAGCAACGATGATGTCGCCGATGTTCGCGAATTTACGTCCTGAACCACCAAGAACTTTGATTGTCAAGATTTCGCGTGCGCCACTGTTGTCAGCAACTTTCAAACGAGTTTCTGTTTGAATCATGTCAATTTTCTCCTTTCAGGTTGATTAAATGATAACTGCCTCTTCCACAACTTCTACAAGACGGAAGCGTTTTGTAGCTGAAAGCGGGCGAGTTTCCATGATACGAACGATATCGCCTTCTTTAGCAACATTGTTTTCATCATGAGCTTTGTACTTTTTAGAGTAGTTAATACGTTTACCATAGACTGGGTGGTTACGTTTTGTTTCAACTACAACTGTGATTGTTTTGTCCATTTTGTCAGATACTACGCGTCCAACAAGAACTTTACGATTATTGCGTTCCATTGAAATTCTCCTTTCCCAATCTATTATTTAGCTTCAGATTGCACAGTTTTGATACGTGCAATTTGTTTTTTAACTTCGTTCAAACGAGCAGTTTGCTCAAGTTGACCAGCAGCAGCTTGGAAACGAAGTTCGAAGAGTTCTTTCTTCAATTCGTTTTCTTTCTTAGCAAGTTCTTCTTGAGAAAGGCCACGAAGTTCTTTTACAAAATCTTTAATTTCTTGAAGTTTCATGTCTTCTCCTTATTCTGCTTCACGTTTTACGAATTTAACTTTAACTGGCAATTTGTGACCAGCAAGGCGGAATGCTTCGCGAGCGATTTCTTCAGAAACGCCTGCCACTTCAAACATAACCTTACCGCGTTTAACTGGAGCTACCCAACCTTCAGGAGCACCTTTACCAGAACCCATACGTACACCGATAGCTTTAGCAGTGTATGATTTGTGTGGGAAGATCTTGATCCAAACTTTACCACCACGTTTCATATAACGAGTCATAGCGATACGGGCAGCTTCGATTTGGCGGTTTGTAATCCATGAGCTAGTAGTAGCTTGAAGACCAAATTCACCGAAGTCTACTTGTTTTCCACCTTTTGCTTCACCGCGCATTTTTCCACGGAATTCACGACGGTGTTTTACACGTTTAGGTACTAACATTTGTTATTTACCTCCTTTAGTGTTTTTACGAGCTGGAAGAACTTCACCACGGTAGATCCATACTTTAACACCAAGTTTACCGTAAGTTGTCAAAGCTTCTTCCCAAGCATAGTCGATATCCGCACGAAGTGTATGAAGAGGAACAGTTCCTTCAGAGTAGCCTTCTGCACGGGCAATATCAGCACCGTTCAAACGACCAGAAACTTGTGTTTTGATACCTTTTGCACCAGCGCGCATTGCACGTTGGATAGCTTGTTTTTGAGCACGGCGGAATGCCACACGTTGCTCCAATTGACGAGCGATTGACTCACCAACAAGGTGTGCATCCAAATCAGGCTGTTTGATTTCGATGATGTTGATGTGTACTTGCTTACCAGTCAATTTGTTCAATTGAGCACGAAGTGCGTCAACGTTGCTACCAGCTTTACCGATAACCATACCTGGTTTAGCAGTGTGGATAGAAACGATAACTTTGTTTACAGCACGTTCGATTTCGATTGTTGATGTTGACGCATCAGCCAATTCTTTTTTGATAAAGTTGCGGATTGCAAGATCTTCATGAAGGTAATCCGCGTATTCTTTTTCAGCATACCATTTAGCATCCCAATCACGGATGATGCCAACACGCATACCAATTGGATGTACTTTTTGACCCACGTTTTTACCTCCTTATTTCTCTGCCACAACTACAGTGATGTGAGCTGTGCGTTTGTTGATTGGTGAAGCTGAACCTTTCGCACGTGGACGGAAACGTTTCAATGTTGGTCCTTCGTTTGCGAATGCTTCGCTGACTACCAAGTTAGCTTTTTCCAAACCAAAGTTGTTTTCAGCGTTAGCGATTGCTGAGTTCAAAACTCCCTCGATAATGCCTGCAGCTTTGTTTGGTGTGAATTTCAAGATTGCGATTGCGTCTGCTACGCTTTTGCCACGGATGTTATCCAAGACAAGACGTGATTTACGAGGTGAAACACGTACTGTGCGAGCAGTTGCTTTAGCTGAAGTAATTTCTGCCATTGTGTTTTCCTCCTAAATTATTTACGACGAGTTTTCTTGTCGTCAGCAGCATGACCTTTGTAAGTACGAGTTGGTGCAAATTCACCAAGTTTGTGACCTACCATGTCTTCTTGAATGTATACAGGTACGTGTTTACGTCCATCGTAAACTGCGATTGTATAACCGATGAAACTTGGGAAGATCGTTGAACGACGTGACCAAGTTTTAATTACTTTTTTCTTTTCGTCATTTGCTTGAGCTTCAACTTTTTTCATCAAATGCTCATCGACGAAAGGTCCTTTTTTAAGACTACGTCCCATTTTAGTGTTTTCTCCTTTAAAATATGTACCACAGCGGCTTGGGAGCTGGACAGAACCCCAGTTACCGTGTTCGTTGTCCTGCCCCCGCACAGTTGATTAGAAGTTTCGACCTAGCTATGCTACTAGAAACTGCAATCAACCACTGCGTCAAACTGGCATTTCAATCAAACTGAGGTGCTGGAATAGTCAGTCCATAACAAACCCTACCGAGTTGGCGGATGATATAGAATGCTAGGCAACTAAGAATAAATTATTTTTGGTTGCGACGACGAACGATAAGTTTGTCAGATTTAGCTTTCTTGTTACGAGTTTTCAAACCAAGAGCTGGTTTACCCCATGGTGTAGATGGTGCTTTACGACCAACTGGTGCTTTACCTTCACCACCACCGTGTGGGTGATCGTTAGGGTTCATTACAGAACCGCGAACTGTTGGACGGATACCTTTCCAACGGCTACGACCTGCTTTACCAAGGTTAACAAGGCCATGTTGTTCGTTACCTACAGTACCAACAGTAGCACGGCAAGTACCAAGGATCATACGAACTTCACCTGATTGAAGGCGAACAAGAACGTATTTACCTTCTTGACCAAGAACCTGTGCAGATGCACCAGCAGCACGAACCAACTCACCACCGCGACCTGGTTTCAACTCGATGTTGTGAACAACAGTACCGACTGGGATGTTTGCAAGTGGAAGTGCGTTACCAACTTTGATATCTGCTTCTGGGCCTGAAACGATGCGTTGACCAACTTCAAGACCTTTAGGAGCAATGATGTAAGCTTTAACACCGTCTGTGTAGTGTACAAGAGCGATGTTTGCTGAACGGTTTGGATCGTATTCGATTGTTTTAACGATTGCTTCAACGCCATCTTTGTTACGTTTGAAGTCTACCAAACGGTAGAAACGTTTGTGACCGCCACCTTGGTGACGAACAGTGATGCGACCGTTGTTGTTACGACCAGCTTTGCTCTTCAAAGCAACAAGCAAGCTTTTTTCTGGAGTGCTTGTTGTGATTTCAGCGAAGTCCAAAGAAGTCATGTTACGACGGCCATTTGTCGTTGGTTTATAAACTTTAATACCCACGTTAATTCCTCCTTTGATTATTCAGCGTCAGCTGTAGCGAACAATTCGATCGCTTTTGAATCAGCAGCCAATGTGATGATTGCTTTTTTCACTTTGTTTGTGCGACCTACATAACGACCTACGCGTTTTGTTTTAGGTTTCACGTTGATTGTGTTAACATTTGCAACTTTAACTCCCTCGAATGCAGCTTCAACAGCTTGCTTAATCAAGAGTTTGTGTGCACGAGTGTCAACTTCAAATACATACTTGCCTGCTTCGAGTTGGCCCATTGAGCTTTCTGTGATGACAGGTTTTTTGATAACATCATACAAATTCATTATGCAAGAACCTCCTCAATTTTAGAGATAGCTGCTTGAGTTACAAGAAGTTTGTCTGCATTTGCGATGTCAAGTACGCTTGCAGTTGTTGCAGTTGCAACTTTAACTCCTGGGATGTTACGAGCAGAAAGAGCTGCGAATTCGTTGCCTTCTTCAAGAATAACAAGGACTTTAGAATCAATGCTCAATGCTGCAAGTACTTTTGCAAATTCAGCAGTTTTTGGAGCTGTGAATTCAAGTGAGTTAACAGCTACAAATTTGTTTTCAGCAACTTTTTCTGAGTAAACAGATTTAAGTGCCAAGCGACGAACTTTTTGTGGAAGTTTGTACGCGTATGAACGTGGAGTTGGTCCGAAGACTACGCCACCGCCACGCCATTGTGGTGAACGGATAGAACCTTGACGAGCACGTCCAGTTCCTTTTTGACGCCATGGTTTGCGTCCGCCACCTGAGACTGCTGAACGGTTTTTAACTGCGTGAGTACCTTGACGAAGGCTAGCACGTTGGCTGATGATCACATCAAATACAACTGCTTGGTTTGGCTCGATACCAAAGATCGCATCGTTAAGAACTACTTCACCAGCTTGTTTACCAGTTTGGTCAAATAATGTTACGTTTGCCATTTCGACTGATTTCCCCTTTCCTTATTATTTACCAGCTTTAACTGCTGACTTGATAGTGATAAGAGATTTCTTAGCACCTGGTACGTTACCTTTGATAAGGATAACGTTCTTTTCTGGAACAACTTGTACAACTTCAAGGTTTTGAATTGTTACACGGTTGCCGCCCATGCGACCTGCAAGGTTTTTACCTTTGAATACACGGCTAGGTGCAATAGGACCCATAGAACCTGGACGACGGTGGTAACGAGAACCGTGAGCCATAGGACCACGTGATTGACCGTGGCGTTTGATAACACCTTGGAAACCTTTACCTTTAGATGTACCAGTTACATCAACAACATCACCAGCTGCGAAAGTTTCAACTGTAATTTCTTGTCCAACTTCCAAGCCTTCAATGTTTTTGAATTCACGAATGAAGCGCTTAGGAGCTGTGTTAGCTTTAGCTACATGGCCTTTGGCAGGTTTGTTGCTCAAAACTTCGCGTTTGTCATCAAAACCAACTTGAACTGCTGCATAACCATCAGTTTCAACTGTTTTCACTTGAAGAACAACGTTTGGAGTTGCTTCGATGACAGTAACAGGGATAAATTCACCAGATTCAGTGAAGATTTGAGTCATTCCCACTTTTTTCCCTAAGATTCCTTTTGTCATGAGAAAAATATTCCTTTTCTTATTTTTATAGTTAAAAAGTTTTTAACGAGCGTTTTTTATGCTCAAACCAAGATACAGGCTTCAACCTGCGCTCGACTCTTTGAAATCAGATTACAATTTGATTTCTACATTTACACCACTTGGAAGATCCAATTTCATCAAGGCGTCAACTGTTTTTTGAGTTGGGTTGATGATATCGATCAAACGTTTGTGTGTACGCATTTCGAACTGCTCACGAGAATCTTTGTACTTGTGAGTTGCACGGATGATTGTGTAGAGGCTACGTTCCGTTGGAAGTGGAACTGGACCTGCTACTTGAGCACCTGTACGTGTTGCAGTTTCAACGATTTTTGCAGCTGCTGTATCAAGTGTACGGTGCTCGTACGCTTTCAAGCGGATGCGGATTTTTTTGTTTGCCATCTTTTTCTCCTTTTCGTCTATTTAAGATAATAGGCTAGCTCCACAAGAAAACCAACACGGGTCACGTGGCAATGCAACCGAGCGTGTCGCAACCTCTTGCATCAAAGCTAAAGCCGTAATTTTTACGGCACTAGAACATTCTATCAGATTCTATCCACCATTGCAAGCCTTTATGCTCACTTTTTTTGAAAACTTGTAAAATAAATTTTTCTGAATCTTTTCTGTCTGGATAGGTAATGGTAACAAAGCATCCTCTGCTGGTATATATTTATAGTAGAAAGATGTAACAATCCGGGAATTTTGGATTGAAACAACAGACTTTGTCAGCGACCAGAACACAATAAAAACCAAGACAATCCTGGCTTTTCACGCAAAATAGCTCCAAATAACTGCAATTAAGATAGCAGGCAGCATATTAGCGACACGAATCTTTTTATCCCAGATGATATTGACTCCGACACAAAAGATAAGAGCTGAGCCAATAAAGGAAAGATTGGCGAGCGCTTGATTTGTCATCAGAGGCTCAACCAAACGCGCTAGAAGCGTAACCGACCCTTGAAAAAGGAAGACTGGTACGGCTGAAAATCCCGCTCCTTTTCCCAAACTAGCTGTCATGATGAAAATGATAATGAAGTCTAGGATACTCTTAATAGCCAAGAGGGTGTAATCTCCTGTCAGACCGTCTTGAATGGATCCGATGATAGCCATAGCTCCGATACATACGGTTAAAGAAGCTGTCAAAAAGGCATCTAAAAACTGGGAATCTTGACTGTTTCCTGACTTTTCTCGCAACCAAATCCCCAATCGCTCAAACCAACCTTCAATATGGGCGACTTCTCCTAGAAAGGTTCCAAAAGCCAGACTGAGTACAAAGAGCATGGTGTTCTGGGTAACTAAGCGTCCGTTTTCTATTGTTAAAAGACCTGTCAAAGTTCCAGAAATCCCTAAAAAGAGTATGGCAACACCACTAGCCATCGTCAAGCCAGATTGATGACGGGGATTCAAGAGATGACCAAACCAAGACCCTAGCAAACCTGCTAGGACGATGGCAAATGTATTGATAAGCGTTCCTAAGGCAAACATGATTTACCTCAACAATTCCGTAGCGTAGCTAATGGCAGAAAGGGCGTAGAGTGGAGCCGTCTCTGCTCGTAAGATACGAGGACCAAGACCTGTCTTGACCGCTCCTGCTCCTTCAAATGCAGCTACTTCCTCAGGCGACACGCCACCTTCTGGACCGACAATGACAAGAACTGATTGGCCGATTTCTAAGCCTGACAAGATTTTTACTAAGTTGACTTGTTCGCCTTCTTTTGCGGCCTCTTCGTAAGCTAAGATAATCTGATCAAATCCTGCCAGCTGAGTTAGAAAATCCGCTTTTTTCTCAAACAAGCGAACAGCTGGAATGCGATTGCGTTTGCTTTGCTCAGCTGCTCCCTGGGCAATTTTTTCTAACTTTTCTGCTTTTTTGGCTATTTTTTTGCCGTCCCATTTGACCACAGACCAGTCCGCTGGAAAGGCCCAAAGGGCTGACATACCTAATTCCGTTGCCTTTTGAGCGACAAACTCTAGCTTATCTCCCTTTGGAAAGCCCATAGCAATGGTGACGGAAACAGGTAATTCAACATTGTCTGCCAACTCTTCGATGATTTCAACAGATTGGCTCTGGCTATCCACTACGCGCGCCAAGCGTTTGATACCATCGTCAAAGACCAGGACAATCTGGTCGTCTGCCTGCAAGCGCATAACAGAAAACATGTGCTTGGCAGTGTCTTTATCGCTAATCTGGAACACGCCCTGCGGTGCTCTGCCATTGACAAAATACTGCTGCATCCTAGCCTCCAATCACACCTGAGCGGTCAGTCGTCTTCTTAAAGACGCAGCAATTCCACTCGCCCTGAATCATATGGGTCTCAAGGAAGAAGCCAGCCGCCTCCGCAGATGCTCGCACCATGTCCCACTTGTCCGCAATGATACCGCTCATAATCAGGTAACCCTCGTCCTTGACCAGACGGTAGGCATCCTCGGTCAGATGGATGAGAATGTCCGCCAAGATGTTGGCAACAATGACTTCCGCCTCAATGTCAATGCCACGAAGCAAATCGCCCGCTGCGACATGAATATTGCTAGTATTGGCATTGAGGTCAATGTTTTCCTGTGCCACACGCACCGCCACTTCATCCAAGTCATAAGCGTAAATCTCCTTAGCACCCAAGAGAGAACTGGCAATAGAGAGAACGCCTGAGCCTGTACCAACATCGATAACCGTTTCGCCACCACGCAAGACCTGAGAAAGAGCATAGAGGCTCATCTTGGTCGTTGGATGAGTACCCGTACCGAAAGCCATACCTGGATCTAGGCGGATAATCTTCTCACCAGCAGTCGCCTCGTAGTCGGTCCAAGACGGTACAATGGTCAAATCATGGGTAATGCGGGCTGGCTCATAGTATTTCTTCCAGTTGTCCGCCCAGTCTTCCTCTGCCAATTCTTGACTTTCTAGGCTGACCTGACCCGTCTCTAAACCAAAGCCTGTCAAATCCGACAAGCGAGTCGCCAAATCTGCCTTAACTTCCTCAATATCCACAGTATCAGGATAATAGGCCGTAATCGCAATCATATCTGACTGCTCCACCTCGGGATAGAGTTCGCCGAAACGGTCCTCCTGCCCCACATAGTCAGCTGAGTCGCTAATAGCCACCCCCTGACTGCCCGTTTCAATCATGAGATTTGAAACTGCCTCTTCTGCATCACGATGCACGTGAATCGTTAATTCTTGCCATGAGTTCATGTTTTTTTCCTTAAATTCTAAAAATTCGATAGCTCGTTTATATTTTTCATAACGTTCTAAATCCTTTGGGGTTACTTTTTCAAGTCTACTTAAATCTGAATTGTGTTTTAAATCAGCCAACTTTACAACTCTTGCTAAGGGATTTGAACGGACACCTTCTAGATACTCTGTATAATCTTGCCCTTTTTTCTTGGTCAAGCGGTCAATTGCTACTAGAATATATTTTTCACAGCCTATGTGATACAAATCTTTCAAATCATAGTCCGTATCCTCTACAATATCGTGCAGATAGGCAAGCTTTTTTTCATCTTCAGTTTGAACACTTGAAGCAACAGCCTCTAGGTGTTCAAAATACGGTCTACCAGCCTTATCTACCTGGACAGCGTGTGCCTTTTTAGCCAGTTCTCTAGCCCATTCTACACCCTTCACATCCTAATACCTCGGATAGGGATAACACTCCCCCTCTACCAATTTTGCTCTGCCTTTTTCAAAGGCCTCTCTATCCCAAGCAATCGCAAATTCTTGGGCTTCTGGGTCCACCAAAAAGTCCATGAGGTCATCTAGGCCTTGGTCGGCGGTGTCCTTGAGAAAACCTGCGAAGTAGGTCAGAAACTCTGCTGAAAAGCCCTTCTTGGCGTCAAATGGCAGAGCGACCAGGTAGTCTTCCTCGTCAAAGCGAGACTTGTCCTGGTTGTAGAAAAGGACATACTCCTCTAGGAAAATATCCTCCGCAGAGGCATTGCCTTCGTCATCCACCGTTTCAATTCCAGCCGCATTTTGTGCTTCCAGGATGAAAGCCAACTCAACTGCATGGTTTTTCTTGTCCCAATTAAGCTCGTAATCATAAGTAAAATGTTTATCCAGTGCCGCTTCCAGCACATCTAAAAAGCCATGTTTCGCCATTCTATTTCCTCTTTTCTATAAATTCCAATAAATTTATTTCTCGACCGTATTTGACGGAAGCCCGCTTGTCTTTCTCCAAAATGGACTTGGTTAAATCTAGTTGATTCACCGCTGCTAAGGCTACAGCATAGTGAATAACGTCAGCTAATTCTTCTGCCAGAAGAGTAGAGCTGTCAGCTTCGCTATCCATCATCTTACGGCCTGCACGTTGATTCAGTAGCTCTGCCACTTCACCAATTTCCTCCACTAATTTCATAAAGAGACTTTGCTCTGGAACTGTCGTCCCATAGTGGTCACGCAAGTATTCTTCCAAAACGCTCACCGTCAAATCCGCCATCTTCGTTTCTCTCCAAATCCTAAAATTGTAGTATAATGATTATACCATAAATGCACTGAAAGGAAGCCTATGCCAGCCAATCTCGCCCTTCGTATGCGGCCCAAATCCATTGATGATGTCATCGGCCAGGAACACTTGGTCGGTCCTGGAAAGATTATCCGTCGCATGATTGATGCCAATATGCTGTCGTCCATGATTCTCTACGGTCCGCCGGGGATTGGCAAGACCTCGATTGCGTCCGCCATTGCTGGCACGACCAAGTATGCCTTTCGGACCTTTAATGCCACGACGGACAACCAAAAACGCCTGCAGGAAATCGCTGAAGAGGCCAAGTTTTCTGGTGGTCTGGTCCTCATGCTCGATGAAATCCACCGCCTCAACAAGACCAAACAAGACTTCCTCTTGCCTCTCTTGGAAAATGGCAATATCATCATGATTGGTGCGACGACGGAAAATCCATTTTTCTCGATTCTCCCTGCCATCCGCAGTCGGGTACAGATTTTTGAATTGCAGCCTTTGGAAACTAACCATATCCGTCAGGCCTTGGAACAGGCTCTAACAGATACTGAACGAGGTTTTGATTTCCCTGTCACCATTGAGCCAGAGGCATTAGATTTCCTAGCAAATGCGACCAACGGTGACCTACGTGCCGCCTATAATTCTCTGGAATTAGCTGTGCTTTCTACCAAGAAAAGTGACGACGGTAGTCGCCACATTGATCTGGACGCTGTGGAAAATAGCCTACAAAAGTCCTACATCAGCATGGACAAGAACGGAAATGCCCACTACGATATTCTCTCAGCCCTGCAAAAATCCATTCGAGGAAGCGATGTCAATGCCAGCCTCCACTACGCTGCTCGTTTGATCGAGGCGGAAGACCTGCCTAGTCTGGCTCGTCGCTTAACAATCATTGCCTATGAAGATATCGGCTTGGCCAATCCAGAGGCACAGATTCATACGGTGACTGCCCTTGAAGCTGCCCAGAAAATCGGCTTCCCAGAAGCACGGATTTTAATTGCCAATGTGGTCGTTGATTTGGCTCTTTCTCCCAAGTCCAATTCTGCCTATCAGGCAATGGACGCAGCGCTGGCTGATTTGCGGAAAAACGGCCATCTACCTATCCCACATCACTTGCGAGACGGTCATTATGCCGACAGTAAGAAGCTGGGGAATGCCATAGGCTACCTCTATCCACACGCCTATCCTGAAAAATGGGTGGACCAGCAATACCTGCCCGATAAGTTACTACATGCGGATTACTTTACCGCCAACGACACTGGCAAATACGAGCGTGCCTTGGGTATGACCCAAGAAAAGATAAAAAATTTGAAAAAAAATAGAAGTCAAAATCCTTGATCTATCAAGGATTCCGGCATCCATTTGTTGACAACGCTTACATTTTTGCAGTTTTCCTCTTGATTTTTCAAAAAAAAGTGGTATTATTAAATCATAAATAAGAACTGCTGTGGTATACGAATTCATACCTATGTGTTGACCGACTATTTTTGTATTACTAGGGAGACAAAGATCTTTTGGCAGTATGCAGGCTGGTTCACCCAGAAGCAACTAAGTCAAAAACACGTCACCCACCTGCTTTTAGCGTGCGGGATCAATACAATCTTTGAATAACCGGTACCAATACAGCATTTTTATTTTGCCCTTCCTTAGCTCAGCTGGCAGAGCAGCGGACTCTTAATCCGTGGGTCGTAGGTTCGATCCCTACAGGGAGGATTTTCATATATCTCCTTAAGCCTTGTTCTGCAGGGCTTTTTGTGTGTTTGGAAGATAATTTGGTCAAAAAAAATCACCCCAATCGGAGTGATGTCTTACGAATCGAGTTCCTCTGCCACGACTTGCAAGGCCCGTTCGATGACCACGTGCATATCGTAATACTTGTAATCTGCGAGGCGACCACAGAAGATGACGCGGTCGCGACAAGCTTGAGCCTCTTCAGCATAGCGAGCAAAAAGGGCGTTATTCTTCTCGTCATTGATTGGATAATAAGGCTCATCCCCCCGTTTCCAATCTGCTGGATATTCTCTGGTGATGACTGTCTTTTCTTGCTGACCGAACTCAAAGTGTTTATGCTCGATGATGCGTGTGTAAGGAATTTCTCTTTCCGTATAGTTAACCACGGCATTTCCTTGGTAATTATCGCTATCCAGCACTTCATGTTCAAAATGTAGTCCGCGGTAATCCAGTTCTCCATACTTGTAATCGAAATACTGGTCAATCATACCTGTAAAGACGGTTTTTTTGCTACTTGCTTCCAAAGCTCTGCGATGTTCAAAAAAATCAACCCCGAGCTCTACTTCAATCCCTTCCAGCATTTTTTCGATGATGACATTATAACCACCAACCGGAATTCCTTGGTAGCGGTCGTTGAAGTAGTTATTATCATAAGTAAAGCGAACTGGTAGGCGTTTGATGATAAAAGGAGGTAAGTCTGTTGCAGCCCGTCCCCATTGTTTCTCGGTATAACCTTTGATAAGAGTCTGATAGATATCCTGACCAATCAACTTTATGGCCTGCTCTTCCAAATTTTGTGGCTCGGTATCTTGCAAATGTTGGGTCTGAGAAGCAATCTTGTCACGCACTTCTTGAGGCGTCTTGGTTCCCCACATGGTATAAAAGGTGTTCATGTTGAAAGGTAAGTTAAACAACTGCCCCTTGTAGTTAGCCAGCGGCGAGTTGATATAGTTGTTAAACTCTGCAAACTGATTGACATAGTCCCACACTTCCTTATTGGAAGTATGAAAAATATGGGCTCCGTACTTATGAACATTGATCCCTTCTTGTTTCTCGCAATAAATATTTCCACCAATATGGTCGCGTTTATCAATGACTTTCACTTTCTTTCCGCGCTTGGTCGCCTCATAGGCAAAAATCGCTCCAGATAAGCCCGCACCAACAATGATATAATCGTACATGATTCTACTCTTTCTGAACATTATTTCTATCCATTATACCACAAAAGAACTGGGGCTCCAGTTCTTTTGTTACTTCTCTAACTTTTCCCAGATAACCACCTGTCCTTGTTTGAGGGATTGCTGGACATCAATGATGCGTTGGTTGGACGACCCTCTAAATTGCAACATGAGGTTGCGTTTGTTTTTGTCATAGCGGCCGTCTACGAGTATGTCCAACTGGCTGAGCAGCTCCAGCTTGTCTGGCGTTTCCTGCATCAATTCTTCCCATGTGTAGCCTGTCCAAGACCAAATATCCTTTTCTGGCAATTCTTTCCGAATTCGCTTTACGAGTGGGAGGACCGTACCAGTGTTTAGAAAAGGCTCGCCGCCCAAGAGGGTCAAGCCTTGCACATAGGGCTGAGCCAAGTCTGCTAAGATGCGATCTTCTAGCTCCTTGGTATAGGGAATCCCTGCCTTGAAGGACCAGGTGGCAACATTGTAGCAACCCGGACAATGAAAGAGACAGCCGCTAACATAGAGGGAACAACGCACCCCTTCGCCGTCCACAAAATTAAAGGCCTTGTAGTCCATGATTCGACCTTGGCTGAGTTCTTCGCTCTTCCACTCGCCTGGTTTGGGATTGTTCCAGGTCTGTTCCGTCATAGCTGCCTCCTTTTCTTAGCCAATCCAGTAACGTTCTACTCCTTCGCGGATATCTTCTAGACTACCGCCACAAGCCAGAATCGTGCGGCGACTGGCTTGATTGTCTGTCGAACAAGTCACAAGGACCTTGGCGATATTTTTACTAGCTGCCTCCTGCAAACCCAGTCGCAGTTGTTCCTTAGCGTAACCCTTCCCACGCTCGGTCGGACGAATGGAATATCCGATGTGACCGCCTTTTTGCAATAAAAAATCATTTAACCGTAATCGTAAATGTAAAAAGCCAAGTGCTTTACCATTCTGATCAAAAGAAACGTACTGAATCGCAGGAACGTAACCCTCAGGTAAATCTAGGCCCATCTCATATGAGAGATTCTGCTCTAACCATTCTTCATAGACCAAATCCCTCGGATAATGACCTCCGTCCATAGCTGATCCTGCTGCTTCAAACTCGGCCAACATATCCAAAATCGTTTCCTTATCTGCCACAGTCGGTCGTCTTAGTTCCATACTAACCTCCATATTGTCTTTTAAAAAATTCACTGATGATATCACTATCCAGTCCCAAGTCCTGTACGATTTCTGCCTTATGAAAATCATCATAGTTGTCCTTGCCGCTCCAAACAAAAGAATTGGTCACAATCTGATAGACCTTGTCTGGCTCGACTGCTCTGCTATTGACCATAAAATCCTCACCATCGGAGACAATGCCACACATCTGAGGGTGGAGACCAGTCTGTAAGCTAGCCACCAAGTCACTGCCCTTGATAGAAACTAGGAGGACGCGTTTAGAGAAGGGCAAAACCTTGACCAAATCCGAATAGTAAATCGGTCCCGCCGACAAGGAAGCCCGAATGCCGAAGCCGTTGATGACCGCACCGTCCGCCTGCAAACCCAACTGGCCAGCCCGCTCAAAAAGAGCCTGACAGATGACAGGAGCTAGACTGGACAGGCCTTGACGAATGCTATACCGCTCTCCGTCTAGTGCCTGCGGCAGGGTCGCTATTGGTTGGGAAAAAGCTGCGTCCCGTTCCGATTTCATCTGGTCGATAATGGCCTTGACCGCCCTGTCTTCTTGGGTCAGTTTTTCCACCTCAATCAAGTCGTAGGCCAGGACTTCATGTCGCCCGTCTGCAAAACACCGCAGGGACAGATGACCAACATAGCGACCGTATTGACCAGCCTGGCAAATGCTGACGCTCCCTACTTGAGTTGGTTCTTTCAAGATTGTGTGAGTATGCCCACCCAAAATCACGTTGACTTCAGGGAAATCCTTAGCCAGATTCACATCTTCATCATAGCCCAGGTGGCTAAGTAAGACCAGATGAGCCTGCGGATTCTGGTGCAAAATTTGGTCCACCAACCGTCGCAGAGCCTGTCTCGGCTCCTCAAAGACGACCTTGTCTGTCGGTGATGCAACTTCCTGTGTCTCCAAGGTGGTCAATCCCAAGACATAGAGCTTCCTTCCAGCCATATCAAGCTCCAGAACATCCTCAAGTGGCACCAATTCATCAGCCGCCTCCTCTTCACGGTAGCGGAGATTGGAAGACACAATTGGAAACTGGGCAAAGTCATCCAAGCGACTGAGCAACTCATCTCCATGATCAAATTCATGATTACCCAAGGTCATGGCCTGGCAACCAATTTGATTCATTAGCTCGATTTCCTTGACCCCTCGGTACATATTGAAAAAGATATTCCCTGAAAATAGATCGCCACTATCAAAGACAAAGGTCGGAATCTCTTTTTGCTCATTCTTAGCCCGAATATCCCCAATCAGCTGCGCCTTCTTTGGGAAATTCTCCATATAGGAATGCATATCATTGGTATGGAGAATGCTGATATCTGTATAGTTCATACTATTTCTTCTTATTCTTCGCTTGTTTGAGCAATTCCTGCACACGCGCCTTCTTGTCCTGTTTCACATTAGAATTCTTCTCATGGTAGCGTGTTACCAAGGCCTTACCCTTATCGTCTAGTTGGTATTTTCCCATTGTTTTCTCCTTTTGAAAAATAGCAGAGCCATTAAGTGTTTCCCCCTATTATAACAAACTTCCGTAGTTCCTCAAAACTACGGAAGCCCTCATGTCCATTCTTTATAAACTAGACCCATTCATGTGTTTTACACGTGCCGAAATCTCCTTATGGCGTCCTTTTACCATCGGACGGGCTTGTGGATTACCTAGATAACCACAAGTTCGTTTAACCACATCTACCGACTTAGGATCGCTGTTTCCACAATTTGGACACTTAAACCCACGCTCTGTCGGTTCAAAGTCTCCTTCAAAATCACAAGCATAACAGTGATCAATCGGCGTATTGGTCCCCAAGTAACCTACACGATCATAGGCATAGTCCCAAACAGCCTCCAGTGCCTTTGGATTTTGTTGGAGAACAGGATATTCACAGTAATGGATAAATCCGCCACTTGCACCTACAGCAGGATAAATTTTCTCAAAATCCAGTTTTTCAAATAGTGTTGGATTTTTCCGTACATCATAATGGAAAGAGTTGGTGTAGTATTCTTTATCCGTAATATCCTTTACGACGCCGAATTTCTCTGTATCCATACGACAGAAACGGTCTGTCAGGCTTTCAGATGGTGTCGAATAAACTGAGAAATGATAGCCATATTCATCCGACCAATCCTCAACCAAAGTTTTCATTTTCTTGATAATGTTGACCGTAAAATCCTTCGCCTCTGGATTGGTCTCCCATTCGCCACCGTAAAATACTGTTGCGACTTCATACAAACCAATGTAACCCAAAGATACGGTTGCCCGCCGATTTTTAAAGACCTCATCTACTGTATCTGTCTTAGCCAAACGTTTTCCGAAAGCCCCATATTGATAGAGAATAGGAGCATTGGCCGGGGTTGCCTCTTTCACTCGTTCCACACGATAAACCAAGGCATCTTTTGCAATCGCCATACGTTCTGCAAAGATTTCCCAGAACTTATCCATATCTCCTGCTGACTCCATGGCAATCCGTGGTAAATTAACCGTTACGACACCTAGGTTCATACGACCAGATGTCACATCCTGTCCATTTTCATCCTTCCATCCCTGTAAGAAAGAACGACAACCCATTGGCACCTTGAAAGAACCTGTCAACTCAACGATTTTGTCATAGGACAGCATATCTGGATACATACGCTTGGTCGCACATTCAATCGCTAATTGCTTGATGTCATAGTTTGGAGAATCTGGCTCCAAGTTCAATCCACGCTTAACTGTGAAAATCAATTTAGGAAAGATAGCTGTCCGCCCTTCACGGCCAAGACCCTTGATACGAATATTCAAAATTGCCTTTTGAATTTCTCGTTCAAACCAAGAGGTTCCTAGACCAAAACCGAGCGAGGTAAACGGCGTCTGCCCATTGGAAGTAAAGAGGGTATTAATCTCATATTCCAAAGACTGCATAGCATCATAGATGTCTTTTTGCGTTTTAGCTCGTGCATAATCTTTCTGTTTAGCAGGCAAGACCCATTCCTGTGCTTCTTTTAAATGCTTTTGATAATTGAGCTCTGCATAGGGGGCTAAGACCTCATCGATACGGTCGGCTGAACAACCACCATACTGACTAGAAGCCACATTGGCAATAATCTGCGAAATTTGAGCTGTGGCTGTCTGGATAGACTTAGGACTTTCTACGTCTGCATTTCCAATCTTAAAGCCCTGAGCCAACATCCCCTTGAAATCAATCAAACAACAGTTGGTCATTGGTGTGTAAGGGCTATAATCTAAGTCATGGTAATGAATATCCCCTTTTTGGTGAGCATTGGCAACATGGGCAGGCAAGAGTTTGAGACCAATGGACTTGCCTACAATTCCCGCTGTTAGGTCACGCTGGGTATTAAAAACATCCGCATCTTTATTGGCGTTTTCATTAACCACCGTCTGGTCTTTGCTCAACAACTTATGAATTTCAAAATTTATATCAGTCGCTTGATGGCGACGAAAATCGCGCTGAGTCCGGTATTGGATATATCGCTCTGCCACATCATATAAGCGAGCCTTGAGTAGCTCCTGCTCCACAACTGTCTGAATTTCATAAATCTGGATATCTCTCTCAAATCTCCGATCAATCTCAGCCAAACTCGCCTCTAAAACTATTTGTAAAGCAGATTCCGATACAGGATGTACTACCTCTTGGTTAGCCCGCTGAAGAGCAGAAAAAATTTTATCCTGATCAAAGGATACTGTCCGTCCATCACGCTTCAAAACCAATAACTTTATGCCAGGTAAGACATGCTCCTGCACACTCATTTGACTAACCTCCAATATTCTCATTGGATATAGTGTAGCACTTTACAGAACAAAAATCAATATCTTGTGTAAAAAAGAAAAATTATATTTTTTATACACAAGATATGGTGATTTCATAAAAAGAAAAACGACTGCCTATCACAGTCATTTTTATTATTTCTTTTTATAAAGCAGCAGATTCTCTGTATCCAATTCCACTTGAGTATAATTAGCTTCTAAATTTGTTTTGACATCATCAAGCAAGGGAATCGCTTGGTTAACAACTACAAAAGCTGCATTATTTTTATTCAAATCATAGGTGATACTAGATTGATTTGTTTCCGTATTTAAATAAGGTGTCGCAGTAATGATTGTTCCAGCAGCCAAGCGACCACTTTTTAGGTAAATCTGGGCGCTGTCATCCCAAGCATAAATAGTATCTGACGTTTCCGAATTTTCCTGAATGTACTGAGAAATTTGCAAACGCTCCTGATAAATATCTCCCTGATTCCAGTAAATCCAAAGAGACTGCAATGGAATCATAATACAAGCAATAAGTGGTAGATATAAACTTGATTTAAGATAATTCAACTCTCCCACCCTGACTTGATCCGAATCATCAACACTCTCTTGTATAAGAGGGCGCAGATGAAGTACCGCCAATAGGAAACCATAAGGAAAAAGAATGGTTAGTTGACTAATCTCAAAATTTTCATTTCCAATAATGAAAATTAACTGCAATATAAAGGTCAATAAGACCGTCGCTTTAATATAGCCATGTCGTCCATCTGCAAGAGAGATTATTGTTTGTAGGAAATTTTTAAAGAAGCCCGTTACTATCAAGAAGCCAAATACAATCAATATGGTCCATAAGATTCCCGAATAACTAAAATCCAAACTGATGTTATAGAAGAACGTTTGTTGAATCGCCGCACCTAGTATCTGAGCTACAAAAGTATAATATCCCACTGAATAGATTATCAACAGGAAACCAAACAAAATTCCCAAGAACTGATAAAACCCACGCGATAATTGCCGGTTGCGGACATTATAGACCAAAAGAACAAGACTAGAAACGAGCCATAAGATTGCACCCTTTGGATAAATCATAAAGACAATCGCTGCATCTATTCCATAAAGAATAAACGCCTCATCACGCACCGCATTTTCGAAATAACGAATCAAAAACCAAATACTTGTCAAAAGAAAAGGCATTGCAAAGAGACTTGCATAAATTCCACCAAAATCTAAAGCCAAAATAAACAAATAAAACCAAATGAGTAAATTGTCCGCTGTTTTCTGCGAGTGACTGAAGTAAGCGATAATTTTATAAAGGTAAGTCCCAGCTATACTAAGAGCCACCCACTGCAACAAGACCAACCCAATAGTAGTGCCAAAGAAGGATCCCACATAGGTTAACAAATAATAAAGCACACCACTAGTTCCAAAAAATGACTCATACGGATTCTGTCCTGCTTGCATAGCAAGACCAGCATAGAGATTTTGCGATTGGATATTATTAGCCAAGCTAGATAATAAAGGATTAGCTACTGATAACAAACTAGCGAGAGCACTTAGCAACAAGACAAGCCATCGTTTTGTCGGAACCATTTTTTCCTGATACTCTCTATTGAGCGCCCGATCATTTTGTCTTCTTCTGCTCCCTCTTCGAGCGTTTCTCGAATAAGAATCACTCCGCGAATAGGTCGCTTGTTGAACTTCTTGTTGAACTTCTTGATCCGTCATGTTCTTCTCCTTAGTATAATCATTTCCATTATACCAAAAACTCCCTTGTCTGTCATTCACTGTCCAAATCTTTTGTCAAGTCTGCAAAGCGTTCCAATTCTCGAAAAGTATGATAATTTTTTTCAAAAAAAGCCTGTAGAAACATTTGTCTTTCTTCTTCTGTCATACCTATCTATTCGCAAAAAAACAGGCAAACCTGCCTGCTTAAATTTACATAGATAAAAATTTTCGAATTTCAGATATAAAGTACAACGAACCAGTGATAAATAAACAATCTTCTCTTGTAGCATTCTCTTTCCACTCACGAACAAATGCTCGATAGTCTGACCGATAGATGCCGGTCCCATCCGCATCCTCTTCTCCAATTGATTCAACATAATCAAAACTAGTCAAGATTATATTTGCATCTGGAAGCCGCACTTTTAGCGCAGCTAACATCTCTTTAAAGTTTTTTCGCTTCAAAGCTGAGAACAATATGGTTACACAACCTTTGCTTTCTTGCTGAACAAACTCCATTAGACGCTCGATTGCAGGAAGGTTGTGAGCCCCATCCAAATAAATATTTGGAAAGGCAGAAATTTGTTCCATACGCCCAGCCCAACTTGTTTTCTCCAAGCTGATTAACACCTGATGCTCATTAATTGACCAGCCATCCTTTTCTGCCAATAAGCAGAAGGCTTGCAGAGCCACGGCTGCATTTTCCTCCTGATGACTCCCTTTCAAGCCTAATTTTATCGGTCCAATTTCTCCATGATGGTCCGTAGTAAACATCATCTCTTCTAGCCGGAAATCCTTGCCACACTGATATAAGGGAGCTTGATGAATCTGACAGGATTGAGAACAAATAGCGAGAACTTCAGGCGCTAACGGTCCCACTAGCAACGGTACTCCGTCCTTAACAATCCCTGCCTTCTGTTCTGCTATTTCCTTCAGGGAGTAACCCAACAAATCTTGATGATCTAAGCCAATTGAAGTGATGATAGTCAACAGAGGATCAACCAGCACTGTCACATCTTCTCTACCACCAATGCCAGTTTCAACCAAAACATAGTCAATATTTTGATGAGAAAAGTATGCTAACATCACAAGAAATAAGGTTTCAAAATAACTAAAAGCTTCATACCTTCTAGCAACTCGCTTTTCTAAATAAGCAACTTTCCCCAGCAAACTTTGAAAATCAGTATCAATCATAGGTTGACCGTTTATAGAAATTCGGTCACGTACCGTTTCCATATGGGGAGAAGTAAAAGTTCCTACTCTAAAACCTTGTCCTTGCAAAAGGTGGGATAAAAAAGCAACCGTAGACCCCTTACCATTAGTCCCTGCCACATGAACCACTCGTATTTTTTTTTCTGGATTGCCCAGCAACTCCAAAGCAAATTGCACCTTCTCCATTTTGTAGCGATAGGTCACCCCTTGTTTCTCATTCAACCATGTCTCCATCCAATACCCTCCAATTTTCTTCTTTCTATACTAGCAGGAAGAAGGTAAAAATGCAAAAAAAGAAGAGTCCCATCGCTTGATGAGAACTCCAAAACAGAGATTGCTACACATAGGCAGAAAAATATATAAATCAACCGATTTACATTACCACCGCCACCAGCCAGTCCACCCTTCTTTTGCTGCATCCCCTAGATTAATTGCATTCAACATATCTGTCCTCCATAATTATTTTGATACAGTCATTATATATTTGACTAATTAAAATAAACAGGACAAAAATGTCACATTTCTGTCAAATCAATTTCCCAATCGTGAATCATTCGTTCCTTGACGTACTCATTACCAACCAACCCCGCAAAAGCAACGGCTTCTTCATAGTAAAAGCGCGCAGCTTCTGTATCTCTATTAGCAAATAATTCATATTTCCACTTTAGCATACTTAAGATTGGCTTTTTCTGAAAATCCTGCGTGCGCTTCATGATTTCATCAAGTCCTTCAAAGATTATAGGGAAGACCTCATAATCTTTATTCTGCCCCAATGTTCCTATAATCAGGAACAATAAGTCACGTAAAATAAACAAATCTTTAGGATCAATTTCAACAATTTGTTCAATTAACTTCGGCACCAAGGACTTGATTTCCAAATGTAATTTCGTCCCCTTATCAAGGGTTTCAGAATAAGTCCGTTCAACAAATAAAGAAAGAATGAGTAAATCATTTACTTGATAAACCGCCTTCTCACAGATTTGATGGAAATAATCATCGATTATTCCTTCACCAAAATCAGTCGTACTAGTTGTATGCACATCTATCGCACACTGCAAAGCATCGATCGCCAGTTGCTCTTCCTCTGGTAATTCGTCGTAGAATTTATTATATATTTCCATTAGAAGAACGTCACGTTCTTCAACCTTACTAGGCTCTCCATACGTAGGTGTCCTAAGAATATGATATTTTATCTTTATATATTCTGCAGGTAAACCAACGTAATCTGGCATCAGTTCATAGAGACTTGTCCCCAGTCGCGAAGCTATATAATTTATTTTCGTTAAAGTTGGTTTAGAAGCTCCTGTTTCAATACGAGTCAATTGACGAACAGATAATTCTGCTTCATCTTCACAAAATAGTTCGCGTGTTAACCCCTTTTCCTCTCGCAAGCGCCTAACTTTCTGTCCAAATACCTTATTATCCATAGACAACCTCCGGAATATATATTTATTAGTTTAACAAAAATGTTTGTTGGTGGCAATATCATTCCCAAAACTTTTGACAACTATTCAATCTCCATTCCAACATCTCTTCAGAAACTCTACCCATCAACTCTGCATAAGTTTCCTAATATCAATTCTAGAAAAAGTACTCGCATAAGTAGATAATTCTATATACAAAAAATAGAGAGACTTCTATCGATTCTCTCTATTTCACAATTATTTACTATAACAAATGGCATCCTATCTTAGTGAGCCAGCATTTCCTGACCGATTTCCAAACCAGTCATGTCATCTGGATAGTAGGTCGGCCAATTTTCCAATTCTTCTAATAATTTTTCTTGGCTCTCACCGCCAAAGTAGATATGGAAGTGACCTGTTTTAACAGGTGCAATATTGTGGTCGCTAAATTGAACATACTTGTAGTCGCCCGCATCGCTGTCTGTCGCTTCAAAGAGGTAACGAACGCCACGATTGCCTTTTTTGTAGGTCAAAATCTCATAGCCAACATACTTATAAGTATATTTATATGATTTATCACCAACTACAAATTCCATTGTATTGTCTGTGATGTTGATATGATCTACATCGGTCTTGTAACCTGTATCATAGTAAGCCTTATATTCCTCAGCTGTCATACCACCTTTGATTTTTGCCTTGTAATCCCAGACTTGATCAAGGGTACCATCCAGCAAATATGGATAAACAGACTGCCAGTTACCCGCATAGTCAGATAGGGTGCGGTCTTTGACTGCACTATCTTCAAAGTAGCCATTGTAAACTGTCTGAGCAGTTTCTGCACCATCTTCAGGCAAGATTTCAACACCTGCCTGAGAAGTCGTTTTCTCAAGTGCGGTCAAGTTAGCTTCCATAATGGAAATATAATCTTCGCCACTTTCCATCGCTTCTGTCGTCACGCTTTCAAGTGTGTCAAGAACATCCAGTTCCACTCCAGTTTCCTTGGAAAGAGTTTCCGCTACTGCAGAAGAAGCATTCTCTTCAAAGTAGATATACTTGATACCATATGTCTTGATGTACTCTGTCAATTCTGCCAAGCGTGTTGCTGTTGGCTCTTGGTCTGCTGATACCCCAGTAATCGATACTTGGTGCAAACCGTAGTCCAAGGCTAAGTAAGCAAAGGCAGTATGCTGCGTGACAAAGTATTTCTGCTTGGCGGCTGACAAGACTTCTGTGTATTGAGCGTGCAGAGCTTCTAATTTTTCAATGTAAGCTGCAGCATTTTCTTCAAAAACATCTTTTTTATCTGGATATTGAGCAATCAAGCCATCGCGAATAGTCTCAACCAAGGTAATTGAGCGTTCAGGTGACAACCACACGTGCGGATCATAAGCATGGCTATGTTCTTCCCCTTCTGCATGATCGTGTCCTTCTTCTTCGCTACCTGGTAGAAGCAACATACCCTCTGTTGCATTGATAACACCAACTGTCTCAGTATCAATACTATCCAAAACATCTGGCACCCAAGTTTCCATATTTTCATTTTCATAGACAAAGGTATCCGCCTCTTGAATAGTGGCAATATCTTTTGCAGATGGCTCAAAATCATGCACTTCTGTCCCTGCCTCAATCAGCAAATCAACCGTTCCTTCGTCACCAACTACCTGTTTGGTGAACTCATAAACAGGATAAAAAGTAGTCACGATGTTCAACTCATCATCCTGAGAAGCTGCGCTATTGCCACAGGCCGAAAGAGCCAAAACGGACAAACCCAAACCTAAAACTGCTAACTTTTTCATGTTTCCTCCTATTTTTTGAACTTGGTCACTAGGGTGACCAGCAAGAAAATACTAATAAAAATCAAGGTAATGCTGGCACTAGCTGGCGTCTCTGCGTAATAAGAAGCAAAGAGCCCCAAAACCATTCCAACAAAACCGATACCCATACCGATACCAATCACCGTTCGGAAATTCTTACCCAAACGCAAGGCAATGGAGGCAGGCAAGACCATAATGGTCGATACCAAGAGAGCCCCTGCCGCTGGAATCATGAGAGCGATAGCCACACCCGTCACCACATTAAAGGCAATCGACATTGCCCGCACAGGCAAACCATCCACAAAAGCCGTATCCTCATCAAAAGTCAAAACATACATCGGTCGCAGAAAAAGCAGTGTCAAAACCAAAACCACTACTGCAATAGCAAAGAGAGCCCATACCTGTTCCTGACTGATAGTCACAATCGAACCGAACAAATATTGATCCAAGCTCAAACTAGACCTACCTCCTGATTGATTCATAACGATAAGGGAAATCGCCAGACCAGTTGACATTAGAATCGCTGTCCCGATTTCCATAAAATGCTTGTAAATGGTCCGTAGGTACTCCAAGAAAATTGCTGCAACAATGACCACCAGCATAGTTGAAATGGTCGGCGAAATTCCCAATACTAAACCAAAAGCAACCCCAGCTAGCGAAACGTGACTGAGCGTATCACTCATCAAACTCTGCCTACGTAAAATTAAGAAAACTCCTAAAATTGGAGAAAAGAGACTCATGGCAATAATAGCTAAAAATGCTCGTTGCATGAAATCATAGTTCAAGAAAGATAAATCAAACATGAGTTACCTCCCCATCCTTATCATGCACATTAAAACAACGCCATGGAGACTTCTGATCTCGAACCAAATAAATATTCCGATCTGCAAACCGGCTCAACTCATCCGGATCATGGGTAATCATCAGAACAGACTTACCATGTTTCTTAGCAGAATGATGCATCAGCTGGTAAAAATCATCCTTGGTACCAGCATCCATCCCTGTTGTCGGTTCATCCAATATAAAAACATCTGGATCTGATGCAAACATACGTGCAATGACAGCCCGTTGCTTCTGCCCACCACTTAAAGCCCCCAACTTTTTATCCTTATGCTCCCACATTCCAACAGATTCCAAACTAGTTTTCACATGTTCCTCATCATGAGCCGTCAAACGACGAAACCAACCTTGACGAGGATAGCGCCCCGAACGAACGAATTCATAAACTGTACTTGGAAAACCCGCATTGAAACTCGCAATCTGCTGAGGTAGGTAAGCCATACGCAATTTATTACCAGACAAACTAGTTGCTGAAATCACTACCTTTCCTTGCTTAGGTTTGAGAATACCTAAAGTTGCCTTAATCAAAGTCGTCTTAGCAGCTCCGTTTTCACCTGTTAAAGTCACAAATTCCCCACTATCCAAGTGGTAGTTGATATGCTCCAAGACCGGCTCATTGTCATAATAGAAGGATAAGTCCTCCACCGTTATATAGCGCATTATTTCTTTATCTTCCTCACTAAATCCTCTAAAAAGCGACTAATCACTTTTTGTTCTTCTTCTGTATAAGCAGTCAACAATTCCTCATAAGCTGAAAGTGTATGCTCATGATGATGGGCATGCTCTGCAGCAATCGGCTTGCCCTTGACTGTCAGACTATAACGAATAACTCGTGCATCCTTCTGATCACGAACAGCCACTAGCATATCTCGAGCCAACAAAGATTTGATAGCCTTCGTAATCGCCGCTTGACTGACCTGTAATTCCTTTGCAATCTCGGTACTAGTAAAGGCTTTTTTTTCAATCAGCATTAAAATGTGCTCCTGCGTATTGGTCAATTGCACTTGACTCTGGCAACTTCCAACCAGAATCTCCAATTGATTCTCCGAGCTAAGCACAATATCTTGCAAACTTATTTCTATCTGCTTTGACAAATTTTTCATTCTACCAGCGATTCTTTCTTTAGTATTGTTTGTTAACTAATTAATTGTTAACCAGTTAATTATAATTGCAATTTTTAAGAACGTTAGATACATAACGTTCTTAAAGTCTAACTATACCGGCGGCCGGGGTCGAACCGGCACGTCCTTGCGGACACTGGATTTTGAGTCCAGCGCGTCTGCCAATTCCGCCACGCCGGCTTATAGTTGTAACTGGGGTAGCTGGATTCGAACCAACGAATGAGGGAGTCAAAGTCCCTTGCCTTACCGCTTGGCGATACCCCAATATTATTATAAAAGGCGAGTGAGGGGAATCGAACCCCCGAATGTCAGAGCCACAATCTGATGTGTTAACCACTTCACCACACCCGCCATAGAACACGGGCAGTAGGAATTGAACCCACACTGAAGGTTTTGGAGACCTTAGTTCTACCTTTAAACTATGCCCGTAAAGGTATGGAGAGAGAGGGATTCGAACCCCCGAACCCGAAGGAGCGGATTTACAGTCCGCCGCGTTTAGCCTCTTCGCTATCTCTCCAAGATATTAAATTAATGGCGCGAGACGGAATCGAACCGCCGACACATGGAGCTTCAATCCATTGCTCTACCAACTGAGCTACCGAGCCATCTCCACAATAGGATATTGCGGGAGCAGGATTTGAACCTACGACCTTCGGGTTATGAGCCCGACGAGCTACCTAGCTGCTCCATCCCGCGATATTAAAAATAAGGAGGATGTGGGATTCGAACCCACGCACGCTTTTACACGCCTGACGGTTTTCAAGACCGTTCCCTTCAGCCGGACTTGGGTAATCCTCCAAATATAGTCCGTACGGGATTCGAACCCGTGTTACCGCCGTGAAAAGGCGGTGTCTTAACCCCTTGACCAACGGACCATATAGCTAAAGATCTCTCTTTACTCCGCCAACAGGGCTCGAACCTGTGACATCATGATTAACAGTCATGCGCTCTACCAACTGAGCTATGGCGGATTAACGCTAAGCGACTCCCTTATCTCACAGGGGGCAACCCCCAACTACTTCAGGCGTGCTAGGGCTTAACTGCTGTGTTCGGCATGGGTACAGGTGTATCTCCTAGGCTATCGTCACTTAACTATTGAGTCTTGTCAACTCAAAATTGAATATCTATATTCTAACAAGATTAACCACGCTTGTCAATATTGACTGGTGAGTAATTGTATTCAGGCTAAATTCTTAGTGAAAAAGATAAACTTCCTAGAGTCTGTTGACTCTGCCTCAGTTTCCTATTTTCATACAGAATTTTTAACGCCTTCATTACTTACTTTGGATAAGTCCTCGAGCGATTAGTATTGGTCCGCTACATGTGTCGCCACACTTCCACTTCCAACCTATCTACCTGATCTTCTCTCAGGGCTCTTACTAACATAAAGTTATGGGAAATCTCATCTTGAGGTGGGTTTCACACTTAGATGCTTTCAGCGTTTATCCCTTCCCTACATAGCTACCCAGCGATGCCTCTGGCGAGACAACTGGTACACCAGCGGTAAGTCCACTCTGGTCCTCTCGTACTAGGAGCAGATCCTCTCAAATTTCCTACGCCCGCGACGGATAGGGACCGAACTGTCTCACGACGTTCTGAACCCAGCTCGCGTGCCGCTTTAATGGGCGAACAGCCCAACCCTTGGGACCGACTACAGCCCCAGGATGCGACGAGCCGACATCGAGGTGCCAAACCTCCCCGTCGATGTGAACTCTTGGGGGAGATAAGCCTGTTATCCCCAGGGTAGCTTTTATCCGTTGAGCGATGGCCCTTCCATACGGAACCACCGGATCACTAAGCCCGACTTTCGTCCCTGCTCGAGTTGTAGCTCTCGCAGTCAAGCTCCCTTATACCTTTACACTCTGCGACTGATTTCCAACCAGTCTGAGGGAACCTTTGGGCGCCTCCGTTACCTTTTAGGAGGCGACCGCCCCAGTCAAACTGCCCGTCAGACACTGTCTCCGATAGGGATAACCTATCTGGGTTAGAGTAGCCATAACACAAGGGTAGTATCCCAACAACGCCTCCGTCGAAACTGACGTCCCGACTTCAATGGCTCCTACCTATCCTGTACATGCGGTACAGATACTCAATATCAAACTGCAGTAAAGCTCCATGGGGTCTTTCCGTCCTGTCGCGGGTAACCTGCATCTTCACAGGTACTAAAATTTCACCGAGTCTCTCGTTGAGACAGTGCCCAAATCATTACGCCTTTCGTGCGGGTCGGAACTTACCCGACAAGGAATTTCGCTACCTTAGGACCGTTATAGTTACGGCCGCCGTTTACTGGGGCTTCAATTCAGATCTTCGCTTGCGCTAAACCCTCCTCTTAACCTTCCAGCACCGGGCAGGCGTCACCCCCTATACATCATCTTACGATTTAGCAGAGAGCTGTGTTTTTGATAAACAGTTGCTTGGGCCTATTCACTGCGGCTCAGTCTAGCTGAGCACCCCTTCTCCCGAAGTTACGGGGTCATTTTGCCGAGTTCCTTAACGAGAGTTCTCTCGCTCACCTGAGGCTACTCGCCTCGACTACCTGTGTCGGTTTGCGGTACGGGTAGAGTATGATACATCGCTAGAAGCTTTTCTCGGCAGTGTGACGTCACTAACTTCGCTACTTAACTTCGCTCCCCATCACAGCTCAATGTTATAGATACAAGCATTTGACTCATATCACACCTCACTGCTTAGACGGGCTCTTCCAATCGCCCGCTTTAGTTAGCCTACTGCGTCCCTCCATCACTTCATACTCTAGTACAGGAATATCAACCTGTTGGCCATCGGATACACCCTTCGGTCTCTCCTTAGGTCCCGACTAACCCAGGGCGGACGAGCCTTCCCCTGGAAACCTTAGTCTTACGGTGGATGGGATTCTCACCCATCTTGCGCTACTCATACCGGCATTCTCACTTCTATGCGTTCCAGCACTCCTCACGGTATACCTTCTTCACACATAGAACGCTCTCCTACCATAACACCTTAGTGTTATCCACAGCTTCGGTAAATTGTTTTAGCCCCGGTACATTTTCGGCGCAGGGTCACTCGACTAGTGAGCTATTACGCACTCTTTGAATGAATAGCTGCTTCTAAGCTAACATCCTAGTTGTCTGTGCAACCCCACATCCTTTTCCACTTAACAATTATTTTGGGACCTTAGCTGGTGGTCTGGGCTGTTTCCCTTTCGACTACGGATCTTAGCACTCGCAGTCTGACTGCCGATCATGAATCATTGGCATTCGGAGTTTATCTGAAATCAGTAAACCGAGATGGCCCCCTCATCCAAACAGTGCTCTACCTCCAAGATTCTTACATATCGACGCTAGCCCTAAAGCTATTTCGGAGAGAACCAGCTATCTCCAAGTTCGTTTGGAATTTCTCCGCTACCCACAAGTCATCCAAGCACTTTTCAACGTGCCCTGGTTCGGTCCTCCAGTGCGTCTTACCGCACCTTCAACCTGCTCATGGGTAGGTCACATGGTTTCGGGTCTACGACATAATACTAATCCGCCCTATTAAGACTCGGTTTCCCTACGGCTCCGTCTCTTCAACTTAACCTCGCATCATATCGTAACTCGCCGGTTCATTCTACAAAAGGCACGCTCTCACCCATTAACGGGCTCGAACTTGTTGTAGGCACACGGTTTCAGGTTCTATTTCACTCCCCTTCCGGGGTACTTTTCACCTTTCCCTCACGGTACTGGTTCACTATCGGTCACTAGAGAGTATTTAGGGTTGGGAGATGGTCCTCCCAGATTCCGACGAGATTTCGCGTGTCTCGCCGTACTCAGGATACTGCTAGGTATAAAGACTATTTCGAATACGAGGCTATTACTCTCTTTGGCCTACCTTCCCAGGTAGTTCTTCTATAATCTTTAAGTCCACATTGCAGTCCTACAACCCCAGAGAGTAAACTCTCTGGTTTGCCCTCCTGCCGTTTCGCTCGCCGCTACTAAGGCAATCGCTTTTGCTTTCTCTTCCTGCAGCTACTTAGATGTTTCAGTTCACTGCGTCTTCCTCCTCACCACCTTAACAGTGATGGGTGACAGGCATCAACCTGCCGGGTTCCCCCATTCGGACACCCCTGGATCATTGCTTACTTACAGCTCCCCAAGGCATTTCGTCGTTAGTCACGTCCTTCTTCGGCTTCTAGTGCCAAGGCATCCACCGTGCGCCCTTATTAACTTAACCTTATTAACCTAATTTTTTTAAAATTAGAAAACTCATTAAATATTCACAGCGTTTTCGGTTTATTTTCTTGTTACTATTTCTATACGTACTGTTACATACGTTTAGGAATGTTTGATAGATATTCAATTTTCAATGGACAAGTTTAACAACTTTCGTTGTTAATGGAGCCTAGCGGGATCGAACCGCTGACCTCCTGCGTGCAAAGCAGGCGCTCTCCCAGCTGAGCTAAGGCCCCACAAGACCTCTCAAAATTAAAGAAGACTAACGTACAGGTTCCATTTCCTTAGAAAGGAGGTGATCCAGCCGCACCTTCCGATACGGCTACCTTGTTACGACTTCACCCCAATCATCTATCCCACCTTAGGCGGCTGGCTCCTAAATGGTTACCTCACCGACTTCGGGTGTTACAAACTCTCGTGGTGTGACGGGCGGTGTGTACAAGGCCCGGGAACGTATTCACCGCGGCGTGCTGATCCGCGATTACTAGCGATTCCGACTTCATGTAGGCGAGTTGCAGCCTACAATCCGAACTGAGACTGGCTTTAAGAGATTAGCTTGCCGTCACCGACTTGCGACTCGTTGTACCAGCCATTGTAGCACGTGTGTAGCCCAGGTCATAAGGGGCATGATGATTTGACGTCATCCCCACCTTCCTCCGGTTTATTACCGGCAGTCTCGCTAGAGTGCCCAACTGAATGATGGCAACTAACAATAGGGGTTGCGCTCGTTGCGGGACTTAACCCAACATCTCACGACACGAGCTGACGACAACCATGCACCACCTGTCACCGATGCTCCGAAGAGAAACCCTATCTCTAGGGCGGTCATCGGGATGTCAAGACCTGGTAAGGTTCTTCGCGTTGCTTCGAATTAAACCACATGCTCCACCGCTTGTGCGGGCCCCCGTCAATTCCTTTGAGTTTCAACCTTGCGGTCGTACTCCCCAGGCGGAGTGCTTAATGCGTTAGCTGCGGCACTGAGTCCCGGAAAGGACCCAACACCTAGCACTCATCGTTTACGGCGTGGACTACCAGGGTATCTAATCCTGTTCGCTCCCCACGCTTTCGAGCCTCAGCGTCAGTTACAGACCAGAGAGCCGCTTTCGCCACCGGTGTTCCTCCATATATCTACGCATTTCACCGCTACACATGGAATTCCACTCTCCCCTTCTGCACTCAAGTTTGACAGTTTCCAAAGCGTACTATGGTTAAGCCACAGCCTTTTACTTCAGACTTATCAAACCGCCTGCGCTCGCTTTACGCCCAATAAATCCGGACAACGCTTGGGACCTACGTATTACCGCGGCTGCTGGCACGTAGTTAGCCGTCCCTTTCTGGTAAGATACCGTCACTGTGTGAACTTTCCACTCTCACACACGTTCTTCTCTTACAACAGAGCTTTACGATCCGAAAACCTTCTTCACTCACGCGGCGTTGCTCGGTCAGGGTTGCCCCCATTGCCGAAGATTCCCTACTGCTGCCTCCCGTAGGAGTCTGGGCCGTGTCTCAGTCCCAGTGTGGCCGATCACCCTCTCAGGTCGGCTATGTATCGAAGCCTTGGTGAGCCGTTACCCCACCAACTAGCTAATACAACGCAGGTCCATCTCATAGTGAAGCAGTTGCTTCTTTCAAGCATCTACCATGCAGTAAATACTGTTATGCGGTATTAGCTATCGTTTCCAATAGTTATCCCCCGCTATGAGGCAGGTTACCTACGCGTTACTCACCCGTTCGCGACTCACTTATCTCGGTGGAGCAAGCTCCGGTGAAATAAGTGCGTTCCACTTGCATGTATTAGGCACGCCGCCAGCGTTCGTCCTGAGCCAGGATCAAACTCTCATAAAAAGTTTTGATTCAAACTCAAGCTATGACTAGCTTTCCGTTTTATTGTTTTGTTTTGTCATTGACGATTTATCCTTTAGATAAATCACCCTGCACGTTTGGTTCGTCTTCTTTAATTTTCAAAGGTCTTGTCTACCGCTCTCTCAAGCGACAACTATATCAGTATATCAGACTCCATTTTTCTTGTCAACACCTTTTTTGACTTTTTTTAAACTTTTTTTGTTTTTCTAGCGATGGGCTGAAGAGAACTAGGGAATCTAGAAATTGAAAGAGTATAATCATTTCGATTCCCTTCGTTCTATAATGCTTCCTCTGTCTGAAAATGGATTATTCATCCTCGGAAATCTGATAAGTGCTCTTCTAACTCCCGAAGCATTTGGCGACGCCCTTTGAAACTACGACCACTAATCAGCTGGTTATATTGTTCTTCTTGGGAGGGACTGAGTTGTGCCCGATATGAACTGAGCCTTTCACGTAATACTATCAACTCATCATTGAGGAGACCTGGACTGCCAATCATATGAGATAAATCATGAATATCTTCATGCGGCATCCGATCGAATTGACGTTTTTGACTTTCTTGTTTACGAACTAAATCCTTTATATGATTCCGAAACTTGACCTTGAAGTAGCAATATAGTTGACGCTCTTGCTTCACTAAATCAGGGTGACGCAAGAGTAATTGATGGAGTATTAGCATACCCTCTTGTTCCCAATCTTCTCTTTCCCACAATTTTATGTAATAATCCTTGCGCGCCTTATGGACAATACCCCTAACCTTGGCATATATGTGTGAAAATTCCATTCGTATAGCTCCTTTATTCGTTTAGATAACATTAGTCTACCCTATCTCTTTACTAGATGAAAAGGACATTTTTGTCACTTTTCCAAATAAAATCCCGCTTACACTCGGATACATTAGGTATGGACCAGTTCCACTATGTGATAGTTTTAAAAATCTCCTCCTTAGCCGTCTGAACCATTCCCTCATTAATCTTTTTTGAAGTTATGCTTTTCTACTATATATCATTGTTATTATTATCTCCGATATAGGTTTTTTATCTTGCCATATTTTAACCAAAATAAAAAGCCACATGAGTGACTTTAGAACTCTATTTGGAGATTTGGCCACCTAGTACACCAATCTTTTTTAGCCAGTCGTGCACGATAGACTGCCATACGCTCAGCATTTTCTCGAAAATGTGGAGTTGGTCGAACTCGGTAGCGAAGAATATCCTCTAGTCCATAAGGGCAAAAGAGCTCTACTCGCCCGCCTTCTAGCAAGCGGGCTCCAATTGCCGTGCATCGCTCGGGATATTTGCTCATAGCATCCTTGGAGGAGAGATAAGGTTTGGCTTCTGGGCTATGCTGGTGCATATAGACTTGATTTTTGACTTCCCACTGATAGTTCGGAAATGTCTGACGCAAGCTCTTCTCAATCGCCAGCGTTTCTTCATAGGAAACCGTCACATCATGGAAAATCACATCCACATCCGTTTCTGGATCAAAAGCTCCGCCATTCCACAAATAATTCCGCAAGGTTCCCGCGCAAATCCATGCATCATTAAGATCCAAGGAGGCAACAATGGTCAGTATCTTTCTCAAATCTGCATTTGCCAACAAGGCCTTTTCAACTGCTACTTTATGTTTCATAAGTTCATTATAGCAGAAAACCCAGCACGGTGGCTGGGCTTTCTAGGAGATTATATGAAAAAGAAAAGTTTTAGGATGGCTATAGTATAGCCAGACTAGCTTAATCTTTCCTTAATCGTCAAATAATTCTTTTATTTTTGTCAAACTTTCAATCTTCCGATTCTTTTCCACTCCATCAATCTGTAAGTTAATGCTATGGATACCCGCATTGATAGCCGTTTCTACATCAAGTAGACGATCACCTATGTAGTAGGTGTTTTTCTTGTCCAGATTGTATTTTTCGATGAGAAATAGCAGAGCTTCTGGACTGGGTTTACGTTCAAAACCTGAATCGCTGGTTAAGATTTCTATGAAATGATGACGAACACCTAAGTCTTCTAAAACCTGAAAGGCGTTGTCACTCTTGTGTGTATAGACAAAATTTTGAATACCTTGTTCCTCGGTCCAAGCCAAAATTTCACGCGCACCCTCCATCAAGGGAATCTGCGTATTTTTCTCCTTCAAGGAAGTTGCACGTACACGATTGAGTTCCTCACTATCCAGACCATACTTGTCTGCATCACGCACCAGTAAGTCTTTAACAGAGGTTTTGAGAATAAAGCTCCTCACTTCCTCATAATCAAAAGGAATATCATATTGTTCATAAGTTTCTTGAATTCCAGCTAGAATTGCCTCATAAGAATCCAAGAGTGTACCGTCTAAATCCCAAATAAATGTTAGTGTCATCTTATCTCCATTCATAAGCTTGATAGGGCTTGTCCAATTCGTAGCCCAACTTTTCAGCAAGTTTCAAGGAAGTCAATGTATGGGCATCCCAACTGGGATAAAGCCCTCGCTCTAGGCAGGTTAAAATTAACTGAGCAGCACAGATTATTGCTAAACCTTGACCTCGAAATTCTTCCCTAGTGTCCACCTCTATCTCAATCCCACCTAAATAACTGGCATAGGATGAGGCACCTGACACCACCTGTTCCTTATGCAAGATGACATAGCCTAGACCCAAGTCTAAAAACTGCTCCACATCAGCATAATTACCAACCAAATCGCGTGACCAGTCTTCCACTAGACAGGCATCATACAGATTACGGTCAATCACTTTCAGGTCAAACTCTTCAGGTAGGGCATCAATCAGTTTCTGCAAATGCCCAAGGTCAAAACTAGTATCTTTTTTCGTAGCATAACGGGTAAAGGACCGGATACTGTCTCCGTAAGTCCCTTCTATCAAGTCTGACCAGGCCTGGTTTTGGGGTACTAAAATAATATCCTTTCCCTCACAAATTTTTAGCAAGTCCGCATTTGGTTTTCCGGCAAAAAAACCAAAGAAGCTCTGCCGTCCATAGAGAGCTAGAGCTGACTGGGGCGACTGGGTATTATCGACATGAATCTGTCCCATTCTGCCTTCTAAACAGGTCCAAATAATTGCCTCAGGCCAATCTCCAAATAAATTGGCTACTTGTCTCATCTGCTCTGCCATTATTTTTCCGTATAGGGATAACCCAAGTGCTCGTAAGCCTTGGCAGTCGCAACCCGCCCTGTCCGTGTCCGCATGAGGAAGCCCTGCTGAATCAGGTAGGGCTCGTACATGTCCTCCACCGTCTCACGCTCCTCGGCGATATTAACCGACAGGGTGTTAAGGCCGACGGGACCGCCACCGTACATCTCAATCATGGTGCGGAGAATCTTCTGGTCCACATAATCCAGCCCCTCGCGGTCCACATCCAGCATAGTCAAGGCCCTGTCCGTAATGGTGTCGTCAATCAGACCGTCGCCCATAATCTGTGCGAAATCCCGCACCCGCTTGAGCAGGCGGTTGGCGATACGGGGAGTTCCACGAGACCGACGAGCCAGCTCAATAGCAGCTTCATGGGTAATCTCCATATCAAAGATATCCGCCGTCCGCTCAACAATCTCCGTCAAATCAGCCAGTTCATAATATTCCATGTGACCAGTAATCCCAAAACGCGCCCGCAGGGGATTGGACAGCATACCCGCACGAGTGGTCGCTCCAATCAGGGTAAAAGGTGGCAACTCCAAATGCACGGAGCGACTGGCCTCCCCTGCTCCAATCATAATGTCTATGTAGAAGTCTTCCATAGCTGAGTAGAGAATTTCCTCGACCGCCATGGGCATACGGTGGATTTCATCGATAAAGAGGACGTCGCCAGGCTCCAAGTCGTTGAGAAGGGCCACCAAGTCGCCTGCTTTTTCAATAACAGGACCACTGGTCTGCTTGATATTCACCCCTAGTTCGTTTGCAATGACAAAGGCCATGGTCGTCTTCCCCAGACCCGGAGGGCCAAACAGAAGGGTATGGTCCAAGGCTTCATCACGGAGCTTGGCCGCCTCGATAAAGATTTTCAGCTGGTCCTTGACCTTGTCCTGACCGATGTATTCATTTAATTTCTGCGGACGCAGGGTACGCTCAACGTACTCCTCGTCCTGCATTTGTTCCATATCTAAAATTCTAGTCATGAAACCATTATAGCACAAAATGAAAATACCAGACTCAGTGAGTCCAGTATTTCCAGGAGATTATATGATACCTAGCTCTTGTCGCTTGCGACTTAGAGCTAGGGACACCTTTAGGTGAAAAGGAAATCCGATATTTCTAGCTTGGATAAAGTATAACTCGTCAAGCTTAAGGGAGACTAAAACAGAATTCATTTTATTGATTTTCCACTATTCGCAAAAAGCGTTTTAGATAGTGCGAATCTAAATCGTTGTACTGACTGCCTTCTGTTGAACTTTCTTTGGGAATGCCCAAATTCATCAGTCGCTGATCAAATTCCTCTAGTTCGATGTAGGTATCGTCAGGTACCAAGTTCTGATTAACAGCTGGTTGCATAAACACAATCTTTTTTCCATCCAGTTGAATTTGATAGCTGAATTCCCCTTGCCTTTCAGACCTGTTCACTGTCACTGGCTTGGTCCCAAAGCCTGTCCAGACAGACTTGACATCGCTGTAAAGATATTCCATGGACGGAGCCAACAGATTGATGTCAATAATCTGGTCTTTGGTCACAGCTGTTGTGGTAGAAATCAGCAGAGCGGTCAATAGGATACAACCGCCTGCCATACCCAAGCCATATTTCCAAGATAACTTCACCAGCCTCGCCAGTTTTCCCAAAAGAAAAACGAGAAAAGCCATGATAAAAAATATAGCAATCTTGCCCAGACCAGTCGAATACTCATAGAAGAGCCAATCGCTTGGTAGGAAAAATCTTTCAGTCAACCAGCCGACAAGGACAAAGTAGGCAACCCCACCTACGAGAGAGATAAGACCAATCGGAATCCACCAGGCCTGACTACGATTCTTCTGGCGAACCTTGTCCCGATGTTTCCACCAGGTCACGAGGTAATCTCTCCAGAGAAGCGTTATCCAAGCGGTTGCTAGCAGGGAAACTACTGCTAGTAGAAAAAGATTTTCCTGCCGATCCTGTTGGATGCGGGTAAACAACCAGAGAATCGGACCTGATAGCATCAAGGTCTGTAAGAGAGTCATCCAAATACTTGGCAGCAAGGCATCTTCTAAATCTTGTTTGAAGTCTTGGAACTCACCGCTTTCCACAAAAGCAATGGATTCCTGTGCTTCTTCCAACCAATCCTCTTTCTTGCCCAAATCCCTGACCACCTGGTCCAGCAAATCAACCTTGTCTGCCAATTCTTCTGCTTGCTGGTTGATTCCCTGCTTTTTCTCATGCAAGGCTGATCGCAAATCCTCCTCTGGCAAGGCTAGGAGGTCCTTAATCTCTGCTAGGGAAAACTCAAAATAGCGGAGCAACTTAATCAAGCGGAGCTGCCGCACATTTTCCTCTGAATAATCACGGTAGTCGTTGAGTGGATTTCTCGCCACTTCAATCAAGCCCTTTTCCTCATACAAGCGTATAGCCTTGGTTGACAAGCCTGTCAACTTCTCCACATCTTTGACCTGCATAAGCAACCTCCATCTGTTTTGATAGTCCTAGCATACACCATTCCCCTAGGGATGAGTCAAGGATTTTTTGATTTTTTATACAAAAACAGTCAGCTAATTTTTGCTGACTGTTTTCTGGAGATTATATGATACCTAGCTCTTGTCGCTTGCGACTTAGAGCTAGGGATACCTTTAGGTGAAAAGATATGCCAGCCGTTTGAGCTTTAGCTCTTACGGATGACGATACTGAAAATCATTCAGTAAAAGTTTTGCTATTTCTAGCTTGAATAAAGTATAGCGCGCAAAACTTAAGGGAAACTAAAAAATTCTCTGGAAAATCCAAAGAATTTTGATTTTTTATAATCCAAGTCGAGCAAAGATATCATCTACCCGCTTAGCATAGTAGTCTGGGTTGAAGAGTTCATCGATTTCTTCCTGGCTTAGTTTAGCAGTCACACGCTCATCCGCTTCGAGAAGGGGCTTGAAGTCCACTTGATTATCCCATGACTGCGCAGTTTTTGGTTGCACCAAGTCATAGGCTTCCTCACGGGTCATACCTTTTTCAATCAAACTAAGCATGACACGCTGGCTGTAAATCAAGCCAAAAGTTGACTCCATATTGCGTTTCATATTTTCAGGGAAGACCGTCAAGTTCTTAACGATATTGCCAAAACGATTGAGCATATAGTTGATAAGAATGGTCGTATCCGGAGTGATAATCCGCTCCGCTGACGAGTGGGAAATATCGCGTTCGTGCCAGAGAGCCACATTCTCAAAAGCCGTCACCAAGTGACCACGCACCACACGAGCCAGACCGGTCATATTTTCAGAACCGATAGGGTTGCGTTTATGGGGCATAGCAGAGCTGCCCTTTTGGCCTTTGGCGAAATACTCTTCGACTTCACGTTGTTCAGATTTTTGTAGCCCACGGATTTCTGTCGCCATACGCTCGATAGACGTTGCAATCAAGGCTAGGGCTGAGAAATATTCTGCGTGAAGGTCACGAGGAAGGACCTGAGTAGAAATTTCCTGCGGACGAATGCCTAACTTGCCACAAACATACTCTTCCACAAATGGAGGAATGTTGGCAAAGTTTCCAACCGCACCTGAAATTTTACCAGCTTCAACACCCTTGGCCGCTACATCGAAACGCTCCATGTTGCGTTTCATTTCGCTATACCATGTCGCCAGTTTCAGACCGAAGGTCGTTGGCTCCGCATGGACACCGTGGGTACGGCCCATCATAATGGTGTACTTGTGTTCACGCGCCTTGTCGGCGATGATATGGGTAAAGTTTTCAAGGTCGCGACGGATAATGTCGTTGGCCTGCTTGTAGAGGTAGCCGTAAGCCGTATCCACCACGTCAGTCGACGTCAGACCGTAGTGGACCCACTTACGTTCCTCACCAAGACTTTCCGAAACCGCACGCGTGAAAGCCACCACATCGTGACGGGTCTCCTCTTCAATCTCTAAAATGCGGTCGATGTCAAAAGTCGCCTTCTCACGAATCAAGGCCACATCTTCCTTGGGAATCTCACCCAACTCAGCCCAAGCCTCATCTGCGAGGATTTCCACTTCCAACCAAGCCTTGTACTTGTTCTCTTCACTCCAAATAGCCGCCATCTCCGGGCGGGAATAACGATTGATCATTGTTTATGATACAGAGGGCGTTAAGAAAGCGAGAGAAAAATAGGAAACTGACACTGTGCGCTAGCACACAAGGCAGTTTATCTTTTTTCCGACGCTTTTAGCCCGAGTTCAAATGCTTGAACTTACCCTCTTTCCTTTCTTTTTAAAATTGTTGATTAAAAAAATCCGTATCCTGTATTCCGTCAAGAGAACACGGGTCCTTCCGTTCTAAATTATTTTTTAATAATTCCATATTCAATATATGCACTAGATTAGGCTAGCCTGTTATTTGTTTTTTCTTTCATTTAAATACTTTGCTAACATTGGGCCACCATAAACAATTACCGCAGTTGATATAATCCCCATATTTTTCTTTACAAATTTCACAGGTTTATTTAACATCTTACCAACTTTATGCACTTGATTTTTATCCATTTGAAATTCCACCTATCAGTAATTCCTCTCCTGTAAATTCAATTGCAATTATGTCGTCATCTGCCAGTTCTGTCATACCAATTTGAGCAATAAATTCCGCAGGTTCAACACACCATTTCAACTGTCGTTCTGTTTCAACATCAACATCTTGCAATTCAAATAATTGCCCAACATATTCTTTATTATTTTCAACTAATAACTTTACTGGAGTATAAAGACTATCTATAAGTTGATGATTACCAGTAATCATGTATGTCTTAGCTAATAGTTCCGTAGACTTTACAATATAAGAAAATTGTTCATTTAATTCTGAAAAACTTTCTAAAACATCTTGATTAAACTTCTCATCAAATACAGATTTTAAAAATAGTTGCCATTTTGAATTAGGAATAGAAATATTCTTTTTAATCTCGTTTTCAAATTCCTTTATTAATGCCTCTCTACCCTCGTTAAGGTGACTTATGGAATTAAGTAATAAAACCTGCTTTTGGGGATTATCCTCTGGCATCATTAATGCCTGATTGATTGTACTTTCTGCTCCTAAAATCTTGGAACGCCTGTCGTCTTTGAGGCCTCGTTTAACTTCCAAAGCGATTTGTTTAACTTCGGTCAGCAATATTTCCAAATCAGCAATTTTTTGAGCATTGGCTAATTGATTAGCATTGTTAATAACATTTTGCAACGCTTCTGGATTATCTAAAACAATTTTTTCTAATCTTGCTTTAGATACAATTTCATTATTTGTTCCTTTTTTTACAAAATTAGGCAGTAAAGCTGATCTATCTGCTGTTCTTTGAAAATCTATTTCGCCAGTTTGATACCTTTTTAATTGTTCTTTTGTAAACTTAACAACATACATCTCTTCAGCATTAATGTTCTGTTGAATTTCTTTATAAGAATTTACGATTGTCGCAAAATAGTTGCCAATCTGTTCCAAATTAATATTTTTATTTTTCAAAAATTGTACTGATAATTGTCTATCTTCATCTTTAGTAGCAATTTCTTCTCTTTTAATTGCTAATTCACTCATATACTACCTCCTAACCTGCTTCATCTTCCCCCAACACCGTCACGTGTCCCATTTTGCGATTGTGCTTTGCTTCTAGTTTACCATAAAAGTGGGGATGGGCGGTAGGGTTTTCTTGAAGAAAGGTTTGGACTGCTTCCATGTCTTGTCCCAAAACGTTAATCATGACGGCTGGGGAAAGCAGGCGGATAGGGGGCAGAGGCTGGCCGAGAATGCCTCGGATATGGGTATCAAACTGTGAAAAATCACAGGCTTCAATAGAATAATGCCCCGAATTATGTGGTCGAGGAGCAATTTCGTTGACCAGAATATCCTGCCCTGCCACAAACATTTCAACACAGAGGGTGCCTGCTAATTGAAGTTTGTCTGCGATTTGCAGGGCCATGGTTTTGGCTTTTTCAGCTAGTTCATCTGAAATACGGGCAGGCACGATAGTTTTGTAAAGAATACTATTGCGGTGGATATTTTCCTGCACAGGAAAGACTGTGTAGTCGGAGCCATTCCCAGACACAAGGACGGAGATTTCCAGGTCGAAATTCACAAACTCTTCCAATACACACTCGGCAGAGTTGGCTAACTGACTAGCCGCCTCCAAGTCCGCCACTTCTCGAATGACCTTCTGGCCATGTCCGTCATAGCCCCCAGTGGCTGTCTTTAAGACATAGTTTTTGCTGAGGTCCAGACCTTCTAGGTCTAGGCTAGATGTGACGACTTTGTAGGGGGCGACTTGCACGCCAGCTTTTTTTGCCAAAAAATCCTTCTCAAAAATGCGGTTCTGGGAAATGCGGAGGAGATCTGTCCCCTGAGGGAGCTGACCGTCCTTGATGACCGCGTCCAGTCCGTCGGCATCGACATTTTCAAACTCGTAGGTCAGGACATCGCACCGCTCCGCCAACTGTTTGAGGGCCACCACATCGTGATAGGGAGCAACGATAACCTCACTGACCTTGGAAGCTGGGCAGTCTGCTGCAGGATCCAGCGTAATCACCTTGTGCCCCATGTAAATAACGGAAATGGCCATCATCTGCCCCAGCTGACCGCCGCCGATAATTCCGATTGTCTTAGATGAGGTCATCTGTCATCGCCTCCGCAACTTTTTCCTGCTCCTTGGCAAAATCTGCCAGCTGAGCTGCAATGGTTTGGTCTTCAATGGAGAGAATACGAAGAGCTGTCAGAGCTGCGTTGGTAGCACCTGCTTCGCCAATAGCCATAGTCGCAACAGGCACACCGCCTGGCATCTGCACGATAGAATAGAGGGAATCCACACCGCTGAGGGCACGAGATTGAACAGGGACACCGATGACAGGCAGGGTGGTTTTAGCTGCTACCATACCTGGCAAATGAGCCGCACCACCTGCTCCTGCGATAATAACCTTGATGCCACGACCACGCGCCTCTTCGGCATGACGGAACATGAGGTCTGGGGTGCGGTGGGCAGATACCACTTTCTTTTCATAGGCAACGCCAAATTTGTCCAGCACATCGGCTGCTTTTTTCATGGTTTTCCAGTCGGAACTAGAGCCCATGATGATGGAAATTGGAATGTTCATGCTTATCTTTCCTTTTCTTTATCCCTTATTTTACGGCCTTGCTTCCAATATCTGTCCGATAAAAGAGGCCTGTCGTATCTTGATTTTTCAGCTCCGAGTAAATTTTTTCTTGGGCTTCTTGGACGGTGTCTGCTGTGGTGACTAGCATATAAACCCGACCACCGTTAGAGAGCAGTGCTCTGCTGTTTTCCGCAAAACGAGCCCCAGCATAGTAGGTCGTGATGTCGCCCTCGGTCTTTGCTGGCAAGGTCACGTCTTTTTCGTAGTCCAGAGGATAGCCGTTTGAAGCCACGACAACGCCCAGCGTCACACCGTTTTCCAGCCAGGTCAGCTGGGTCGAGCGTTTGTGGAGGATGTCGTCTATGTTCTGAGCAAAGTCAGAGGTCAGGCGAGGCAGGATAATCTGAGTTTCTGGGTCGCCAAAACGGGCGTTGAACTCGATGACCTTGGGACCTTGGTCGGTCAGAATCAAGCCAGCATAGAGCACGCCCAGATAAGACCGGTCTTCCGCAATCATGCCCTCCAGAATGGGCTTGACAATGGTATCAACTGCTGTGTCCACCACGCTTTGAGGCAGGTGGGGAACAGGAGCGTAAGCCCCCATGCCACCTGTGTTGGGACCTTGGTCGCCGTCAAAGGCACGCTTGTGGTCCTGGGCTGTCGGCAGGATATAGAACTGGTCGCCATTGACCAGAGCAAAGAGGGAAAACTCCTCGCCCTCCAGGAACTCCTCGATGACCACGCGGGCACCTGAGTCACCGAACTTGTTGTCCAAGAGCATCTCCCGTGCCGCTTCGATCGCCTGCTCGACGGTTTCCGCCACGACCACGCCCTTGCCCAGTGCCAAGCCGTCCGCCTTGACCACGATTGGTGCCCCCTGCTCTTCGATGTAGGCCTTGGCTTCTTCGAAGTTGGAAAATGTGCCAAAGGCTGCTGTTGGAATGCCGTATTTGACCATGATTTGTTTAGCAAAGTCTTTTGACCACTCCAGCTCCGCGGCCAGACGACTCGGACCAAAAGCTTTGAGTCCAGCCTGTTCAAAATCATCAACAATACCTGCTGCCAGAGCATCGTCAGGGCCAACAAATGTCCAGGCAATGTCATGTTCCTTAGCAAAGTTGATTAATGCAGAATGTTCGGAAATCCCGATGCTTACTAACTCTATACCATCCAAGGTCATTCCGTCATTCCCAGGAGCTACAAAGACCTGTTTTACCTGATCAGACTCTAACAATTTCTTTGCAACAGCATGTTCACGACCACCAGACCCTACAACCAAAAGTTTCATTTTTCACACCTCAAAAACGGATTTTATATAAACAGTATAGCAAAAACAGACAGATTTTGATAGAAAGAACAGGAAAACGTTCGGAAATGGAAAAAGCTCACACGAGGTGAGCAAATTTGATTATCTAAACAAATCATATAAGTAACCTTGTTTTAGCATGTCGAGATTGAAGACATGGGTTATATGACCAAATGCTTCTGCTAAAGGAAGATGGGCAGTCTTCCATCCCTGACCATCTGTTACCCACACAAAATTAACATCATCTGTAGATTTTGTGACGAATTGGCTTAATTCTGTAAATTCTCCAGCTACAGCCTTTAACTTGCTACCGCCTCCACCGTAATAATTCGTTTCAATTAGCCATACTTTATGTTTATCTTTCGAAAATACAGCAACATCAAATCGGCGTTCCGACTTATCAACAGGGACCTCAATCCCCCAATTATCCTTTATAAATGGAGCTGTTGCTTGTGCCTTAAACTCCAATCCATATTCTTTACAGACACGTGCTACTGTTCGCTCTAAAATACCCTCCATGGTAGTACCACTTCTATTTTTACGTGCATTACTGTCAAGTCCCGCCTCTACTCCATAAACGTAGTCCACTAAAGAGCGATTGGCTTTCTTTTGCAAAAAATCTAATAATCCTGTTGCTTCTACAAAGTTAGTATAATCTACAATTCTATCCTCATCAATTTTTGCAAAATCTAAGTTATCAAAACTCATATTATCTTCGGCGTCAATTGATAAAATATCCAGTGTTTTATCACGACTTGCAATCAAACTTGGTATAGCTTTTAATAAATTTGGTTGTTTATTAAAAAGTTGCAACGCTTCGTTGTATATATCATCTTTACCAATTAAATAATTCAAAGTATTTAACTCTAACTCATATTTTTTTGTTTCTCGTTCAACCTTAGACCAATTGACATAGTAATCTGGCGTTCGATTAGTAACTGATAAAGTACTTAAAAATATTTTTAAGCGTTCTTCAGAAGATAAATTTATATAAGCTTGCAAATTCATTAGTCCATCTCCATTTCTAATAACTCTTTAATATTTTTATTCCGAATATCATGGAGATTGTACAATCTTGGTATTCTTTCAAATGCCTCCTCTAAATTAGATTTAGACCTTTGCCAACCTTCACCATCTGTTATCCAAACAAAATGAACATTCGAAATTTCAGTAAGTTTTTCTGCTAAATTTTCATATGAACGTGTGGTTTCATTTGGTTTTGACCCTGATTTAGAATAGAAATTTACTTCAGTTAAATACAATTGACCATTTACGTGAATTGCAAAATCAAACTTCTTATGATTTTTACCATTATTTGTTATGGCACTTAAATCAATATGAAATAGTGATTCAATTTGCTTAGTACTTATTTGTTTATAGTAGTCCGTTTTTTCTTTTAGTCCTGCATTCCAAAGTTCTCTTTCAACCAAAGCTTCCATTATCTTACCCATTCTATTTTTACGACCATTTGAATCTAACCCGACTTCTACACCGTAAACATAGTCCTGTAAGTTTTTAACTAGATGTGATTGCAGTAGTTCAAAAACACCTGTATTCTCTAGCAAATCTGCATAATTCTCTATGGTATAGTTAGGAGAATAAAAATCAAAATCGTAGCTTATTATAGCATCGTCCCCATACTCGCGAATAGGTAAAGCAATTGGTTTACGATTTTTTCCTCGGCCTTTAGATTCCAAACGTATAGCCAAAAGAATTGGTATGATAGTTAACACATCTGGATACTTTTCACAGATTGCGATAAAATCTTCTCGAATTTGTTTACTCCCTACCAACGTATTCAAGATATTCAAATTAGTTCTCAAATACAGGTCGTTCATATTATTAAAAACCTTTGTAAAGTCAACATAGTAGTTCCAATCAGCAACCGTATCTGTAAAAGTTTCAAACCAACTATGAAAAGTTCTTCTTGCCATCTTCCTTATCCAATCTAGTTCTCGCGATTTTTAAATAATCCCGTTCAGCATCAATCCCAATAAATTTTCTTCCTAACCGTTTGGCAACCACTCCTGTCGTCCCGCTTCCTACAAATGGATCAAGTATGTAATCTCCTTCTTGAGTTGAAGCTAAAATAATACGTTCTAAAAGATATTCTGGTTTCTGAGTCGGATGCTTACCTGCCCATTTTTCAGATTTTTTTGTTAGTCCTCCAACCCAAACATCTTTCATTTGTTTGCCATCATTGAGTTCTTTCATAAGTTCGTAATTATAATAATGACGAGCTTTTTTATCATCTTTTCGAGCCCATAAAATAGTTTCCGTTGAATGAGTAAAGTAACGACAGGAAAGATTTGGTGCAGGATTTGTCTTCTGCCAAGTAATATTATTTAGTATTTTAAAACCTTCTTGTTCTAAGGCCATCCCCACTGAATATATATTGTGAAAACTCCCTGAAATCCAAATGGTCCCATTTGGTTTCAACACATTTTTAGCTAAGCGAATCCACTTCCTATTAAATTCATGTTTTTCTTCTAAAGAATTAACCTTATCCCACTCCCCCTTATCTACGGAAACAACTTGACCTCCAGAGTTAGAAATTCCCCCATTACTTAAAAAATATGGAGGATCTGCAAAAATCATATCCATGCTCTCTGGTTTCATTTTATTCAAAAATTCAAATGTATCTGCGTGTACCAAAATAGCTTTATTTTTATGATAGTATGGTTTGTTCATTAAGACCCCTCCATACTTATATTCGTTATTCGCCATAATTTCTTACAATAATTTCTTGAATTTTTCCACGACTGGAATTACTTGCTCCATTCGTTCTCGATACATCTACTCGGGAAATATTAAAACCAGCGTACAATTCTTCAACTACTGGGCTTGAAGAATTAGAAAGCATTACATTAACTCCTCTTTGGTCTAAATCTATGAAAGTATCTCTTAATCGACGCTGATCCTCATCCGAAAAACCTTCATGCGTATAGGAAGTAAAAGAGCTAGTAGCCGTTATAGGAACATATGGAGGATCAAAATATACAAAATCTCCTGCAACAGCTTCTTCAACTGCCGTAACAAAATCACCTTGCATAATTAAAATATTGTTATCATTTAAGTATCTTGATACACTAAGAATAAGTTCCGAGTCTACTATCTTTGGATTTTTGTACCTACCGTAAGGAACATTAAACTGATTTTTAGAATTCACCCTATATAGACCATTAAAATCTACTCGTAGCATATACAGTATGCGTGCTGCTCGCTCTACATCAGACATAGTTTCTATTCTACCATCTCTGTCAACCGAACGAACATTCAAATAATATTCCTTAGAATTGTTCTCTTGATGGATATGTAATAAATCAAGCAAGGCTTCTGGATTATCCCGTATCTGTAAATAAGTATTTATCAATTCCTCATTAAAATCGTTTATTACGGCATTTTCGGGAGCTAAATCAAAGAATAGTGCTCCTCCCCCAATAAACGGTTCAAAATATCTATTGTATTCTAATGGCAAGTGTTCATGTAGCTGAGTTAGTAACTTCCGCTTCCCACCTGTCCATTTCGTAAAAGGTTTTAAAATCATAGAACTATTATACCAAAAACCACCCCAACTTCTCCAGCCGGGGTGTCTTTCTTGCATCAAAATTCTCAATGTCTAAAATGTCTTACTCCCGTAAAGACCATGGTCAAGCCATACTTGTTGGCCATGTCAATGGAGTCTTGGTCACGGACTGAGCCACCAGGCTGAATGATAGCCTTGATTCCTGCCGCAGCGATTTCTTCCACATTATCAGCAAATGGGAAAAAGGCGTCTGATGCCAAAACAGCTCCATCCAAACGATTCTTGGCCTGCTCGATAGCGATGCGGACGGACGCCACACGGTTGGTTTGCCCAGGTCCCACGCCCAAGGTCATCTTGTCATTGGTGATGATGATGCCGTTGGACTTGACGTACTTGGAGGACTTCCAAGCGAACTCCATAGCCGCCCACTCTTGATCGGACGGTTGACGATCGGTCACCACCTGCCAGTCCGCTGGGCTTTCCACCACCACGTCCTGATCCTGCACCAAGAGCCCGCCGACAACGCCTGTGAACTCTTTTTCCACTTCGCTCGCATCCTGTGCGTCAAAGGCCAATTCCAAAATCCGCAGATTTTTCTTTTTATTGGTCAAAATAGCTAGCGCTTGAGCCGAGTAGCTCGGTGCGATGATGATTTCTAAGAAAATCGGGTGCATCTTTTCTGCCGTCGCAGCATCTACTTCTCTGTTCAGTACGACGATGCCTCCGAAAATCGACACTGGGTCAGCCTCATAAGCGTAATCCCAAGCCTGTTCAATGGTTTCTGCCTGACCGATACCACAAGGGTTCATGTGTTTGAGAGCCACAACAGTTGGACGGTCCTTGAAATCACGGATAATACGAATAGCGGCATCCGCATCCCGAATGTTATTGAAGGACAATTCCTTACCATTTAACTGCTTGGCAGCTGCAATCGAGTAAGCTGTTGGCAGGGCATTTTGGTAGAAATCCGCATTCTGTTGTGGATTTTCTCCATAACGCATAGGCTGATTGAGGTCGTAGGTAATGGTGAGTTTTTCAGGCTTGTCTTCGCCGACTTGCTTGGTAAAGTAGTCTGCAATAAGAGCATCGTAGGCTGCGGTATGACGGAAAACCTTAGCTGCCAATCGCTGACGCGTAGCATAAGCCGTCTCTCCCTGCTCTGCTATTTCCCCTAAAACCGTCGGATAATCTGCCGGATCCACCACAACGGTCACACTAGCGTGGTTTTTAGCTGCTGAACGAAGCATGGACGGACCACCGATGTCGATGTTCTCCACCGCCAAGTCATAGGTCACGTCCGGACGCAAGATGGTCTCTTTGAAGGGATAAAGGTTGACCACTACCAAGTCAATCAAGCCGATTTCATGGTCGCTGGCTGCTTGTAGGTGGCTGTCCAAATCCCGACGAGCCAGCAAACCACCATGGATTTTGGGATGAAGTGTCTTGACACGACCGTCCATCATCTCAGGAAAACCGGTCACATCGTCAATGGCAATAGTAGTCACTCCAGCCTGATCCAAGGCAACCTTGGTGCCTCCTGTCGAGATGATTTCCCAGCCAAGCTTGACCAATTCTTGGGCAAATTCTACAACACCATTTTTATCTGATACGCTAATTAGTGCGCGTTTTGTCATGATTTCTCCTTATTTTTTCACTGCCCCTAACTCCTCCAAGACTGCTGGATAGAGTTGGTACTCTGCTTCATGTATTCTAGCTTCAAAGGTTTCTAGGGTATCATCAGCCAGCCTGGGCACTCGGACTTGTTTGATGATTTGTCCTGTGTCAACGCCACTGTCAACCCAGTGGACTGTCACACCACTTTCTGCCACACCTGCATTCCAAGCGTCTTCAATCCCGTGAGCCCCTGGAAATTCAGGCAGATAAGCCGGGTGGATATTGATGATACGACCTTCATATTGAGCTAACAAGGTCGGACCCACAATCTTCATATAGCCTGCCAAGACCACCAAGTCAATCTGGTGCTTGTCTAAGAGTTGGATGAGGGCTTCTTCGTAAGCCTGCTTATCCGCAAATTCTTTTAATTCAAAAGTAAATGCTGGCACACCTAGTTTTTCAGCCCGTTCCAAGACATAGGCGTTTCTACGGTCTGAAAAGACAAAAGCTACTTCAAACTGCTCTGCGATGACTTGAAAATTAGAGCCATTGCCTGATGCAAACACTGCTATTCGTTTCATTTGATGACCACACTCTTATCTTCCTTGGCGATGATGCGGCCGATTTCATAGACTTCTTCGCCTACCAATTCACGGACTTTCTCCACCTGCTCTGGACTGACAGCCAATACCATGCCGATACCCATATTGAAGATTTCAAACATTTCTTCATGTTTGATTTGGCCGTATTTTTCAAGGGCTGTAAAGATTGGAAGGACTGGAATCTTATCTTCTTCAATCTCAGCTGCTAGGTTGTCAGCAAACATACGGGGAATATTTTCGATAAAGCCACCGCCTGTGATATGGGCAATGCCGTTGACCAGCCCTGCTTTTACCAGAGGCAATACCTGCTGGACATAAATACGGGTCGGCTCTAAGAGGACGTCCTTAAGAGCTCTGCCATTGAGCTCTGGCAACAGAGCGTCGCCAGAAACATCCGCAAAAACACGACGGACCAAGGAATAACCGTTGGAGTGGATACCGCTTGATGCTAGACCGAGGAGAATATCACCTTCTTTGACCTTGCTGCCGTCAATAATCTGGGACTTCTCCGCAATGCCGACAGCAAATCCAGCTAGATCATAGTCGTCATCGCCATACATGCCAGGCATTTCAGCCGTTTCACCACCAATCAGACCACAGCCCGCTTGGACACAGCCTTCTGCAACGCCAGCCACCACTTGCTCCAATTTTGCTGGCTCATTTTTTCCAGTTGCGATGTAGTCAAGGAAGTAAAGTGGCTCCGCACCTGCTGCGATAATGTCGTTGACACACATAGCCACACAGTCCTGACCGATAGTATCGTGCTTATCATATTGAATTGCGAGCATGAGTTTGGTACCGACACCGTCTGTTCCTGATACCAAGACAGGCTCTTTGACATTCAGTTTAGTCAAGTCAAACATGCCACCAAAGCCACCGAGAGCTCCCATAACGCCCAAACGTTCTGTGCGAGCTACATGCTTCTTGATTCGTTCGACAACTTCATACCCAGCTTCAACATCCACACCCGACTGGGCATACGCATTTTTATTTGTCATTTTTCTTCCTTTCCTTGTGAAACTTTGCAGCTACTTGACAAGGTTTACAAGATTGTCAACCTTTATTGACAGCACTTGTCTTACTTCACATTTTCAATATAGAAACTTGTTTTTTCTTCTAAACTACGGAGATATTCTTCCTCATAGTCATATAAGGGTGTTGGAAACTCTCCATCAAAATAAGCAACGCAAAGTCCACCTTTTGGTGCATCGGTGTCAATACCAATCGCCTCAATCATGCCTTCAAGTGAAAGATAGGTCAGGCTATCAGCACCTATTATTTCGCAAACTTCATCAACACTATGATTGGCTGAAATCAATTCCCTACGGGTCTGAATATCAATACCGTAGAAACAAGGGTACTTAAGTTCAGGACTGCCAATGGCCACATGAACTTCAGAAGCTCCTGCCTCTCTCAGTAACTGAACAATACGGCGGCTGGTTGTTCCTCGAACAATAGAATCATCAACCATAACCACCCGTTTTCCCTTTACAATGCTTGACACTGCTGACAACTTCATGCGGACACCTTGCTCACGTAATTCCTGAGTCGGCTGGATAAAGGTACGTTGGGTATACTGGTTTTTAATCAGTCCCATTTCATTTGGCAAACCTAACTCTTCTGAGAAGCCGCTAGCTGCTGAGAGGGAGGAGTTTGGCACACCAACAACAATATCCACCTCGTGTTTAAATTCCTGTGCCAAGCGACGACCCATATTTTTTCTAGCTGTATGAACATTAACTCCATGAATAACCGAGTCTGGACGAGCAAAATAGACATATTCCATGGAACAAACAGCCAACTGCGTGTCATTGGTATAACGATCGTATTGAACACCTGAATCATCAATAATGACAATTTCACCTGGCATCACATCTCGCACCCACTCAGCACCGACGACTTCAAAGGCACAGGTTTCGCTAGCAACAACCCAAGCTCCATTTTTCATACGACCAATTGAAAGTGGTCGGAAGCCATTTGGATCCAAAGCTGCAACCAACTTGTCTTCTAACATAATCAAGTAGGCAAAGCCACCTTTGACAGTGTTCAGTGCTTCCTTGATTTTTCCCATAAAATCTGGATTGTGGCTGCGGCGAATCAAGTGCATCAAAATCTCTGTATCGGAGGAAGAAGAGAAAATGGAACCATTTTTTTCTAATTCAGCCTTCAAACTGACCGCATTGGTCAAATTACCATTATGCGCCAATCCCACCTGCATATCTGAAAAGTCAAAGAGGAAGGGTTGGATATTGTTGATAGAGGCAGAGCCTGATGTTGCATAGCGAACATGACCAATAGCAGCCTTTCCTGTCAAGGCTTCTAAATCTGCTGAATTTTTGAAGACTTCTGCAATCAAACCTGTTCCACGATGGCGGCGTAAATGCCCACCATCATTGGCTAAAATTCCTGCACCTTCCTGCCCTCGATGTTGCAAACTATGGAGTCCAAAATAAGTAACCTGAGCAGCTTGCGGATGACCCCAAATACCAAACACGCCACATTCTTCATTGAGTGATTTAACTTCGTATGTCATATTTATTTTCCTGTAAAATAGCGAACTGCTGAAACAAATAAGCCTTGATCTTTCTTGCCTGGAATATTCTGGAAAAGACCGTCCTCGTAACGCTCCGAATGCCCCATCTTCCCGATGATCTGCCCGTTGCGACTGGTAATACCTTCTATCGCATGACTTGAGCCATTTGGATTGTACTTCGAGTCCATGCTTGGCTGACCTGTAAAGTCAACGTACTGGCTGAAAATCTGACCATTATCACGCAAGATAGCAAATTCTTCTTCGCTAACCACAAATTTACCTTCACCATGAGAAACTGGGATAGCATGAATATCACCGACCTGAATACCTGCCAACCACGGTGAATTGACATTGGCAATCCGTGTTTCCACCATTTTGGCAACGTGCTGGTTGGCATCGTTGTAGAAGAGGGTCGGACTGGTTTCACCTGCCTCCTCAAAGTTTCCATAGGGTAGCAAGCCCGATTTAACAAGGGCCTGGAAGCCATTACAGATACCGATAATGAGGCCACCTTTTTCGATGAAGCGGTCAATAGCAGAGCGGACCTTGGCGTTTCGTAAGATGGTCACGATAAACTTAGCAGATCCATCTGGTTCATCCGCAGCAGAGAATCCACCTGCAAAGAAGAGAATATTTGCCTCGTCAATATTGTCAACCATGTCGTCAACCGATTTTTCAATACTCTCAGCATCCAAGGTCACAAATGGAACAAGATTGACCTTAGCACCAGCCTGTTCAAAGGCCTTGGCAGAATCGTATTCTGAGTTTGTTCCTGGGAAAACTGGAATATAAACCAGTGGCACGTCAACTATTTCCTTAGCTTTTATAACTGCTGAACTTGTAATAGCTGGAACATCCTGTAAGTCTGTCGCCTGTTCAAATTCCGTTGGATAGACTTCCTCTAATTTGCCCTCAAAGGCAGCCTGTAAGTCTTTTCCAAGCAACTTTACACCATTGACAAGGACTGTAAAGTCTGCACTTGTTTGACCGATTTTAATAGCACCTTCAATGTCTTCTTTCGATGTAAAGATAAATCCGCCTAGCTGACCTGTCAAGCTGGCTTCAAGTTCTTCAAGCTCGACTTCTGCACCAATTTGGTTACCTAAGGACATGAGGACTAGACTTTCTAGAACACCACCGTACTTGACTGCGCTAGCAGCCGTAATCCGATAGTCGCTCTGCCATTTTTCAAAAGTCTCAAAATTGGATTTAATCAGAGAAAAATCAATGTCTTCTGACAAGGTTTGACCTGCTAGATAATAAATGTTTTCGCCAGCTTCCTTGAACTCAGGTGAGAGGACTTTGCGACTATCTGCTGTGGTCACACCAAAGGCAACTAAGGTCGGTGGAACGATCAAGTCCTCAAAGGTCCCAGACATGGAGTCCTTACCACCGATAGACGGCAATCCAAGCTGGATCTGAGCCTCGATTGAGCCCAAAAGTGCTGCTACTGGCTGACCAAAGCGTTCTGCCTGCTTATCCATGCGCTGGAAATACTCCTGGTAGGAGAAGCGAGCCTTGGACCAGTTAGCCCCTGTTGCCACCAAGCGAGCTGTCGCTTCGATGACTGCATAGGCTGCTCCGTGGTAAGGTGACCAGTCTGCCAGATAAGGATGATAACCCTGAGCCATGACAGAAGCCGTGGTCGTCACACCGTGCTGGACAGGCAACTTCTGCACAGAGCTTTCTGTCGGTGTTAACTGATGGCGACCTCCGAGTGGGTGGTTGACGGTTGAACGACCAACAGATGAGTCGAAAATCGTCTGCAAACCTTTTTGACTAGCATGGTTGAGGTCTGAAAGAATTGTCTTCAAATCCTCTTCTAGGGTTTCAGGTGATGTCTGACGTAATTCGGGAAGGTTGACAGCATTGTCAACTACTTTAGCATCCACCACCACGCGCACACCATTGGTATCAAGGAAGGAACGCTCCAAATCAACAATGGTTTGACCATTCCAAGTCATGACCAGGTTTGGTTTTTCCGTCACTTTGGCTACAACAACCGCATGGATATTTTCCTGATGACAAGCTGAGATAAAGGCGTCTACATCTGCCGGACGAACAACGACGCTCATCCGCTCCTGTGATTCGGAAATGGCAATCTCCGTACCATTCAGGCCAGCATACTTGAGTGGAACCTTGTCCAAGTCGATTTCAAGACCGTCTGCCAGCTCACCAATGGCTACACAGACCCCACCTGCACCGAAGTCATTGGATTTTTTAATCAAACGAGTGACGTCACCATTTCGGAACAAGCGTTGGATTTTACGCTCTTCAATAGCATTTCCTTTTTGGACTTCCGCACCAGCTGTTTCCACAGACTCAACTGTCTGTACCTTGGACGAGCCTGTTGCCCCACCGATACCGTCACGGCCTGTTTTGCCACCCAACAAGATGACCACATCGCCTGCGACTGGTTTTTCACGGACCACATTTTCCTTTGGAGCTGCACCGACTACGGCACCTAACTCCATACGTTTTGCGACAAAGCCTGGGTGGAAGTATTCACGTACATAGGTGGTCGCAAGACCGATTTGATTTCCGTATGAAGAATAACCATGTGCTGCTGTTTTCGAAATGATTTGCTGTGGCAATTTCCCTGGGCGAGTAGCCGTCAGAGGTTGGGTAATATCGCCCGCACCTGAAATCCGCATGGCTTGATAAACATAAGAACGACCTGACAAAGGATCACGAATGGCTCCACCGATACAGGTTGCGGCACCACCAAAAGGCTCGATTTCTGTTGGGTGATTATGGGTTTCATTCTTGAACATAAGGAGCCATGGCTCTTTCACGCCGTCCACATCCACTTCGATTTCCACCGAGCAGGCATTGATTTCATCCGACACTTCCATGTCATCCAGACGACCGTTTGCCCGCTCATAACGACCAAAAATCGTCGCCATATCCATAAGCGTCTGCGGTTTATCTGTCCGACCTAACTCAGTTCTCATAGCCAGGTACTTGTCATAAGTTGCCTGCAATTGCTTGTGGAATTTTGAAGCTAAAAAGTCAATAGACCTCAGTTCTGTCTCAAATGTCGTATGACGGCAGTGGTCACTCCAGTAAGTATCCAAGACCTTGAGTTCTGTTTCCGTTGGCACTCGCCCAATTGACTTGAAATAGTCCTGAATGAAGAGCAAGTCTTCCACTTCCATAGCCAAGCCAGCCTCACGCTTGTAAGACGCAAATTCCTCTGCCCCATAGCTATCAAAAAAGTCCAAGGTCGGAATAGTCGTATCTGACACCGAAAACTCCTGAGCCACCAAAGGAGCATCCATATCCTTGAATCGCGAATCCACAGGGTTAAGCAAATAATTCTTGATAACAGCCAACTCTTCTTCCTGCACATCGCCATTCAAGATATAGAGCTGACCTGTATTGACACGCGCCTCCTGACGACTGCCCAATAAGAGAAGGGCCTCCTGACTGCTGGCAGCCCGCTGGTCAAACTGACCAGGAAGAGCCTCAATCGCAAAATAAGCAGCTCCCTCCAAGTCAAGCTCAGCTTCCGACAAGACCTTGTCCGTCACCTGCTCGGTAAATATATGCTTAATAGCTTGCTCCAGCAAGTCATCCTCCAGATGGAAAACATCATAAACCTGCACCAGACGTACACTCGTCAAACTTGTCAACTGCAAATTATGGGTCAACTCCTTGCGAAGAGCCTCCGCCTTAATCTGAAAATCTGCCTTCTTCTCAACAAAAATCCGCTTCGCCATTTTTTCCAATCCTTATTTCACTTCTTGTAACTTTGCCAATACGACCTCGTAAACCTCGGTCAACTCCCCGAGACCCCGACGGAAAACATCCTTGTCCAGATGGTTGCCATCCGCATCCCACAAACGACAATTATCCGGAGAAAACTCATCCGCCAATAAAATCTGACCAGAAGAGTCAATCCCAAATTCTAGCTTGAAATCCACCAAAGTCAATCCAATCTGAGCAAACAAGTCCTTCAAGAACCCATTGATTCGTCTTGTTTCTTCCTTGATATAGGCAATTTCTTCTGAACTAGCTAGATTAAGAAAAGCAATATGTTCATCGTTTATAAAAGGATCGTCCAACTCATCTTTTTTATAGTAAAATTCCACGATAGGAGTAGATAAGGCAATTCCTTCTTCCACACCAAACCGTTTTGAGAAAGACCCAGCTGTCACATTTCGCAAAACAACCTCAAGAGGAATAATCTCCACCTTCTTATTCAACTGCTCCGTATCCGACAAGCGCTTGATAAAATGCGTCTGGACTCCCGCTTCATTCAACTTTTCAAAAATCAAAGAGGAAATCAGATTATTGAGCCGGCCCTTACCTACAATCTGTTCTTTCTTACCACCATTAAAAGCAGTCGCCTGATCCTTATAAACCGCAACAATCTGGTCACTATCAGCCGTAGCGTAGATATCTTTAGCTTTTCCTGAATAGAGAAGGTCTGTTTTCATTGAAATGTTCGCCTTTCATAAAATATTCTAGTCTTTTCGTTTATTCTAACACACAACATTCGCCTATACAAGAATTTTACGGTCTTTCAACTAAAAACAAAGAAAAACGCCCGTAAACTACGAACGTTTTTTTAATTCTTCATAAATAAAATCCACAATATCAGATAAGGTTTCAAATCGTTCAATGGCCGCATCCGGCACATCTACTCCGAACTCATCCTCTAAGGTCAGGACAAATTCCATAATTTCCACCGAATCTGCAGCAATATTATCTACCAAGGTAGACTCAGGTTGAACGTGGAAGTCTTCCCCCTTCTCATCCTGAATCAATTCAACAACCCGCTGATAAACCTGCTCTCTAGTCATGACTGTCCTCCACTACTGAAAATTTGGCAACTGATTTCTCCACAATACCGGCCTCCAAAATCGAACGCGTCTGCTTAATCGTATAGAAAATTGATTGAGCATCACTAGATCCGTGCGCCTTGATGACAGGTGCTTTCAGACCAAGCAAGACAGCACCGCCAGCCTTCTTATAGTCCATAGCACCCAATGCCTTTTTAAGAGTAGGCTTGACTAAAAGACCACCCAATTTAGCACGCAGACCACCATTCTTGATTGAGCCAGTCAACTGACCAACGATGGATTTTGCAGTTCCCTCAATGGTTTTCAGTACAGCGTTTCCCGTGAAACCATCCGTCACGACCACATCCGCCACGCTGTTAAGCAACTCACGCGCCTCCACATTACCGATAAAGTTGATGGACTTGTCTTCCGCCAAGAATTTATAGGCTTCTTGGTGAACTGGCGTTCCCTTGGTATCTTCCGTACCGTTGTTCAAAAGTCCTACACGAGGTTGCTTGACCCCACGCACGTGCTCCGCGTAAAATGAGCCAAGAATACCATACTGATAGAGGTGATGAGCTGTATTTTCAGCATTTGCCCCCAAGTCCATCATATCAAATCCCTTACCGTCCATAGTCGGCAAGGTAGACATAAGACCAGGACGGTCGATGTTCTTGATGCGACCGACGACAAAGACGCCTGCCGCCAACAGAGCACCTGTATTTCCAGCCGACAGGACCGCATCTGCCTGACCATCCTTGACAGCCTTGGTCGCTAGGACCATCGAAGCTTCTTTCTTCCGACGAATCGCCTTGACCGGCTCATCATCTGAATTGATTTTCTCCGTCGTATGGACGATACTGACACGCTCTGTCGCTGTCAAATACTGCTTGATTTTAGCCTCATCACCATAAAGTTGAATGTCAATGTCTGGAAAGGCAGACAAGGCTTGATTAACCCCCTCTACCACTGCCTGAGGGGCATTGTCCCCACCCATAGCATCTACTGCAATACGTTTCATCTATCTAGTTCCTTCACTTTAGTCTTAGGGATATTATAGCACGATTTTAACTTTTTTCCTATTATAGTCTTTTAGTTTACTTTTAGTACTAGGCAACGAGCCGCAGGCATAACTGGAGTTAGGCAAGGCGAGTTCAAACACTCCAGTGGAGTGTTTGAAGTTGGAAATAAGGAAACGACGTTTCCTCGCTCGTCGAAGTAATAAAAGAAAAACTAAATGACGATATTGAAAATAGCAAAGCAAAATAAATACCCTCTCTAATCACTAGAAAGGGCATAACACCTTAAAACTCCATCTTTTTAAAATACTTCAAGGTCAGATAGGCTAATACCGTCGAATAAACCAAAGTAACCAAAACAGATGTTCCTAATGTTGAAAACAGGCTTGCTCCTTCATACAAGGCATTAATATTACCAGTTGGAAAGAAGCTAGCCAAACCAAATACTGCTAAAATACTTGACCCAAGTGAGTAACCAAAGGCAACTGCCATAGTCGCTCCAACCCCTGAGTACAAGGAAACACAAGCAGCCAGTAAGACACAGACCAACATATCTAGCATACCACCAAGGATACTTTGAGCAAACCCTGCATTTTCATCCGCCAGATGATCCCAGAAACTCAAGGTTGCATAGTCCAAATGACCAATACGTGTGTAGTAATAAACTGCCATCACCAATAGAAAGATTCCTGTATAAATAAGGACAATCGTCACCAGACTCAAGACCTTGGCCCAAAAGATATCCTGACGCTTGATATCCTTATAGAGAAACATGGTATGGCTATCCGCCTCACCCTTGAAGACCGTATAGGTTAGATAGAAAAGGGCAAGGATAGGTAGAGTAAAGTCATTTGAAGACTTAAATAAACTACCAGTCAAAACTACAAATGAATAAAGATAGCCGTCACTTGCACCAGGCACCATGAAGTTGGAACCTTTTGGTAAAAAGGTTGAAGCCAGAAAAAGAGTCGGAAAGAGGAAGGCAAAGGCTAGGAAAATCTTGGTTTCCTTCCTCTTCCAAACACTGGCAAAAACAGGTTTAAAAATTGCTAACATACTATTCACCTCGACTAAAAATTTCTTTCAAGTGGTTTTCTTTTACATGAAGCTTGCTGATCAAGTTTTGACTAGCTAGGTAGGCTAGGACAGCATTGAGTTCTCCACTGCTTGCCTGAGTGGAAATCTCTAGGACATCCCCATCCAGAGTAATCGCCTCTGTCAAATAGGCTGAGAGAGCTTCCTTATCTGCTCTGCTATCAACCTCTACCAAGACACTCGGAGCTGACTGCCCAGCAAACTCATCTGCCAACTGACCTTTTTCGATATAGACATAACGCTCACAGAGAGCCTCCAACTCACCAAGCTGGTGACTGGAAATCAGCATAGAGATATTGCGTTCCTGTGACCAAGATTTGAGAATATCAATCAACTGTTGGACACCGACAGGGTCCAAGCCCACAAAAGGCTCATCCAAGATAAGGAAGTCTGGCTCTGCTACCATCGCAATAGCCAAGGCCGTCCGCTGTTTCATACCAAATGAGAAGCCTTTTGGTTTACGGTTGCGAGCCTCCCACAAATCTAAGAGCTTGAGAGTCTTTTCAATATTTGGAAACAGCTCTGTCCTACCATGCAAGGTCAGGTAAAACTTCAAATTATCAATAACCGACATCTCTGGATAGAAAACAGGGTCAATCATAATCCCAAAATCCTTGAGCAAGTTATCTGCCGTATGAATATCCACACCATTATAGGTAATGCTTCCTGTTGTCGGCTTGAGGGATTTGGCCATTAATTTCATCAAGGTCGATTTCCCAGCGCCGTTTTTACCGATTAGACCGACGATTTCACCTTTTTTAATCTCCAAACTCACATCTTTTAATGAGTAAAAGTCATTTCCAGTAAATTGTTTAGATAGGTTCTTGATTGTAAGCATTGTTATTCTCTCTTTCTTAGGTATCTTTTAATATTCAATTTTTTCAAAATTCTTGCGTGCCGAACGATAAGCCAATCCAAAATATAGCAGGATCAAACCTAGACTAATAGCAAGGGCAAGTCCAAATGGAAACTGTCCAGCCAGTTTGGTCGCATAGGTCTGTGGGAAAGTATAGCGAAAACCATTTAAAAGTGGAGCAATTTGAGCAAAAAGGTTAAAAAGTACCCCAGTCAAGACAGCCATTATGGTTGTTCGCTTGATAGATACTGCCGCTACCAGACTAAGCAAAATCAGATTTAAACCAATCATCGTCAAGATATAGAGCAAACTATAAGCAGCTTGATGAGCAGGAAGCCAGTGAAAACCATATCGGGGAGCAATGGTAACGACATAGGTCAGACTAGCGATAAGGACTGTCCCTAAGAAATAAATCACATAGACAGCAAAGAGACTGAGTAACTTGGCGTGAAGAATGCTGGATTTCTTGATATCCTTGTAAAGAAACAGGATTCCTGAACCAATCTCATCACGAAAGACCGATGATACGATAAAGCCCATAATTAAGGCAGGTAAGACCAGCTGGAATTGCAACTCCAAAGCCGACACGATAAAGGAAAGCCAACTACTTGCCACATCTGTGTTGATTTGAGCTCCTATACCAGCCAAGCTAGATACTAGCAAGGGCAAAAAGGCAAAGGCTAAAAGAATATTCACATCACGTCTTTTAAAAACGGATTGAAATACTGAAGGAAACAGATTCATAATTTAACTCCTTAGGATTACTACTCAATGAAAATCAAAATCAGGCTAGCTCCAAAGGTTTGGGGAACCTTTGGAGGTTGGAAATAGAGCGAACATCGTTCGTGTCTATACGGCGCAGATAGAACTCTGTTACTTTTCATATTTTCAAGTAACAGGCTGAAAACCTCCACTGGAGCTTTTCAGTCATCAAATCAAGTCAACAACGCCTGATTTTGATTTTCGAAGAGTATTGATTTGTTTTACAAGAAGAGTATAACCCAAAAGAGCAATAAAAAATGACCACTCTAATGAATGGTCGTTTATTTGTCATGAACGGTAAATATTATGTTTTAACCGTATGTGGCACATGTAGTTCTTGACGGAATCGAAAAGCCTGACTAGTCGTCACCAGTCTACAAGACGGATAGTGTGACAGGATTTTCTGTACATTGGCCAAACCAATCCCTCGCCCCTCTCCCTTGCTGGATTTCCCATAAGAAAAGATAGATTTTGTCTGAATCCGTTCTTCTGCTGTGCTATTTTCGATGATAAGAATTTTTTCACCTTGGTCTTCAAAATAGGCCACAAGCAGACTCTTCTCAGCTGACAAACTGGCTGCCTCTATGGCATTGTCTAAAAAGATTGATAAGATGTTCACCATATCCAGCAATTCGATTCCTACTGGAGCGGTACTGGCTTCTTCTATCTCAACGGTCAGCTGAATCCCCCGACTTTGAGCCTCCATCAGCTTAGCAGATAAAATACTTTTCATCGCAGTATTATCCAGATGAGCTAGATTTCCAATATCATAGGCATCTTGATAAAATTTCTGGTCTGTCCCTGCTAAAACCGTTTGATAGATAGCCCTGATTTCACTGACATCTTCCTGCTTGATAGCTTCATTGAGACTGACCAAGATATTGGTATAATCATGTCGAAAACTTCTAATGTCCTTATACAGGCTTTCCACATGCTGACTGTAGTCTTCTAAAGAAGATAATTGAGCATCCTTGGCTTCCTGCAATTCCTCAGTCAACTGCTCTTTTAGCTTGGTATTGAGGAAAAAGAGACTACCGATAAAGTAAGCAAAATAAATCTTAATAAAATCTAGATAAACCTGACTGTCCCCTATGCCAATAGCTACCGAAAAGTCCATTTCGCCTACTGATTGCCCAAAAACGAGCAATGCATGCACCACAACAACATAGAAGAGCATAGAATAAATTAGGTTCTTGAGACTCTTTTTAAACTTAGGGTAAGCAAAAACCTTCTTCATGTGCTGAAAATCAATTCCCAGCAAACGGATAAAGGTCCGATAAAAAGGAATAAAGAGCAAAAGGACCACTACCACAAAGAGAATATCAAGCCATTCCAGACGTGTCTGCCATAGTTGAAAGGTTGTCCACTTAAGCTGGTAAATCCCAAAGGTTCGCTGAAATAAATCAACTAAGACAAAAGGTGCCAAACCGTAAAACAAGGCTTGAGACCAAGTCCAAGACCGTTGAAATATCAAAAGATAGACCAAGAAATAAAAGGGTTCAAGGTAAGGAACACTGTCTGGAAAAAGGAGGAATAATCCCGAGAATAGACCTGAGAAAACAAACAATCGCCACCATTTCAAGCTCAGCTGACTCAACTGATTAAAAACTCCAAGCTTGATAAACCAGTCGATGAAGGACACTAGAAATACTAAACCAATAGCCATCATTTCCCTACCCTTTCCAGCAAACCTTTCAGTTTCATCCGAGAGACCAAGCAAGATTCCTCCTGTTCAAAATACACCATCCGCTCCACAGCATCCACACGAAGAATATTAGCAGGATTAACTACATAAGCCCGATGACTCTGGTACAATCGTTCATCCGTTTTAGCAATATCTGACACCTTGCCATAAAACTCTGTATGACCTGACTTGGTTGTCAAGATGACCTTATGAGGCGTTGAAGAGGTTTCAAAATACAAAATATCTGAAAAAGGAACTTGAATCTGAGAAAACTCACTCTTGAAAACAAAAGCATCATCGCTCACAGTCTGACTGATATGACTATAAGCATGTTGGAGAACATCTGCCACCGCTTCTTTAAAGGCAGGCTCATCCAACCCCTTATCAATAAAATCAAGAGCTGACACACGGTATTTATAGGTCAAAGGCATAAATTCCGAATGCGTCGTCACAAAAACAATCACAGCATGCGGATCACGCGCTCTTATCTCCCGTGCAATCTCCATCCCTTTCTTCTCCTCACCTCTAATCTCAATATCTAGGAAAAAGAGCTGATGATTTCCAGTCTCTGTCACAGCCTCTAATAACTGCTGAGGTTTACCAAACACTTCCAAGGTCTTGTAGGCAACATCACTCGTTTTTACAACTTCCTCAATCGCCTGCTCCAACCTAGCCTGTTGCATAAAATCATCTTCCAAGATAAAAATCCGTAACATCTCATCCCCCATTCATGACAAAATAAAGACTGTTCATGACAGCTCCACCCCATTTTCTCTAAAATCTCCTATACTAAGATAAATCAAAGAAAGGAAAGGAACCTACATGATCTATATCCTAAAACCATTCTTCTATCCAAACACGATAGAAAGGATTTTAAACCAACTTGGGCGACCCTTCCAAGTCAAACACAAGGAAGATTTTCCCGTCGCCCATCAAATTAACTACTATTTTATCATAAATACCCCTCAAAACATATTCTGGGATGGAATGAAGGTAGCAAAAACCATTCGCCAGCGAGATGACACTGGACAACTCATCCTGATTGATGAAGAGCCTGACTACCAAGTCTGCTTCCGAAGCCACCTCTCCTTCCTAGCTGTCCTGACACCACACCAAGCCCAAACAGAATTAACGGATTATCTACAAAACAGCCCTCTCCATTGAGAAGGCTGTTCTTATTCTTCTGACTTCATAATCTGCCCCCAAGAAGACAAATCATCTATAAATTTCTTGGATTTCAAGTGTATGCCCACATATTCTTCATACAACTGGTCAATAAAAAGCCGTAATTTTCGCTTCATCTCAGGCTTGATGGAAATGGTTTCCAGCTCATCAAAGGAAATAGCCTGAAATTGATCAAGTAGATAGGGAACATTGGGATCCAGATAAGCCCGTCGCTCATCTTGTTGATAGTGTTGCGGACACAAGACACCGCTGTACTTGTAGGAATAGTCAAAAGGCAAGCCAACCCGATGACAAAAAGCACACTCGTGAAAATTCAGACTGATCCCAAATCGTCCCAAGAGCTGAATTTCAAAGATATTGGTCAAAATTTCATAGTCCAAACCCGACTCCATCAAGTCTAAAGTCTTGACCAAAAATGCAAAGAGAGCTGAGTCATAGACCTTGTCCTGCAAGGCAGCATCTGCCAAGGCTAAAATATAGGTAGCATAGCTAAGCTTGAAAATATCACCGTTAATACTCTTAAATGGCTGTACCTGATGAAAATCTTCGATATAAGACAGACCATCATCATTGATTTTAACGATAAAATCCGCATAAGTCAAAGGTTGGATAGAAGCTACCAGCTTGGACTTAGAGGCATGTTTCACGAAAAACATTCGCTTACCAGCCTTCTCCGTAAAAATCTTGACTAGCTTATCATCTTCTCGAAAATTCCGATTGTAAAGGACTAAGCCCCTGGTTTCAATTCGTTCCATTTTCTTCTAGATATTCCTTCAAACGAGCCATAGCGGTTTGAATTTTCTCCATACTTGCTGCATAGGAAATACGCACATAGCCCTCACCATACTGACCAAAGGCAGCACCTGGAATAAAGGCCACTGCTTTCTTTCTCGCAAAATCCTGTAAAAAGCTGAAGGAGTCTTGGTTGTAACCTGCAGGGATTTTGGCAAAGATGTAAAAAGCACCGTCAGGCTTGATAATCTTAAAGCCCAAGTCCGTCATCTTTTCGATAATGTAATCCCGACGTTTAACATACTCCGCCCGCATCGGTAGAGCATCATCCTTACCATTTTTCAATGCCTCGACCGCGCCATACTGCATAGCAGTTGACGCTGCAGTTACCAGATATTGATGGCTCTTAATGATTTGAGCGATAATTGGAGCTTGACTCATAATCAAACCAATCCGCCAACCTGTCATGGCATGGGACTTGGACAAACCCTGAATCAAGATTGTTTGTCCTGGTAAAAATTCAGCAATTGATGTATGAGGCTCGCCTGTATAGGTCAACTCGGCATATACCTCATCCGAAAGAACAAAGACAGGATACTTACGCAAGACATCCGCAAAGGCCTGAATCTGCTCACGAGAGTAAGTCACACCCGTTGGATTGGCAGGATAATTGAGAATAACAGCCTTCAACTTATCACCCTGCTCAATAATCGCCTCTTCCAACATCTCCGGTGTCAAAACAAAATCATTAGCAGTCGTATCAATCTCAACGATATCAGCGCCCACCATATTGACAATTGGTTCATAACCAGGATAGGCAGGGGCAGGTAGAAGCACCGTATCTCCAGCTTCTAAAATAGCAACTAGGCTTGCTGACAAAGCCTCTGTCGCACCAATGGTTGATAAAATTTCTGTTTCAGGATTGTAAGTCAGATTGTATTTTTCAGCAACAAACTCCGCCGCAGCTTGACGTAATTCCAGCAAACCAGCCATACCGGTGTAATAGCTCTTATTGGCATCAATAGCAGCCTTGGCTGCTTCTTTTACATGGTCAGGCGTTGTAAAATCAGGCTCTCCCAAAGTTAATTTTAAAATCCCAGGCACATCCGAAATGGATTGATCAAACTGACGAATCATAGAAACCTCAATACGATCCAAATTCTTATTAAAACGATTACGCATATCCATAGCAACACCTCTTGAAAGTCATAATTGTATTCGAACTAAAAAGCTTGTGATTTAGATAAATCCACTTGAAGTCCCACCGACTTCCACACAGATTTCCTAAAATCATACGCTTTTCTTAATGTTCTCATTACTTATATAAGAACATTATACCAAAAAGAAGAGCCTTGCGACTCTTCCAACTATTATTTGGCAATCTTTGTTTCAAACAAAGGAGATAATGGACGTTTTTCGTGAATACGAATAATGGCATCTGCCAATAAATCTGCTGTGGAAATATGCTCAATCTTATCAATCAACCGGTCCTCAGGAATTTCAATCGTATCCAGGACAACTAATTTTTCAATCGCTGACTTAGTAATATTATCCATAGCAGGCCCTGATAAAACAGGGTGGGTACAAGATGCATAAACTGCTGTCGCACCTGCTTCTGCCAAGGCATCTGCTGCATGGCAAATCGTTCCAGCAGTATCAATCATATCATCAATCAAGATACAAGTTTTACCCTCGATATTTCCAATGATATTCATAACCTCTGAAGTATTCATCTTGTCCACACTACGACGCTTGTCAATAATAGCAATCGGTGTTTTCAAAAACTGTGCCAACTTACGAGCCCGTGTCACACCACCATGGTCAGGTGAAACGACAACATAACCTTCACCAGTCATGCCACGACGCTCAAAGTAATCAGCAATCAGTGGTGCTCCCATTAAATGATCCACTGGAATATCAAAAAATCCCTGAATTTGCGCAGCATGCAAATCAATCGTTAATAAACGATTCACACCAGCTGTTTCTAGCATATTAGCTACCAATTTTGACGTGATTGGCTCACGTGCACGTGCCTTCCGATCCTGACGTGCATACCCATAATACGGTACAACAACATTTATCGACTCAGCCGATGCCCTTTTCAAAGCATCTACCATAATCAAAATTTCCATCAAATTATCATTTACAGGTGAGCTTGTTGATTGAAGAATAAAAACGTGGCTTCCACGAATTGATTCTTCAATATTTACCTGAATTTCACCATCTGAAAACTGACGAACACTAGATTTCCCTAAAGGAATGCCAATTTTTTTTGCTACTTTTTCAGCTAACTGCTTATTCGACGAAAGAGCGAACAACTTTAAGTTGGTAAACGCCATGATAGCCTCCTAAATCTTTCTACTTAACTATTTTAACGCTTTTTGAAACAATTTTCAAACAAAAATGAAAGAAGTATCAAAGCAATTTTAACATAAAAAATCCTTGGCCTAAACCAAGGATTCATTTTATGGATAAATATAACCTGTAACCCCGTCTGCTGCTGGATTAAACCAACCACGGAAGTTAGAAACGTATTGATTCCCTGCATAGTTTGATTCCACAACTTGGATTTGAGAACCATTTACAGCTGTTACCACTGCCACGTGTCCGTATGCACCAGAAGTCCATACTGCTACTGCACCAACTTGAGGTGTTGAACCCGTACGGAAACCTGCTGCAGAGGCAGAGTAGAGCCACTGATTCGCATTACCCCAGTAGTTACCAACCCAAGGAGCCGCCTGCTTAGCACCCCATGTACATTGACCAACCGGATAGGTGTTGCTTGAATCCGTTACAGTTGGTGGGGTGTAAGTCGTAGTGGTTCCAGTGCTTGTTGAACCAGTATCTGAAGTTGTAGTGCTTCCAGTACTTGTTGAACCAGTATTTGAAGTCGTAGTTGTCACAGCTGGTTGAACTGGTGTAACCACTGCTGCTTGTTGTTGCGCAATTGCTTGTTGTTGTGCTTGATATGCTGCTGCTGCTTCTGCTGCTGCCCTAGCTTCTGCTTCTGCCGCTGCTTTTTGCTCTAATAAAGCATTCTTTTCACTTTCAACAGTTGCTTTTTGTGCTTCAAGATTCAATTGAGCAACTTTCAAGTCTGCCTGTTGTGTTTTCAGCTCCTGTGCCTTAGTATCCAAGGTTTTCCAGTTAGCCTCAACAGTATTGATTGCCTCTTGGTTAGCTTTTTGCTTCTCAGCAATCGCTTCTTTATCTGCTTTTTGTTGCTCAAGCATGCGATTGTTTGCAGATACGATTTCACGCATCGCATTTACACGTGTTACTGCATCAACTAAGTTCTTAGAGTCCAAAACAGTATTGATGTAGCTAGTCGCTGAACCATCTACCTGTGCACTTCGTGCTTGCTCTTTCAATACTTCATCACGTGATACAATATCTGCAGCTAACTTTTGAATTTCTTCGCTAAGTGCTTTTGATTCTGCTTCCAGCTTCTCGTTTTCAGCTGTTAAAGCTGCTTGTTCAGCAAGAATTGCATCAACATTTGCTTGGATTTTATCTACTTCTGCTTGCGCTGCTGCTTGCTGATTCGCGATTTCAGTCAATTGACTATCTTTAGCTGCAATTTGGCTATCTGTATCATCCGCATGAACAAGTGTCAAAGTACTTGTACTAGTTAATACAATGGTACTTAACAATAATGTCGCCAAAACTTTTTTCTTCATAACGTAGTGTAACTCCTCTATTCTTTCTGACCATTCCATTTTATCAAAAAAAATGCGTAGATATATTACGCATTTATTACATTTTTATTTCTTATTTGTAATTACAAATCGTTTTTAAACAACGGGTAAAAAATAAGGAGAATAAATAGATTGTATAATAAGCTTGGTAGTAACTTATAAACAACGAATATAAACATAGAGAGATTCGTCAATTGAAATAAGCGTGCTAATACAAAACTTGTAAATTCAAAGCCAAAAATCATAACACCTAATATCATCAGACTAGTCCAACGATTTAAATGAACATTTGTAGTAAAATAATATACCATATAAATAATTAAAGGAAACAATGTAGTAGATATCCCCAAAATATTTAAATAGTAAATATCATAAACTATACCTAACATAGAAAATAGAATGATAGTATATGTTAAATTTATTTTATCTATAATATACATTCCAACAATGAGTAATAAATGACTTGTGATGGATACTGTACTAGGTGCTAAATTACTCAATAAGGTAGATATTTGAGCATCTAATAAAAAAACTGTAAATAAAACTATAGGAGCTAAGTAGTTAGAATATTTTTTCATCCTACATTCCCCACTACTAAAACTGAGTAAATATTGGAAAAATTAGCTGTTGGTGACACAAATATTTCTTTATTTGTTGTTCCACTGTTTGTTTTTACTGAACTAACTTTTCCTACTTGTAGATTCGAAGGAATCGTACCAGCTAAATCGCTAGTCACTACATTGCTTCCTTCTGGAATATCTACTGTACTATTCAGCTGACTCACGACAAAACTCCCTGTATCTGTATCGTATCCACTTAATATTCCATAAATATCTTCATTATTCACTGACAAGCGGACGGGGATTTTTGTAAAATTATCAGCTTTCGATAGCAATTTTACATCTGCAGCATTTGGATATACATCTGTAACGATACCAATAAGCCCACCATCAGACATGACCAACATATCTGAAACAATTCCTTGATTACTTCCAATAGAAATAGTTAATTGATCATCCCAAGCAACAGGTGTTCTTACTGAAACTAAAGCTGAAATCATTGTTTTTTCAGCATATTGTTGAGAAATCTCTAGATTTTTTCTGAGACTATCGTTTTCATTGAGCAAAGTATCTACTTCTGCAACTTGAGCTTCCAAACTAGCAATTGTCTGCTTTAATCTCTTATTTTCGTCATAAGCATCTAAAAGGTCTACAATACTATCTTTTTGAGCTGAGAAAAACTGCACAGGCTTAGCAAAAACACTGTTAATACCTGAAATACTTGAATTGATTCCGTCTGAAATAAAAGGAATTTGTACACCATTTTGAACAGTAAAAAAAAGTAACGATAAAGAAGTAACTACAAATATAGAACTAACAACAATCAATCGAGAAAACTTAACCATGATAGATTAATAGGCCCTTTCAAGAATTTCATACAATAAAACGAGAATATCCTTCGATAATCTCGTTTAACGATACGGAGAATAAGGGATTCGAACCCTTGCGCCAGTTACCCGACCTAACGATTTAGCAAACCGTCCTCTTCAGCCTCTTGAGTAATTCTCCATTATATATGATATGGGCACGAGTGGAATCGAACCACCGACCTCACGCTTATCAGGCGTGCGCTCTAACCATCTGAGCTACGCGCCCAAGTAAAATTTACTTGGCTTTATTTCCAATGGCGCGAGACGGAATCGAACCGCCGACACATGGAGCTTCAATCCATTGCTCTACCAACTGAGCTACCGAGCCATCTCCACAATAGGATATTGCGGGAGCAGGATTTGAACCTACGACCTTCGGGTTATGAGCCCGACGAGCTACCTAGCTGCTCCATCCCGCGATATTAAAAATAAGGAGGATGTGGGATTCGAACCCACGCACGCTTTTACACGCCTGACGGTTTTCAAGACCGTTCCCTTCAGCCGGACTTGGGTAATCCTCCATTATCCGAAAAATGGACCTTGTAGGACTTGAACCTACGACCGCTCGGTTATGAGCCGAGAGCTCTAACCAGCTGAGCTAAAGGTCCAGCACAAATAAAAATATAGCGGCGAAGGGGATCGAACCCCCGACCTCCCGGGTATGAACCGGACGCTCTAGCCAGCTGAGCTACACCGCCAAACATCGGGAAGACAGGATTCGAACCTGCGACACCTTGGTCCCAAACCAAGTACTCTACCAAGCTGAGCTACTTCCCGATATCATTAAAAATAAACCTCCCCTAATGTACACACATTAAGCGAGTCATGCACCCTAGAGGAGTCGAACCTCTAACCGCCTGATTCGTAGTCAGGTACTCTATCCAATTGAGCTAAGGGTGCTTACTATATCTATGCCGAGGACCGGAATCGAACCGGTACGATGTTGCCATCGCAGGATTTTAAGTCCTGTGCGTCTGCCAGTTCCGCCACCCCGGCCTCTCAAAGCGAACGACGGGATTCGAACCCGCGACCCCCACCTTGGCAAGGTGGTGTTCTACCACTGAACTACGTTCGCAATCTTTTCCTAATGCCGGCTACATGACTTGAACACGCGACCCTCTGATTACAAATCAGATGCTCTACCAACTGAGCTAAGCCGGCAAATTTATATTTTCTTTATGCGGGTTAAGGGACTTGAACCCCCACGCCCGAAAGCGCCAGATCCTAAATCTGGTGCGTCTGCCAATTCCGCCAAACCCGCATATGACTCGTGCTGGGCTCGAACCAGCGACCCATTGATTAAAAGTCAATTGCTCTACCAACTGAGCTAACGAGTCTAAATCAATGTTATTTCCTTCAATTCTTTTAAATTGAACGGTCCCGACGGGAATCGAACCCGCGATCTTCGCCGTGACAGGGCGACGTGATAACCGCTACACTACGGGACCTATGGGAGTTAACGGGATCGAACCGCTGACCCTCTGCTTGTAAGGCAGATGCTCTCCCAGCTGAGCTAAACTCCCTTTCGCTAAGCGACTCCCTTATCTCACAGGGGGCAACCCCCAACTACTTCAGGCGTGCTAGGGCTTAACTGCTGTGTTCGGCATGGGTACAGGTGTATCTCCTAGGCTATCGTCACTTAACTATTGAGTCTTGTCAACTCAAAATTGAATATCTATATTCTAACAAGATTAACCACGCTTGTCAATATTGACTGGTGAGTAATTGTATTCAGGCTAAATTCTTAGTGAAAAAGATAAACTTCCTAGAGTCTGTTGACTCTGCCTCAGTTTCCTATTTTCATACAGAATTTTTAACGCCTTCATTACTTACTTTGGATAAGTCCTCGAGCGATTAGTATTGGTCCGCTACATGTGTCGCCACACTTCCACTTCCAACCTATCTACCTGATCTTCTCTCAGGGCTCTTACTAACATAAAGTTATGGGAAATCTCATCTTGAGGTGGGTTTCACACTTAGATGCTTTCAGCGTTTATCCCTTCCCTACATAGCTACCCAGCGATGCCTCTGGCGAGACAACTGGTACACCAGCGGTAAGTCCACTCTGGTCCTCTCGTACTAGGAGCAGATCCTCTCAAATTTCCTACGCCCGCGACGGATAGGGACCGAACTGTCTCACGACGTTCTGAACCCAGCTCGCGTGCCGCTTTAATGGGCGAACAGCCCAACCCTTGGGACCGACTACAGCCCCAGGATGCGACGAGCCGACATCGAGGTGCCAAACCTCCCCGTCGATGTGAACTCTTGGGGGAGATAAGCCTGTTATCCCCAGGGTAGCTTTTATCCGTTGAGCGATGGCCCTTCCATACGGAACCACCGGATCACTAAGCCCGACTTTCGTCCCTGCTCGAGTTGTAGCTCTCGCAGTCAAGCTCCCTTATACCTTTACACTCTGCGACTGATTTCCAACCAGTCTGAGGGAACCTTTGGGCGCCTCCGTTACCTTTTAGGAGGCGACCGCCCCAGTCAAACTGCCCGTCAGACACTGTCTCCGATAGGGATAACCTATCTGGGTTAGAGTAGCCATAACACAAGGGTAGTATCCCAACAACGCCTCCGTCGAAACTGACGTCCCGACTTCAATGGCTCCTACCTATCCTGTACATGCGGTACAGATACTCAATATCAAACTGCAGTAAAGCTCCATGGGGTCTTTCCGTCCTGTCGCGGGTAACCTGCATCTTCACAGGTACTAAAATTTCACCGAGTCTCTCGTTGAGACAGTGCCCAAATCATTACGCCTTTCGTGCGGGTCGGAACTTACCCGACAAGGAATTTCGCTACCTTAGGACCGTTATAGTTACGGCCGCCGTTTACTGGGGCTTCAATTCAGATCTTCGCTTGCGCTAAACCCTCCTCTTAACCTTCCAGCACCGGGCAGGCGTCACCCCCTATACATCATCTTACGATTTAGCAGAGAGCTGTGTTTTTGATAAACAGTTGCTTGGGCCTATTCACTGCGGCTCAGTCTAGCTGAGCACCCCTTCTCCCGAAGTTACGGGGTCATTTTGCCGAGTTCCTTAACGAGAGTTCTCTCGCTCACCTGAGGCTACTCGCCTCGACTACCTGTGTCGGTTTGCGGTACGGGTAGAGTATGATACATCGCTAGAAGCTTTTCTCGGCAGTGTGACGTCACTAACTTCGCTACTTAACTTCGCTCCCCATCACAGCTCAATGTTATAGATACAAGCATTTGACTCATATCACACCTCACTGCTTAGACGGGCTCTTCCAATCGCCCGCTTTAGTTAGCCTACTGCGTCCCTCCATCACTTCATACTCTAGTACAGGAATATCAACCTGTTGGCCATCGGATACACCCTTCGGTCTCTCCTTAGGTCCCGACTAACCCAGGGCGGACGAGCCTTCCCCTGGAAACCTTAGTCTTACGGTGGATGGGATTCTCACCCATCTTGCGCTACTCATACCGGCATTCTCACTTCTATGCGTTCCAGCACTCCTCACGGTATACCTTCTTCACACATAGAACGCTCTCCTACCATAACACCTTAGTGTTATCCACAGCTTCGGTAAATTGTTTTAGCCCCGGTACATTTTCGGCGCAGGGTCACTCGACTAGTGAGCTATTACGCACTCTTTGAATGAATAGCTGCTTCTAAGCTAACATCCTAGTTGTCTGTGCAACCCCACATCCTTTTCCACTTAACAATTATTTTGGGACCTTAGCTGGTGGTCTGGGCTGTTTCCCTTTCGACTACGGATCTTAGCACTCGCAGTCTGACTGCCGATCATGAATCATTGGCATTCGGAGTTTATCTGAAATCAGTAAACCGAGATGGCCCCCTCATCCAAACAGTGCTCTACCTCCAAGATTCTTACATATCGACGCTAGCCCTAAAGCTATTTCGGAGAGAACCAGCTATCTCCAAGTTCGTTTGGAATTTCTCCGCTACCCACAAGTCATCCAAGCACTTTTCAACGTGCCCTGGTTCGGTCCTCCAGTGCGTCTTACCGCACCTTCAACCTGCTCATGGGTAGGTCACATGGTTTCGGGTCTACGACATAATACTAATCCGCCCTATTAAGACTCGGTTTCCCTACGGCTCCGTCTCTTCAACTTAACCTCGCATCATATCGTAACTCGCCGGTTCATTCTACAAAAGGCACGCTCTCACCCATTAACGGGCTCGAACTTGTTGTAGGCACACGGTTTCAGGTTCTATTTCACTCCCCTTCCGGGGTACTTTTCACCTTTCCCTCACGGTACTGGTTCACTATCGGTCACTAGAGAGTATTTAGGGTTGGGAGATGGTCCTCCCAGATTCCGACGAGATTTCGCGTGTCTCGCCGTACTCAGGATACTGCTAGGTATAAAGACTATTTCGAATACGAGGCTATTACTCTCTTTGGCCTACCTTCCCAGGTAGTTCTTCTATAATCTTTAAGTCCACATTGCAGTCCTACAACCCCAGAGAGTAAACTCTCTGGTTTGCCCTCCTGCCGTTTCGCTCGCCGCTACTAAGGCAATCGCTTTTGCTTTCTCTTCCTGCAGCTACTTAGATGTTTCAGTTCACTGCGTCTTCCTCCTCACCACCTTAACAGTGATGGGTGACAGGCATCAACCTGCCGGGTTCCCCCATTCGGACACCCCTGGATCATTGCTTACTTACAGCTCCCCAAGGCATTTCGTCGTTAGTCACGTCCTTCTTCGGCTTCTAGTGCCAAGGCATCCACCGTGCGCCCTTATTAACTTAACCTTATTAACCTAATTTTTTTAAAATTAGAAAACTCATTAAATATTCACAGCGTTTTCGGTTTATTTTCTTGTTACTATTTCTATACGTACTGTTACATACGTTTAGGAATGTTTGATAGATATTCAATTTTCAATGGACAAGTTTAACAACTTTCGTTGTTAATGGAGCCTAGCGGGATCGAACCGCTGACCTCCTGCGTGCAAAGCAGGCGCTCTCCCAGCTGAGCTAAGGCCCCACAAGACCTCTCAAAATTAAAGAAGACTAACGTACAGGTTCCATTTCCTTAGAAAGGAGGTGATCCAGCCGCACCTTCCGATACGGCTACCTTGTTACGACTTCACCCCAATCATCTATCCCACCTTAGGCGGCTGGCTCCTAAATGGTTACCTCACCGACTTCGGGTGTTACAAACTCTCGTGGTGTGACGGGCGGTGTGTACAAGGCCCGGGAACGTATTCACCGCGGCGTGCTGATCCGCGATTACTAGCGATTCCGACTTCATGTAGGCGAGTTGCAGCCTACAATCCGAACTGAGACTGGCTTTAAGAGATTAGCTTGCCGTCACCGACTTGCGACTCGTTGTACCAGCCATTGTAGCACGTGTGTAGCCCAGGTCATAAGGGGCATGATGATTTGACGTCATCCCCACCTTCCTCCGGTTTATTACCGGCAGTCTCGCTAGAGTGCCCAACTGAATGATGGCAACTAACAATAGGGGTTGCGCTCGTTGCGGGACTTAACCCAACATCTCACGACACGAGCTGACGACAACCATGCACCACCTGTCACCGATGCTCCGAAGAGAAACCCTATCTCTAGGGCGGTCATCGGGATGTCAAGACCTGGTAAGGTTCTTCGCGTTGCTTCGAATTAAACCACATGCTCCACCGCTTGTGCGGGCCCCCGTCAATTCCTTTGAGTTTCAACCTTGCGGTCGTACTCCCCAGGCGGAGTGCTTAATGCGTTAGCTGCGGCACTGAGTCCCGGAAAGGACCCAACACCTAGCACTCATCGTTTACGGCGTGGACTACCAGGGTATCTAATCCTGTTCGCTCCCCACGCTTTCGAGCCTCAGCGTCAGTTACAGACCAGAGAGCCGCTTTCGCCACCGGTGTTCCTCCATATATCTACGCATTTCACCGCTACACATGGAATTCCACTCTCCCCTTCTGCACTCAAGTTTGACAGTTTCCAAAGCGTACTATGGTTAAGCCACAGCCTTTTACTTCAGACTTATCAAACCGCCTGCGCTCGCTTTACGCCCAATAAATCCGGACAACGCTTGGGACCTACGTATTACCGCGGCTGCTGGCACGTAGTTAGCCGTCCCTTTCTGGTAAGATACCGTCACTGTGTGAACTTTCCACTCTCACACACGTTCTTCTCTTACAACAGAGCTTTACGATCCGAAAACCTTCTTCACTCACGCGGCGTTGCTCGGTCAGGGTTGCCCCCATTGCCGAAGATTCCCTACTGCTGCCTCCCGTAGGAGTCTGGGCCGTGTCTCAGTCCCAGTGTGGCCGATCACCCTCTCAGGTCGGCTATGTATCGAAGCCTTGGTGAGCCGTTACCCCACCAACTAGCTAATACAACGCAGGTCCATCTCATAGTGAAGCAGTTGCTTCTTTCAAGCATCTACCATGCAGTAAATACTGTTATGCGGTATTAGCTATCGTTTCCAATAGTTATCCCCCGCTATGAGGCAGGTTACCTACGCGTTACTCACCCGTTCGCGACTCACTTATCTCGGTGGAGCAAGCTCCGGTGAAATAAGTGCGTTCCACTTGCATGTATTAGGCACGCCGCCAGCGTTCGTCCTGAGCCAGGATCAAACTCTCATAAAAAGTTTTGATTCAAACTCAAGCTATGACTAGCTTTCCGTTTTATTGTTTTGTTTTGTCATTGACGATTTATCCTTTAGATAAATCACCCTGCACGTTTGGTTCGTCTTCTTTAATTTTCAAAGGTCTTGTCTACCGCTCTCTCAAGCGACAACTATATCAGTATATCAGACTCCATTTTTCTTGTCAACACCTTTTTTGACTTTTTTTAAACTTTTTTTGTTTTTCTAGCGATGGGCTGAAGAGAACTAGGGAATCTAGAAATTGAAAGAGTATAATCATTTCGATTCCCTTCGTTCTATAATGCTTCCTCTGTCTGAAAATGGATTATTCATCCTCGGAAATCTGATAAGTGCTCTTCTAACTCCCGAAGCATTTGGCGACGCCCTTTGAAACTACGACCACTAATCAGCTGGTTATATTGTTCTTCTTGGGAGGGACTGAGTTGTGCCCGATATGAACTGAGCCTTTCACGTAATACTATCAACTCATCATTGAGGAGACCTGGACTGCCAATCATATGAGATAAATCATGAATATCTTCATGCGGCATCCGATCGAATTGACGTTTTTGACTTTCTTGTTTACGAACTAAATCCTTTATATGATTCCGAAACTTGACCTTGAAGTAGCAATATAGTTGACGCTCTTGCTTCACTAAATCAGGGTGACGCAAGAGTAATTAATGGAGTATTAGCATACCCTCTTGTTCCCAATCTTCTCTTTCCCACAATTTTATGTAATAATCCTTGCGCGCCTTATGGACAATACCCCTAACCTTGGCATATATGTGTGAAAATTCCATTCGTATAGCTCCTTTATTCGTTTAGATAACATTAGTCTACCCTATCTCTTTACTAGATGAAAAGGACATTTTTGTCATCTAAATATCTATGTTCTTTGTTCCCTAAATCATTTTTTCTAATAGTTATACTGCAGCTATACTAATGCACAGACTGAACTCAAAATATGAATAGACCATGGCATTTATTATTTCTATGCTACTTTTTGGAATAAAAAAAAAGATTGAAGAAAAAACAATAATTTTTTCTTCAATCTAAAATCAATCTATTGGTTATTAAGAGAAGTTACTTTTCTTCAGACATTTTCTCTTTGACTTCTTCATATGATAGAGGGCGAACTTCTTCATCATTTTCTTCTGTTTCAGTTGGCATTTGACCTGTTTCATATAAAGCTTTAATTTGAATACTGTCTAGGGTTTCATATTTAAGAAGAGCTTCTGCAATAAGCTGATGTTTCTCACGGTTATCTTGAATGATTTCCGCTGCTTTGTTGTGTGCTTCAGTCAATAAACCACGAACTTCCGTATCCAATTCATAAGCAGTTTGTTCTGAAATATATTTTTGAGTTGTTTGTCCACCAAACATAGCATGGCTGCCTTCATATTGCATTGGCCCCATTTTTTCACTCATACCGTACTCAGCGACCATAGCACGTGCCATTTGAGTTGCTTGCTCAAAGTCATTTGAAGCACCTGTCGTTTGAGTATTAAAAATAATTTCTTCTGCAACACGACCACCCATGAGTCCAGCCAATTGCTCTTTCATATCTTCTTTTGAGAGAAGCATTTGGTCTTCTTTAGGAAGCGCAATCATGTATCCGCCTGCTCGACCACGCGGAACAATTGTAACCTTATGTACTTCGCGAGCATTTGATAGAACAAGTCCGACAATGGTATGTCCTGCTTCATGGTAAGCAACGATTTCGCGTTCTTTGGCTGAAATTTGACGGTCTTTCTTGGAAGGACCGGCTATAACCCGATCTTCAGCTTCATCGATATCGGATGCGTCAATCTTCGCTTTATTTCGGCGTGCTGCAACTAATGCTGCTTCATTGAGGACATTTTCCAAATCTGCACCGACAAATCCTGGTGTTTGTTGGGCAACCAATTTTAAATCAACATCATCAGCCAACGGTTTATTTTTGGCATGAACTTTGAGAATAGCTTCACGTCCTTTGACATCTGGACGACCAACTAATACTTTACGGTCAAAACGTCCTGGACGAAGAAGGGCTGGATCAAGAACGTCACTACGGTTGGTTGCTGCAATGACAATAATACCTTCATTGCCTTCAAAACCATCCATTTCAATCAAAAGCTGGTTGAGGGTTTGCTCACGTTCATCATTACCGCCACCCATGCCTACGCCACGTTGGCGACCAACAGCATCGATTTCGTCGATAAAGATAATAGCAGGTGCAGCTTTTTTTGCATCCTCAAACAAAGAACGAACACGACTAGCTCCGACACCGACAAACATTTCTACAAAATCTGACCCTGAAATAGAGAAAAATGGCACACCTGCTTCACCAGCTACTGCTTTTGCTAAGAGAGTTTTACCTGTTCCAGGAGGGCCTTCTAGTAAGACACCTGCTGGAATACGCGCACCAAGTTTAGTAAAACGCTTTGGATCTTTTAAAAATTCTACAACTTCTACTAATTCTTGTTTTTCTTCTTCTGCACCTGCAACATCAGAAAAGCGAACTTTTACTTTACTTTGTTCTAAAGCCTTAGCTTTATTACGACCAAAGTTCATAGCGCCTCGAGCGCCATTTCCCCCTTGATTCATCATCATCATTAAAAATACACCGATGATAACTAAAGGAACGATATTAATTAGTAAACTTAACCATATACTATTAGAACTTTCTTGTTTAACAGTCACTTCTATATTGTTTTCACTTGCCAGTGTCTGTAGTTCTGCAAGAGTGGTTTCAGATGCTAAAGTAATAGAATTAAAATTGTTATAGGTTGTTGTCCCTGAAACTTCAAATAACTTAATAGCGCTTGCTACTTCATTTTTTGTCTTTTTAGCTTCTTTATAAACTCCCGAGATAGTAATAATACTACCATCTGGTTGATAAGTTAGTTCTTTTACATTATTTGCTTTTAGTTCTTCAATTACCTGAGAGTAACTAATTTCCTGACTGGATGTTTGTCGACCAGCACTGACAAACTGATATCCTGTAATTAAAGTAGCTATAATTAAAATAATGAGAAAAGGATTTCGAATAAATCCTCTATTCTGTTGATTGTTCATAAATAATCTAGTGACCTTTTTCTAGTTTGTATATACTTCTTCTTTCAAAATACCTACATATGGTAAATTGCGATAATTTTCATTGTAATCTAAACCAAATCCAACCACAAATTCATTTGGAATAGTAAAACAGGAATAATCTGCTTCAATTTCAACAACACGGCCCTCTGGTTTATCCAGTAAAGTTGCAATTTTTATTGAAGCAGGTTGGCGCAATGCGAAAAGTTCACGAAGTTCTTTAAGCGTGCGGCCTGTATCAATAATATCTTCTATAAAAAGAATATGACGACCAGCTACACTACTATCTAAATCCTTTATAATTTTAACTGTACCACTACTTTCTGTTCCACCATGATAGCTAGAAACTACCATATAATCCGTCTCAATATGAGTATCTATATGTTTGATTAATTCAGCCATAAACGGAATAGAACCTTTTAAAATTCCGATTAAGATAGGGTTCTTACCTGCATATTCTTCTGTTAATACTTTACCTAGTTCCCTAGCTTTTGTTGCGATTTCTTCCTCTGTAATCAAAACCTTTTTGATGTCTTTTTCCAACATATTTTTACTTCTTTCGTTTTATATATAATGTAAACTTCATTATATCATTTTTCAAAGATTTACTCAAATCACTAGCAACGATATTAAAAATTCCATAGATTTTTCCATCTTGTTCCACAAGTGGTGTGGCGTCACGAAGAGATTGTGGGATTTTTTGGTCAATAAAATAACGGCTGACTTTTTTTTCTAAACCATTGACCTGAATCCTGTCTGCTATTCTACGCCCTCTTATAATGATAGGAAAGTGCTGTTGAAGGTATATAATTTGATCTGGATTTTCAATAGCTTGATTAATAGAAAGAATATAATCTGAAAAATGAAAAATTCCCTCTGATTTTACCATGTGAGACTGAAGTTTCCTATCGGTCTGAGGACTCATTTTTTCAATTTTAAAACTTTGATAATCTTTTTGTAAGAAATATCCATTTTTTAGGGGATGATAATAATTAGCTTTATTGCGCAAAATAGCTAATACTTCTTCAAAATGGGATTTTGTCAATTGTAAATCTGGAAAATTTTCTAGGTATGTTTGGAGAGAGAAAAATTGGACAGCAGGAGTCAATTGATGAAACACTGATAAATCAGTTATATCAAGATTGACTGTTAAATCTTTAAACGCTTGGTATAACAATTGACTTTCCTGACCTAAGTCAATCAAAGCCTGAGAAAATTTGGGATTTTCTTTTTTTAATTGAGGAATATACTGGTGTCGTATGCGATTTCGAAGGTAGGTATCTGAGCTATTACTAATATCTTCAAAATGAAATAGAGTATCCAGTTCTTCTTTTTTTAATGAGAGGAAAGGGCGAATCAATTGTCCATTCGCAAATTCCTGAACAGACTGCATGGCACCTAGATGAATCAATCGACTCCCTCGTAGCATACGCATAAAAATGGTTTCTGCTTGATCATCAGCATGATGTGCGGTCACTAAGGCAGAAAAACCTTCTTTTTCCATAATGTCAGCAAAAAAGTGATAACGAAAATCACGAGCATTTTTCTCAGAAAATTTTCCTGTAAAACTTTTATTGTATATAGGGATATTGTGTTGGTTAGCCCATTTTATTAAATATGCTTCTTCCTCATCCGATTCCGGACGTTGCTTATGGTTAACATGGGCAATACCTAACTCGATATCTAACTTCGATTTATTGATAAACAGACAATTTAAGAGATTCATTGAGTCTTTTCCGCCTGAAACAGCAATCAATACTCGATTATGTTTATCAAAAAAGTGACCAGCTTGTGTCACTTTTAAAAACTTTTCTTCCATCATTTTAAAATACCATAAACATCATTTGCTATTTGAGAAATCATATCATAAGTTGAATTTTCAGTAAAAATGGATAACACAAATGGAGAATCGGCATAAATAATTGCCACGTCGTGCCTAAAGTCATAAGCATCTCCTATTTTGTGAGCAACCGTCGTATTTATATCTCGAGAAATTCGTTGGTTATCAAAGTTCGTGGATTGTAAACTTCCCAAGACATACCCTCCTTGATAGTAAATTTCTTCCATGAGTTGACCAGCCATTTTAGCATTGGCTTGCCGGTTCTCCATATCCCATCTTTGTCCTGTAATATCCGTAATTGTCTTAGTAAAATCATCATCAAACTGGTTAGTTATATAGTAAGCAAGAATATTACTGGCCACATTGTCTGATTCTTTTGCTACTCGATTGATTAAATCATCAATGCGATAATGGATATTATCAGGATTTTTAACAATACTACCGCTTCCTGTTGGAATGTAAGCACCTTTGAATTCCTCTGTTTGTTTCACATATTGTAAACCTTGTGACAGTTGATACTTACCTTGGTCTAGTTGGTGTTGTACATAATATAGTGTAGCTAACTTTGTAACACTAGCAGCATACATCATTCTATCTTGATGAACACCTGCCGTATTTTGAGTTGACAGTTGTTTTACATAAACTGAAATATTAGTAGCATTTTGATAACGACTATTGAGCAATTCCTGAACAGCTTCCATTCGATTATCTGTCAAAGAGAGATCATCTGTACTAATCCATCCTACTCCTTCAATCTTTGCAAATTGTCCTCTATGAGTGTCTACAATCTCTGTCGCTTCAACCGAAGAATAAGCTTTTTGAGTAGTAGCGATTTTTTTTCCTTGATTAATGATTGGATTAGAGTAAACTTGAAAACCTTTTTTTAACCAATAAGTTACTTTAGTACTTTCTTGAGCGAGAATAACATCATCATATATAACACTAGCGTCCGCTTGAATATAACTTTTATTTGAAAGTTGGAATATTAGCTGATTGTTTTGATTAACATCTACTCCTATGATAGTGAATGGTTGATTAGGTTGAATCTGATCATCAACTTCTGTCAATTCTTTGTCAAAATAAGTAAAAATTTCATGATAAACATTCGGATTAGAGGGAATCGTACGAATGTCATTAGTAAAAACTTGGGCAGTCAACTGGTAATAATTCTGATTTGATAATTCAAAAGGAATTTCTGTACTATCAATAGGAATACTAGCAAATAGTACAGGACAGACAAGAACTAATAAAACTTTCTTCATAGTCCCTCCTTCCTACTTTTCTATCTCATCATCTAACTTCAACGATTGATTTTTTTCAGCTAATTCTTCTAATTTTGTCTCTGAATAAGTTAAAAATTTTTCTACAACTTGTAAGATATTCTCTGTCATTTTGGTAACAATCCTGGAATATTATAAATAAATTCATCTTCTTTTGAATACTGATACTTTGCACGAATATATTTTGCTGCGTAATCTTCATTTTCTAATTTCTTCACCAGAGCAGCCTCTTTTTCTTGCTGTTTGCTTAATTCCTCATAACGTGCTTCTAGTGTTGACAATTGATTTTCTTGTTCTTGTAGTTTCTGGTAACTTTCTACTAAATTGTATGTTGGAAGAATAAAGAGAAAAACAACCAAAATCAATATCATCCCCATAAAACGATTTTTTCTACTTTTTTCTTGCTTATTCAGAAGTGTTTTACGTAATTCTTCTTGAATATATTGGTTATTTATTTGGAGAATATTAGATTTCTTCATCTTTTTCTATCCTTTTTTCACTGATAATTTCATACATTTTCAGTGCATCTTCTTTTTTAGTCGAATCTTTCATTTCAAGGACTTTAACAGTTAATAGTTTGTTACCGAATTGGATTTCAACCTGATCATTTACTTTCAAATCTGTTGAAGATTTAGCCAAAATACCATTGACTTTTATTCTTCCTTTATCAGCAACTTCCTTTGCAACTGTCCGACGCTTGATAATGCGAGAAACTTTTAAATATTTATCTAGTCTCATATCTTTACCTCAAGTAAGTATTTTACCATTTTTTCATTTAATTGAGAAATTTATTCTGCCTTTCTTGTCTTTATTTCTTGCAGTTTTTCAGCAAAAGAAATCAATTCTTCTAAGATTTCATATTCTTTTTTCTGTTGAACGTTAAAAACGACTGCTAACTTGCCTTGATTTTCCGATATTTGTGCTTTCAAATGAGTAACTGACAAGGCTTCAAAATAATCCTGCGTTAAGAAAATTTGACCAGCCATTGTTTCAAATGTAATGATTACTTGGTGTTGTCGTCTTAGAACTGTATGACAGAAGACTTGGTCCAGATAAGATTTTAGGAGCCCAATTTCAAGTAAGTAAGCTACGACATCTGGATATTCTCCAAAGCGGTCAATCAATTCTTCCTGTAATTCTTGATAGTTTACACGACTGTCAATATTCTTAATACGTTTGTAGATTTCAATTTTTTGACGTTGGTCAGCAATATAATCACTTGGTAAATAGGCATCAATCTGTAGATTAACCTCAGAATTACTCTTCTGACGTTGGGCTGTCTTACCTTGTTTTTCTAAAATTGCCTGTTCTAACAGCTGTGAATAAAGTTCGTAACCTACTGAATCGATAAAGCCTGACTGGGCAGCTCCTAAGATATTCCCCGCTCCACGAATAGACAAATCTTGCATAGCAATCTTGAAACCTGATCCTAGTTCTGTAAAGCCTTTAATAGCTTCCAAACGCTTTTCAGCAACTTCTGTTAAGGATTTGTCAGGACGATACATTAGATAGGCATAGGCAATCCGACTGGAACGACCTACACGTCCTCGAAGTTGATAGAGGGTTGACAGACCCATATGATCTGCATTTTCAATAAATAAGGTATTCGCATTTGGAATGTCGACACCTGTTTCAATGATTGTTGTGGTTACTAAGATATCATATTCGCCCTCAACAAAGGCATAAAGGGTATTTTCTAGCTGAATTTCCGACATTTGACCATGGACGTATCCGATGGTTGCTTCTGGAACTAATTCTTTTAATTCCGAAACTTTTTGCTCAATGGTGTCAACTTTGTTGTAAAGATAGTAAACCTGTCCTCCACGATCTATCTCACGAAGCATTGCATCTCGAATAACGGAAGGATTTGTTTCCATGACATAGGTTTGGACAGGATAGCGATTGGTCGGTGGCGTCTCAATTACTGATAAATCACGGATTCCCAACATAGACATTTGTAAGGTACGAGGAATTGGGGTTGCAGTCAAGGTCAGGACATCAATCTTCTTTTTTAATTCCTTCAAGCGTTCCTTATGCTTGACACCAAACCGTTGCTCTTCGTCAATAACCAGTAAACCTAAATCAGCAAAAACAACATCTTTTGATAGAAGGCGATGGGTACCAATCAAGATGTCAACTTGGCCTTTTTTTAGCTTCTCAAGCGTTTTTTCCTGCTCTGCCTTTGTTTTAAAACGACTCATAACATCCACATTGACAGGAAATTCAGCAAATCGTTCCTGGAAATTAGCATAATGTTGCTGGGCTAAAACAGTTGTTGGAACAAGAATAGCTACTTGCTTGCCATCATTAACAGCTTTAAAGGCGGCTCGCATGGCTACTTCTGTCTTACCAAATCCAACATCTCCTACTAACAGGCGATCCATTGGAGAGTCTTTTTCCATGTCTTTTTTGATTTCATCAATAGAACGGAGTTGATCATCTGTTTCCACATGTGTAAAGTAGTTGTCAAATTCAACTTGATTTTCATCATCCGGTGAAAAGGCAAAACCTTTCAACTGACTACGTTCAGCGTAAAGCTTAATCAAATCATCCGCAATATCCTCTACCTGCTTCTGAACTTTTTGCTTGGTTCGTTGGAAACGACCATCGTTTAGTTTATTAACTTTTGGAGCTTTTCCATCAGACGCTAAGTATTTGGAAAGGAGATCAATCTGCTCTACAGGAATGGAAATGCGGTCGGCATTTTGATACTGAACGGTCACATAATCACGATGAATGCCTGAAATTTCAATGGTTTCTATCCCTAAGTACTGGCCAATCCCGTGAACATGGTGAACGACATAGTCACCAACAGCTAGCTCACTATAGTCCTTAATGCGCTCAGCATTAGAAATATTAGTTCTACGGACCTTACGCTTAATTTTTTTATTAAAAATCTCTTTTTCAGTAATGAGAACGAACTTCTCATCCATCAAATGAAATCCAGAAGCTAACTGACCAATGGTCACTTGTTGTTGACTTTCTACTAATTTATCCGATGGATAGGTAGGTAGCTGAATATCATACTCCTGTAAAGATTTTTGTAAAGTCTGTAAACTTGTCTCAGAACTTGCTTGAATAATGACCGTGTTATTGGATTTTGCATAACGGGCTAATTCTTCTTTCAAGAGAGGAATTTGATGGAAAAATTCCTGCATAGGATGTTGTGTAAATTGATAGAGAGCATCAAATTTAACATTTCCTAAGCCTTTTTGAAAACTTGAAAAGAAGGTGGCAGGTTTGTACTTTCTTAATTCAGAATAAGTTGATGCAAAATAGCGCAAACTTGACACAGATTTACCTTTTTGTAAATCATCTGTCAAGAGCTCTGCAACTTCTTTTTCAAACTGGGCCTGCCTATCAGCTATTTTATGAAAATCATCTAAAAAAAGTGGGGAACCCTTTGGCAAGTAATCCAACAAGGTCCATGATTGTTCATACAAAAAGGATAAAAACTTGCGCAAATCAGGGTGACGATATTCCGTCTGCATATCTGCCAACACTTCTCGTAAATAGGACTCCTGTTCCTCACTAGTAGACTGGTCAATAGAGGTTTGGATTTTCTGACTAGCTCGCTCATAATCAATAGAGGACAAAATAATATCTGATGCTGGATTTAAACTAATCTCATCAAGATTCTCTAAAGACTTTTGACTATCGACATCAAAAATACGGATTCCATCAATTTCATCACCAAAGAACCCTAAACGATAGGGAGATGCTGCTTGCATATCAAAAATATCTAGAATATCACCACGTTGACTAAATTCTCCTTTGGTCAAAACACGGGAAACTTTTTTGTAACCTACATTGACAAGTTTCTTTACAAGTTTGTCAATTTCAATTTCTTGACCAATCTCTATCTTAATTTTAGAGTTCCTGTAAACTGTAGGACTTGGTAATAAAACGCGACAAGCAGCCATGCTAACAACTAGAACTCCGGACTGAGTTGGATCGGTCAGAAAATTCAAGCTATCAATTCTTGACTGCGTCCGTTCCTTTGAAGCAAATACAAACTCGGCAATAGGACTATCATCTGTAAAGAAGTTGTAAATATTCTCACTACCTATAATGGCTGATAAATCTGTAGCCAACCTCTCCGCTTCATTCTGACTAGCCGTTACAATCATTATTTTCTCAGCCAAACTATCATAGGCAGTCGCCATGACTAATGACTTACTGGTGCCAGACAATCCTAATAGTAACTGACGTGTTGATTTGTTTAAACCAGACTGCCATTGATTGATTTGCTTGTTCTTGTGAAGTATATCTAGTATATTCATTAGCCATTAAACTTTCTCATAATGGTATCAAAATCGTCTTCTTCCAGATAAAAGTTGACAGCCTTGTCAAGTTTCTCTAAAGCTAGATCAATTTCGATGCGGTCTTCTGTGTCAAATCCTGATAAGACATGATTGACAACACTCATCTGACCTTTTGGACGACCTATTCCAATCTTGATACGGTCAAATTCTTGCGTTCCAATATGTTTGACAATAGACTTAATTCCATTGTGGCCGCCTGCTGAACCTTTTTGGCGAAAACGGATTTTCCCAACTGCCATATCCAAATCATCGTAGGCAACTAGAATATCTGTCTCATCCAAGCCATAATAGGTCATCAAAGCATGGACTGCTTTTCCTGACTCATTCATAAAGGTGGTTGGTTTGACCAGATAAATTTTTTCACCATCAATAAAAGTAGTTGCAATATCAGCTTGAAAAATCTTATCGTGACTAAAGGTCACATTTTCACGTTTGGCAATTTTATCCAATAACATAAAACCAACATTGTGTTTGGTTTCAAAATAGCGGTCTCCAGGATTTCCAAGACCTATGATTAATCGTGTCATTTTTTCTCCTTACAATACCAAAAGGCTGGAAAATTCTTTCCAACCTAATTTTCTATTATACGTTAAAGCGGAACTCCATGATGTCCCCATCTTGAACAACGTACTCTTTTCCTTCTTCACGAAGGCGTCCTGCTTCCTTGACAGCCTTCTCAGAGCCGTATTGAATCAAATCATCATAGGACATTGTGACAGCACGGATAAAGCCTTTTTCGAAGTCTGAGTGGATAATTCCTGCACACTGTGGTGCTTTCATACCACGTTTGAAGGTCCAAGCACGAACTTCTTTTTCGCCTGCTGTGAAGTAGGTTCCAAGACCTAACAAGTGGTAAGCAGCACGTGTCAACTTATCCACGCCAGATTCTGTCAAGCCGAGGGCTTCTAAAAATTCACCCTTATCTTCATCATCTAGTTCAGAAATTTCTTCTTCAGCACGCGCAGAGATAACGACTACCTCTGCATTTTCTGTTGCGGCAAAGTCACGGATTTGCTGCACATAGCTGATAGACTCAGGATCTGCTACCTTGTCTTCATCGACGTTGGCAACATAGAGGACTGGCTTGGTGGTCAAGAGGAAGAGTTGCTTAACGATTTTTTGTTCTTCATCTGTGAAGTCAACTGTACGAGCAGATTTTCCGTCTTCAAGGACTGGCTTGATTTTTTCAAGAACGGCAAATTCTGCGACAGAATCCTTGTCTTTTTGCGTACGGGCCATTTTTTCTACACGCGCATAGCGTTTGTTGATGCTCTCTAGGTCCGCCAAAATCAATTCTAGGTTAATGGTATCAATATCTGCGATTGGATCCACAAAGGCGTCTTCACGACCTTGTTCACGCATGACATTTTCATCGTCAAAGGCACGAACTACATGGACAATGGCGTCGACCTCACGGATATTGGCCAAGAATTTATTTCCAAGCCCTTCACCTTTAGAGGCACCTTTTACGATACCGGCAATATCGGTAAATTCAAAAGTGGTTGGAACTGTCTTTTTAGGGGTAATGAGTTCTGTCAACTTCTGCAAACGCTCATCAGGCACTTCTACCATACCGACGTTTGGATCAATGGTCGCAAAGGGATAGTTGGCAGCCTCTGCTCCTGCCTTGGTAATTGCGTTAAATAGGGTTGATTTACCAACGTTTGGCAAACCGACGATTCCTGCTGTTAAAGCCATATCTTTACTCTCCAATTAAAAATTCAATCATGACTATTATAGCAGAAAAATAGAGAAAAAGCTTGCCGATTGGCAAGCTTCGTTAAAAATAATGCATAATGAAAAATGAACCTAAAACAACAACTGCAACAAAAATGAGAGATAATATCTCCTCTTGTAAGAGGTCGTTTGGATTCTTCGTTCATGTATTCCCAACCATTCATTTTTCCTCGTTGTTCCACCACAATTTCCTTCTCAGGTTCTTTTCCTAAAACCAGATAATCCAGACTGACACCAAAAATTTCTGACAGCTGGACCAGTTTGTCGATATCTGGCGTTGCTTCGCCATTTTCCCACTTGGAAACAGCCTGACGGGAAATATAGAGTTTCTCTGCCAACTCATCTTGGGATAGCTGGTGACTTGTGCGTAAATTCTTGATTTGTTGTGCTAATAGAGTCATAGTTATTTCCTCCTCTTTTTTCTAAGTTTAGTATAACTTAGATATGAGTCCTTTACTAGCAATAGTTCTACAAGTAACGCAACCAGCAGTTGCAAGTTGTCAACTAAGCTTCACTCGACAGAACTTGTTTCATTTTTCGTTCAAAATCATGCCGGCTCATCATAACCACATGGTCACAATTGGTACAACGGATTTTGATATCCGCTCCTAGACGGATAACCTCCCATTTATTGGCCTTCTTGCCGGTCGATTTTATGACACAGGCATGGGGCTTTTTCATTTCGACAAATGATCCTAATTGATACATACTTTCTCCTTATCGATAAATCTGACGTTGCTGGCAAGATAGGGTCACCTCTTTAGACTGACATAATTCTCCATCCACTTGTAAAGTTAATTCTTGATTTGCTGCAACAGTAACTACCTGAGCATGGCTATGGTGTAGAACAGAAGATTGATAATGGCGTTTAAAAAGTAAGTCCAGTAGTGCTTGAATCCGTTGAATTAAGTTACCTCGTTTAAACCAAACAAGATCAATCTGTTTTTGATGCGCACTAGCATCTGGCCAAATCATAATTCCACCTCCAAAATAGGTGTTATTGGCAAAAGATAAGAAAAATACATCTTCCAAGATTTGTTTTTGACCATCCATACTCACTGTTACTGTCAATTTAGCACGGCTTAGCAAGCTACGAATTCCAAAAAATAAATAAGTCAGTTTACCTAGTTTAATGCTATTTAACCATTTTTTTAACTTAGAATTGACTGAATAAGCGATCACTTGAGCCGAGTACCCCATATCCAAACTATTTACTACAATACCTAAATTACTTTTCAAAACTGTTATGGGAAGAATTCTATCTGTTAGGAGGGCTTCTATAACCTGTTCTAGCCTCTCAATCCCCATAGAACGCGCAAAATCATTTCCTGATCCAGTTGGATAGTAAGCAAAAGGTACTGTTTCTGGAAGGTATTTTAAAGCCTTGGATAAAGTCCCATCTCCGCCTAGTATCAATAATTTGTCCTGATAGGTATCAAACTGTTCCATTATTGATTGGATTTGTTGGTACTCATCATCAACTCCGCGAGTATTGTAAATATGAAGAGTAAATTGTGGATATTGACGACGAATTTTGACAATAATGTTATCTGCTGTCTGGCTTCCCGCCTTAGGATTCGCTAATATATATAGTTTCATTTTATCATTCATATCATTTATTTTTCTTTCTAGTATACCAAAAAAAAGACCCTTTCGGGTCAAATTTAGAAGAATTTAATTAGTACGAACAGGTGTAATCAGTTGTATAAAATCTTCTCCCTCAATATTTGGTACCATAGTGAATGGTCGAATTGCTGAAATAAAGCTCACTTTAACTTGCTCACTGCTAGTTGCTTTCAATGCTTCAATTAGATAACTTGGATTAAAACTAATTACTAAATTATCACCAGTAACTTCTAACACATCTAATTCTTCATTTACTTTACCAACTTCTGGTGAATTAACATGCGCTGATACTAAACCGTTAGAAATTTCAAGTTTTACTGTACCGTTCTGAGTTGCATTTGACAAAAGACGAGCACGCTCCATAGCATGACGAAGATTAGCCGTATCAAAGACTACAACGGTATTAAAATCTGCTGGAATCAATCGATCTGTATCTGGATATGTTCCTTCAAGAAGGCGCGTGTAAAAACTGATATGTTCACTTCTGAAGAGTAACTGGTTGTTAGAGAAGAAAACCTCAACAGTTTCTACTTCGTCTGTAAAAACTGTTGAAAACTCACGTAAAGAACGACTTGGAATAACGACATCGAAGTTATCCCCAGATTTTTCAAGTAGTAGTTTACGCTGACTCATACGATGAGAATCTGTTGCTACTGTTTTTAATTGATTGTTTTCAGTCAAAACAAAGTGAACACCTGTTAAAATTGGTCGACTTTCTTGTGTAGAAGCTGCAAAAGCTGTTTCATTAATAGTTTGTTTAAGAACCTTTGTTTCTAATACTAAGGGTTTTGTAGTTTGTACTTCCTGTAAACGAGGATATTGTTCTGCTTCTTTTCCTTTCAGAGTAATTTCTGATTTACCACTAGTTAATACAACTTGCTTCTGCTCTATTTCATTAAAATTCACAACAATATCTGGTAAACTTGATACCACATTAATAAAGAAAGTTGCTTCTAAAAGAACAGAACCTGTTGAAGAAATCAAAAGTCCAGCATTTTCATCTTGAACTGAGATAAAGTTTTCGATTGAAATCTGTCCATTCGAACCTGTTAAGGTAATTCCATCTGTTGAAACTTCAATCTTAACTGTTGAAAGAACGGGAATAGCATTTTTACTACTGATCGCTCGTTTGGTTATATTAAGAGCTTGCAGAAAAACTGTTTTGTTGATAGAAAATTGAATCATGGATTCTCCTTTTTTATAGATAATAAGGTTAATAGTAATAGTAGTATCTGTGAAATCTGTGGAAAAATCCCTTCAAGTCAAGAAGGATAAGGAAAAGAACTTGTTCACAACTTGTGGAAAAAATCTCTAAAATTGAAAAAGTTATCCACATTAACGTAATTTATTCTTTATTGTAGTTAACTCAATCTCTAGATTGTCGTCTTCTACAAGCATACTTTTTATTTTATTATAAGCGTGCATAACAGTAGTGTGATCGCGATTTCCAAATTCTTTCCCTATTTTTGGGAGAGAGTTATCAGTCATCTCACGCGCCAGATACATAGCAACTTGTCGAGCATGTACAATATTTTGTACACGTTTTGCACCTTTTAATTCCTTGACGCTGACACCGTAGAAATTCCCAACTTCTTTTTGAATTGTTTCAATAGAAATGAGGATATTTTGCGGATTAGTTTGTTTACGAGAGCGAATGGCCTCAGCAGCGACATCAACTGTAATCTCTGTTAGATTTCGCATAGTTGCAAGGAGATGAATATCCTTAAGAGCTCCTTCTAAATCACGGACATTAGAATCAAACTGTCCAGCTAGATAAGAAAGTGTATCATTTGTAAAGTCGTAAGGATACTCTTCACATTTATTCCGTAGAATAGCGATTCGTGTCTCCAGATCAGGTGGTGTAATCTCGCTGGTCAATCCCCATTTAAAACGTGTTACTAATCGTTCTTCCAAATTGTCCAGATAATCAGGATTTCGGTCACTTGTGAGGACAATTTGTTTATTTTTATCATGCAGGGCATTAAAGGTGTGGAAAAATTCTTCTTGAGTTGAGGCCTTATTGCGTAAGGATTGAATGTCATCAATCAAGAGCAAATCCAGGTTGCGATAGGTTTTTTTGAATTTCTCCATTTCATTAAGTCGAAGATGCTCCAAAAACTCGTTGATAAAGGTTTCAGAAGATACATATTTTATACGCGCTACAGGATTATCTGTTAGCACTTTGTTGCCTATCGCATTCAGTAAGTGTGTCTTACCAAGACCAGGTCCTCCAAAGATAAATAGAGGATTGTAAAGTCCACCTAGGTTATCAGAAACAGCTAGTGCTGCGGCTTTTGCCCATTGGTTATTATCACCTTGAACAAAGTTTGCAAAGTTGTACTGGGGTTTTATATCTGAGTGAATAGGCTGATTATTGGTTTCTATCTGCGAAATAACTTGGTAATCATTGACCGGATTCTCATCAATTTTGTGCGGAATAGGCTGTAGATTGACTTCAGAAAACTGATAATTTATTTTTATCTGATTATTGTAGATTTCAAATCCTGCTGTAAGGATAACATCTTTTAAATTCTCTTCCCAAAATAGCTTCTTGAAGGGACTATCTAAGAAGATAGTTGCTTGGTTATCTTGAATACTGATTAGTTTTGCCTGAGAAACAAAGAATTCAAAAGCAGATTGCTTGAGATTGGCTTGTGCTAATTCTAAAACTCGTTGCCAAAAAATTTGTTCATTTTCCAC